>JARLJC010000204.1 GCA_031291435.1 Alphaproteobacteria bacterium | reverse complement strand
TGGCATTGGCCGAACCGCCGCCGCCAAGCGCCACCTGGTTGCGCAAATCCGCCACTTCGCGTTCGAGTTTCTTGCGTTCCTCGACCACCTGCATAATACGCGCGGGCAATTCCGCCGCCGGGGTCTTGAGTGCATCCGAAGCCGCATGAAGCAATTTGCCCTGCGCATCGAACCACGCCAGAGCCGCCGCACCCGTTACCGCCTCGATGCGCCGCACGCCCGCCGACACCGCGCTTTCCGCCGTGATCTTGAACAGGCCGATATCGCCGGTGCGCTTGACATGCGTGCCGCCGCACAGTTCGACCGAGAAGAATTCCTTGCCGCTGGCCTGCTTTTCCTCTTTGCCGCCCATGAACAGAACGCGCACTTCGTCGCCGTATTTCTCGCCGAACAGAGCCATCGCCCCTTCGGCCCGCGCTTCGTCAGGCGACATCAAACGCGTTTCGACTTCTTCATTCATGCGAATACGTCGGTTAACTTCCGCTTCGATTTCGGCGAGAGCCTCGGCGCTGATCGGCGTCGGCTGGGTGAAATCGAAACGCAGCCGCTCCGCCGCCACCAGCGAACCCTTTTGATTGACATGTTCACCGAGCCTGCGACGCAAGGCCTCGTGCAGCAAATGCGTGGCCGAGTGATGGGCGCGCAAATTGCTGCGATGCTCGTGATCGACGGTGAGGATGACGACATCGCCGGGTTTGACGCTGCCTTTTTCAACCTTGCCTATATGCACCCAGACGCCATCGGCTTCTTTCTGCGTATCGGTGATTTTGATGACGGTGGCGCGGTCGGGCGAAACCATCACGCCGATATCGCCCATCTGGCCGCCGGATTCGCCATAGAACGGCGTCTGGTTGACGATGATCTGCACTTCGTCGCCGGTTTTGGCCGACGGGACGCGCGCGCCTTTTTGCACCAGAGCCTTGATCTGCCCTTCGGCCTTTTCGGTGCTGTAACCCAGAAATTCGGTCGCGCCGAATTCTTCGCGCAACTCAAACCAGATTTTTGCGGTGCCAGCCTCGCCCGAAACGCCAGACCACGCCGCACGGGCGGTAATTTTCTGCTTCTGCATCGCGGCATCGAAACCGCTGGTGTCTACAGTCTTGCCCTTGCCGCGCAGCACGTCCTGCGTCAGATCAAGAGGGAAACCGAAAGTATCGTAAAGCTTGAACGCCACTTCGCCGGGCAAAGCGCCATTGCCTGTAATCTTCTGCGTTTCTTCGTCGAGCAGTTTCAGCCCGCGATCCAGCATCGATTTGAACCGGGTTTCTTCGAGTTTCAAAGTTTCGGTAATCAGTACCTGCGCGCGCACCAGTTCGGGATAGGCCGCGCCCATCTGCTTGACCAGTTCGGCGACCAATTTGTAAATCATCGGTTCGCGCGCGCCGAGCAGATGCGCGTGACGCATGGCGCGGCGCATGATGCGGCGCAAAACGTAACCGCGCCCTTCATTACCCGGCAACACACCGTCGGCAATCAGGAACGAAGTCGCGCGCAAATGGTCGGCGATAACGCGGAAACTCGGCTTCTGCGGCCCTTCGGGATCGACGCTCACTTGGTCGGCAATCGCGCCAATCAACGCGCGGAACAGATCGATATCGTAATTCGAATAAACGCCTTGCATGACAGCCGCCATGCGTTCCAGCCCCATGCCGGTATCGACCGAAGGCTTGGGCAGGCTCAACCGCTTGCCGCCCGGCTGTTCCTCGAACTGCATGAAAACGAGGTTCCAGAATTCGAGGAACCGGTCGCCGTCTTCGTCGGGGCTTCCCGGAGGGCCGCCCTGCAATTTGTCGCCCTGATCGATGAAAATTTCCGAACATGGCCCGCACGGCCCCACATCGCCCATGCGCCAGAAATTGGCGTCGGTCTTGATGCGGATAATCTTGCTGTCGCTAAAACCGGAGATTTTCTTCCACAAATCGGCGGCCTGTTCATCTTCATGATAGACGGTCACCAGCAGTTTCTCTTTATTCAGGCCGAAATGCTTGGTGACGAGCGTCCAGGCAAACTCAATCGCTTCGGGCTTGAAATAATCGCCGAACGAAAAATTGCCGAGCATTTCGAAAAAAGTATGATGCCGCGCGGTATAGCCGACATTATCGAGGTCGTTATGCTTGCCGCCCGCCCGCACCGATTTCTGGGCGGTGGTAGCGCGTGTATAGGGGCGCTTTTCAGCGCCCGTGAAAACATTCTTGAACTGAACCATGCCCGAATTGGTGAACATCAAGGTCGGGTCGTTGCGCGGCACGAGGGGGCTCGATTCCACCTTGGTGTGGCCCTGCGCCTCGAAATAATCGAGGAAGGTCGCGCGGATATCGGCAAGCGTCTTGGTCATATCTCTATCCCCATTCGTCAATAACCTAGGAATAGCATATATTTCAGGGGGTAAAAGAGGGTTTTTAAAGCGCGCCCTGCGCTCCTTTAGCTCTTTCCTATATTTTTCGCCGTCATGGGCATGTCGGTCTTATGCCCTGCGCCTCCAAAGTGAACGGAAGCTTTAGCCCCCAACAAGGAGATTCCCATGCCCCATATCGCCGGCTATTTTTATGATCCCGCCGTCGCCAACCAGTCGATCGCCGCGCTGCTCTCCGCCGGCGTCACCAAGGACGACATCAGCCTTCTTATGTCGTCGGAAGCCAAAAAGAACTTCGAAGCCGCTACCAAGGATACCGGTGATCGCACCGTTGTCGATACCGCGATCGGCGCGGGTACGGGCGGCCTTCTCGGCGGATTGCTGGCGGGATTGACCACCGTCGCCGCTATCGTCATTCCCGGCGCGCAATTGATGGTTGTCGGACCGCTGGTCGCGGTTCTCGGCGGTATCGGTGGGGGTGCTGCCATCGGTGGTCTGGCGGGCGCGCTGTCGGCGCTCGGCATCTCGGCGGCCGAAACCAGCCGTTACGAAAAGGAAATCAAGGAAGGCAAAGCCGTGGTTCTCGTCAATACCAAGGACGACGCGCAAACGGTAACCGTCCGCTCGATCCTGTCCATGGAAGGCGCCGACCGCATCAAGGCGGCCTGAGTTTCTTCCCGATAAAAAAGCGCGGCGGGGTAACCCGTCGCACTTTTCTTATTGTTTGACCGCTGCGACCCTGCCGCCCGAAAGCCGCACTATATCCACGAACCGCGTCCTGAAAACATGCGCGGGCGATCCCGCCGCCGCCCAGATGGGGTCGAGTGCCAGTAAATCCTCATCGACCAGCACGAGCGGCTCCTTTATATGCCCCACCGGCGCAACCCCGCCAATCGCAAACCCGGTCGCCTCGCGCACCCAGTCGGCATCGGCCTTGGCAATGGGCTCGCCCAGCGCAGCGGCCACCTTGGCGGCATCGACGCGGTTAACCCCCGACGTAATCACCAGAACCGCCCGCTCGCCCGAGCGGAAAATGATCGATTTGGCGATCTGCGCCACCTCGCAGCCGACCGCTTTAGCTGCATCCGCAGCCGTCCGCGTACCTTCGGGAAAAACCGTAATCGTATCCGCATGCCCTGCCCAGACCAGAGCCGCCCGCACACGTTCAACTGATGCTGTCATCCTGCCCCGCAATAAATAATGGATATTCCACCATAATCGTCTCCCGCAAAAACCAGTATTGTTTTCTGCCCACGCCTGCCCTACCCGGCGCATAATCTTGAATCTTCAATCGTTTAACGGTAGCTTCGTCAGATTACCCTGCAATCGCAAGACTGCCCCCGGGAACTCGAACAAGATGCACGCCTCTCCTCTCAACGATCAGGTTCTTCTGGTAACCGGCGGCGCCGGCTTTATCGGCGCGAACTTTGTGCTGGAATGGATCGCAGAGCGCAAGGGAACCATCGTCAATCTCGACAAGCTGACCTATGCCGGCAATCGCGCCAGTCTGGCGGCGCTGGACAATCACCCGCGCCATATCTTCGTCGAAGGCGATATCGCCAATACCGCTTTGACATCTGAGCTGCTCCGGACCTACCAACCCGCCGCCATCGTCAATTTCGCGGCGGAAACGCATGTCGACCGCTCGCTCCACGGGCCGGAAGATTTCATGCAGACCAATGTGATCGGAACCTCGCGGCTGCTGGAAGCCGCCCGCGCTTATAGCAACGGCCTGCCCGTAGCTGGCCAAAAGGCCTTTCGCTTTTTGCATATCTCGACCGACGAGGTTTACGGCTCGCTGGAACCGGGAGCCCCGGCTTTCACCGAAAACAGCCCCTATCTGCCCAACAGCCCCTATGCCGCATCCAAAGCCGCGTCCGATCATCTCGTCCGCGCGTGGCATCAGACCTATGGCCTGCCCGCCCTCACCATCAACAGCTCGAACAATTACGGCCCCTGTCAATTGCCGGAAAAACTTATTCCGCTGATAATCAACAACGCGCTGGCGGGCAAAGGGTTGCCGGTCTATGGCGACGGGCTGCAGATCCGCGACTGGCTTTATGTCGGCGACCATTGCGCCGCCATCCGGCGCGTCCTCGACGCTGGCCGTATCGGGGAAACCTATAATGTCGGCGGCGGCAACGAGACAAGGAACATCGATCTGGTCATTATGCTGTGCAATATGCTCGACCAGATGCGGCCCCTGCCCAAAGGCGGCACCTATAGCGCCCAGATCGCCCATGTCGCCGACCGTCCGGGCCATGACCGGCGCTACGCCATCGACTCCAGCAAGATCGAAAGCGAGCTGGGGTGGAAACCGAAAGAATCCTTCACGAGCGGCATCCGCAAAACGGTCGAATGGTATCTCGACAATCTGGACTGGATGCAGGACGCGACCGGCGAGACTTACCGCCAATGGATCGAAACCAATTACGCGCTTCGCCCCAAGGTTCCGGCATGAAGCGCAAAGGGATCATTCTGGCGGGTGGCACCGGCACGCGTTTGCATCCGGTCACGCTGGCGATTTCCAAGCAGCTTTTGCCGGTTTACGACAAGCCGATGATTTACTACCCGCTCACCACCCTGATGCTGGCGGGCATCCGCGATATCCTTATCATCTCGACGCCCGAGGATCTGCCGCGCTTCCGGCAATTGCTGGGCGACGGCGAGGCCTGGGGCCTGCAACTGTCCTACGCCGTGCAGCCCAATCCCGACGGGCTGCCGCAGGCTTTCATCATCGGCCGCGATTTCATCGGCAATCAGGGGGTGACCCTCGTTCTCGGCGATAATATTTTCTTCGGGCATGACTTTCCCTCGCTGCTGCAAAGAACCCGCGATGTCCGCGAAGGCGCCACCATCTTCGCTTATTATGTCGGCGACCCCGGCAGATACGGCGTCATCGAATTCGACAAAAACAACCGGGTCATGTCGATCACCGAGAAACCGGAAAAGCCGAAATCGAATTACGCGGTGACGGGGCTGTATTTCTACGACAACAAGGTCGTCGATTACGCCGCCAGCCTGAAACCTTCGAAACGCGGCGAGCTGGAGATCACCGACCTCAACCGCCTTTATATGGACAGAGGCAAGCTGAACGTCGAAATCATGGGGCGTGGCTATGCATGGCTCGATACCGGCACGCATGAATCGCTGCTCGAAGCCGGGCATTTCGTGCAGACGATCGAAAGGCGGCAGGGTCTCAAGATCGCCAGCCCGGAAGAAGTTGCCTGGCGCAGCGGCTTTATCGACAGCGCGCAACTGGAACGGCTGGCGGAGCCGATGCTCAAAAACGCTTATGGCCAGTATCTGATGGAACTTCTCCGCAAGGGCGCTCGCTAGACCTTTGTAAAGAATGACCGGCCGCGCCAGGCGTAGCGAACGGCAACTAGCCCGACTTCGCCCTTCGGGCTACGCACAGGCAGTCTTCGCTCACTTCGTTCGCGAAGACTGGTGCCCCAGGAGGGACTTGAACCCCCACATCGTTGCCGATAGCAGATTTTGAGTCTGCCGCGTCTACCAATTCCACCACTGGGGCTGCCAGAAGCGAAGGCGCGGATAATAGCCTGAAACGCGTCGGCGTCAACCCGACCGGCTTTTACGGGGATTCCGGCATTTTCTGGCCCCGGCGGCGCACAGGCGACGTCTCCGCCCCCATGCAAAAGGGGTCGTTCCCGGCTCGCTCTGTCCACCCAGCCGATTCGGCGTCATGGAAAAAAGAATCGGATGGAACAAGCGCGGCACCCCTCCTCGATTCGGGATGGGCGGCGCGCAAAAATCCGGCGCGAGGAAAACGAAAAAAGAATCGGCGGCGGCATTTTATGAAATCCGCGCCGTTCAGAAATCACGGCGCCGTCACCAGACATGGCGCGGGAAAATAGTCCCGCATCTTTAAATGCAACAAACAAACATCAACAAACATGTAATAAAAGGCCCTTAAAAAACTTAACCCCCGTTCGGCGTGCCAGCGATCGCGTGGCATACCGAACGGGGGTTGAAGCGTCATATCAGGCCGTCTTGCGACGGCGTGATATTACGACTTCTTCTTAGCGGTCTTCTTCTTAGCGGTCGTCTTCTTAGCAGCTTTTTTCTTGGCAGCCATAATGACCTCCTTGGTTGACTAGAGTAGAGTGTCACGATGTTGTGACCAGCGAGAAAAATAGTCAACAACATTTTGTGTCGCGAAGCTCAAACCGACACCAGACACCTCGCATCATCCCGATGCGTTGCAAGTGAGCAACATGTTTCGATTTGTAGAATGTGATTTGAAGCGCGGAGAAAAAATTCCGGCGCGCATCACGCATGATGCACGGGAAGATGATGCGGAAATTTTTAGAAGCGCGAAGGCAAAAACGAATCTGCTCACGCCGCGTGATAAATTTATGCGCGCGATTCCCTAACGAAAGATGAATCACGATACGCGCATGGCGAAGGAGAGCCGTCATCCCGGCGAAGGCCGGGATCCAGACTCAGAATCTCTCCTGCATTCGCGATGACAAAAAGGAAAAGATTCAAAGTCTGGATCCCACCCTTCGCCGGGATGACGGCGCGTGCAGGGCATAAGGGTAAAGGGCAAAAAACCCCTGCGCCGCAGGGTTTTTCAAATATTTGGACGCAGGCGCGGTTATTTGTTAGAAGTCGTCCCCGTCTGGCCGGGCCTGTAGCTCAGTTGGTTAGAGCGGTCCGCTCATAACGGATTGGTCGTAGGTTCAAGTCCTACCGGGCCCACCAAAACCCAAACGCTTTGCGTTTGGGTTTTGCCCGGCGCAGCCTGCGAAGCAGGCGAAGACGGGCCGCCAGTCCCATCTCTCTTACCTCTTTCGTATCGTCCCCGGCTTCGCATGCTCGACAAAAGTCCCGGCGTGAAGTTCGAACCGGTCGCGCGGTCGCAGGGCGCGCGCCTGTTTCGGTGTGATGAGTTTGTAATGCGGGCTCTGATCGAGATCCCAGGCAAGATCCCAGCACGACTCAGTCCCCGACACCCACACCGCCGGATCATAGCGCCGCAGATCGAAAGGCCGCGAATAAGTGCGCAAGGTCTTGCGCGGCCCGGTCACATATTCATGGAAGTAGGACATCGCCAGTTCGCGCAAACTACGGTAAACCGGGTCGCGCCAGCGCAGCCACACATGATTGCTTTTGGAAATCGCGCCCCAGCATCCGCCGCGTTTGAAGAGAGCCACAACATGATCGTCGTCGCCGGGCGCCTGCAAATCCATCAGCACAGGCCGCTCGCCCTGCATCCAGAGGGCACAGGCTGCTATGAACGCCCCCTCGATGCAATGCGCCGTCCCCAGCCGTAGCGCCTCGGCCACGGTCAGAACGGTTTCGCCGCCGATTTCGTGGTTAGTAGGCAACCGGTCAAGAAAATCCTGAATCTTCGCCGGAGTCTTTAAAGCGGCCAGCGCCGCCGCATCCGCCCGCGACAGCCCCAGCCTGCGCCCGAAAGCCGCCGCGTCGGTTCCGTGCCCCCTAGCGGTTGCGGCCATGTTCCATTTCGTCCATCAGGGCGCGCTGGAAAAGCTGGGGGTGTGCGATCACGTCGAACGGCGACAAGTCGCCGCCCGCGCCATGCACCAGAATGGTGCCGTAGCCGAAAAGGCGCCCCATGATGCTCTGGTCGAAATTGACGCCGGTGATGCGGCTATTGATGATCTCGAAAGTCGAGCGCGAAATAAACCCGTATTTGGCGACAATGCGGCGGTTGGTCACGGCAAGTTCGGTGGCCGTCTGGCGGATAAAAGCGCCGATCAGCAACCCCAGCCCCGCCAGAGAACAGACGAACGCGGCGCCCGCCGCCATCTTGCCGAACACGGGCAGCATTGACGGGCTCACAAACAGCCCGGTCACCTCATAGGCATAATAGCCGCCGATGCCGCCGATGGCGGTC
Organism: Alphaproteobacteria bacterium; assembly: GCA_031291435.1. Lineage (GTDB taxonomy): Bacteria > Pseudomonadota > Alphaproteobacteria > UBA9219 > UBA9219 > CAIXLI01. The sequence continues at coordinate 3,251 of JARLJC010000204.1, read as the reverse complement.
AGGATCAGGCCGGGAATGAAAATGATCCAATGAATGGTGGCGATGTAAATAATTCGCTCATCGGGAAGCAACATTTTATTGACGTATGACATGCTCGCCTCGCCGCTGGGGTTGTTAGGAAGCCGCTTTCAGGGAATTCTGCTCATGCTCGCGCGCGGCCAGAAACTTCTCGGCTTCGAGGGCCGCCATGCAGCCCATGCCAGCCGCCGTCACCGCCTGCCGGAATATCTTGTCTTTAACGTCACCCGCCGCATAGACGCCGGGAATATCGGTCGCCGTGCTGTCGGGTTTGGTCAGGATATATCCTTCGGCATCCATTTTAAGGCTGTCGCGGAAAATTTTGGTGGCGGGGTCATGACCGATGGCGATGAAAACACCTGCGACGGGCAGAGTCTGCACCGCGCCGGTTTTGACGTTCTTGATGCGCAATCCTGTGACCGAAAGCGTCGGCTGCTCGTCGCCGACGATATCTTCCACCACGCTATCCCACACCACATTGATTTTGGGGTGGCTGAAGACATGATCCTGCATCATCTTCTCGCCGCGGAATTCATCGCGGCGGTGAATAATTGTCACCTTGCTGGCGTGATGGGTAAGATACAAGGCTTCCTCAAGCGCGGTGATGCCGCCGCCGACCACAGCGATTTCCTTGCCCTTGAAAAAGAACCCGTCGCAGGTGGCGCAACCGGAAACGCCGAAGCCCTGAAACTTCTTCTCGCCCGGCAGCCCCAGCCAGCGCGCCTGCGCCCCGGTGCAGATGATGACCGTATCGGCGATAAAGCTGTCGCCCGACTCGGCCTTGCAAACGAAAGGCCGCTTGCTGAAATCGACTTCGGCAATCACGTCGAACATCAGCTCCGTGCCGACGCGCGCCGCCTGTGCCGACATCTGCTCCATCAGCCACGGCCCCTGCACGGCGTCGGCGAAACCGGGATAATTTTCGACTTCGGAGGTGATCGTCAATTGGCCACCCGGCGTCATGCCCTGGACGAGGATAGGCTTCATATTGGCGCGCGCGGCATAAATGGCGGCGGTATATCCGGCAGGTCCTGCGCCGATAATGAGACATTTAGTAGTATGGGTCGTGGACATGGTTTCCGCCTTCAGTTTCGAATCTGCAACTCAATATAAGTGCATAATTGCCATTTTACGAATCGCGCGCAGCCTATTTACAGCGCCCGCTTTCAGTTATAGCATCGTTTCATATTGATAAAAGCACAGGGAGGAGACATTCGATGAAAAAAGACCTTTTCCGTACCGCCTTCGCAGCTCTGGCGGCTACCGCGCTTATCTCTCCCGCCGCCGATTCGGCAAAACCGGCGGCCTCCAGCTGGGAGCAATATGCGCCCATTCTTACCCAGCAAAGTTTCCCTATCGCAGCCGGCGTCTGCAACGGCATCAATGTCCAAGGGCTATGCCCCTTGCCGCTGGCTGTCTATGGCCGCAACGCTCCTTTTGATGTCCCGCTTATCCTCGTGTAGTCCTGATTTCCTGACAGACCGGACAAACGGAGAAAACCAAAATGAACCATTCTTTTTTCATTCCCGCCGCCCGTCGATAAATCGGCCCTGCATGCGCATCTGCTCAAAGGACCGAGCGCGCCATAGTCCTCCCACCCGCAATAAACTTGACGCTTCGCCCCTGACGACAAATAGTATCCGCGAGGGAATCAGGGGAAGGAACGTCGCATGGGTAAAGTCTGCAAGAACGCCGCCGAAGCGCTGGCGGGGCTCCTGAAAAACGACATGACGATCGCGGCGGGCGGGTTCGGCCTGTGCGGCATTCCCGAACATTGCATCGAGGCCATCAAGCTTTCCGGCGTCACCGGGCTCACCATCGTCAGCAATAATGCCGGGGTGGACGGTTTCGGCCTCGGCAAATTAATGGAAAAGGGCCAGATCAAAAAAATGATCTCGTCCTATGTCGGCGAAAACAAACTATTCGCCGAACTCTATCTGTCGGGCAAACTCGAAGTCGAATTCAACCCGCAGGGCACGCTGGCCGAACGCCTGCGCGCGGGGGGATCGGGCATCGCCGGGTTCTATACCAAGACCGGCGTCGGCACGATTGTCGCCGAGGGCAAGGATATGCGCGAATTCGACGGGCAGAAATACATCCTCGAACGCGGCATCACTTGCGACCTCGCTATCGTCAAGGCGCAGAAGGCCGACGATCAGGGCAACCTCGTCTATCGCAAGACCGCGCGCAATTTCAATCCGCTCTGCGCCATGTCGGGCAAGATCACGGTGGCCGAAGTCGAAGAGCTGGTCTCCGTCGGCGACCTCGACCCCGACAACATCCATACCCCCGGCATCTTCGTCAAACGCCTGTTCAGGGGCGATCATTTCGAAAAACGCATCGAGCAGCGCACCACCCGAAAAGCGGCATGACCTTCAGGCAGAAACTCCACTTCCTGTTCGACCCGCGCGGCCGCGCCTCGCGCAGGCAACTATGGCTCAATCTCGCCGTCATGGTTCCTTTATGGCCAGCGGTCATTTTATTGAGAGCCCTGTTCTTTCACCCCGAATGGTTCCGCGATTGCCCTCAGATCCTCAATACAACCATCAACCGGGTCATCCCCGATGCCCTGTTCTTCATCTGGTATCTCAGCCATCTCGCTTTCATTCTCCGGCGCTTCCATGACAGCGGACGCAAGGGCTGGCACCTAATCGGCCTGATGGTGACCGATTATTTCCTGTCGCAGGCCCTGCGTTATTATGAGATCGCGCCCCCAGCCTTTACCGTGGCGATGATCGCGCCGCAGATATACGCGACATGGGTGCGCTATAGGCTTTATGTACAGCCCGGTGACGCCAAAAAGAACACCTACGGCCCCCCGATCCCTCAGACAAGGAGCTAACAATGCCCTGGACCCGCGAAGAGATGGCAGCCCATGCCGCGCACGAATTGCAGGAAGGCTTCTACATCAATCTCGGCATCGGCATTCCGACTTTGGTCGCCAACTACATTCCTGAAGGCATGAATGTCGTCCTGCAAAGCGAGAACGGCATGCTCGGCATCGGCCCCTATCCGCTCGATTCCGAAGTCGATCCCGACCTCATCAACGCGGGCAAGCAGACCGTGACCGAACTGCCGGATTCCAGTTATTTCGACAGCGCGACCTCTTTCGCCATGATCCGCGGCGGGCATATCGATCTCGCTATTCTGGGCGCGATGCAGGTTTCCGAGAGCGGCGACATCGCCAACTGGATGATTCCCGGCAAGATGGTCAAGGGCATGGGCGGGGCGAT
>JARLJC010000203.1 GCA_031291435.1 Alphaproteobacteria bacterium | reverse complement strand
ACGTCCGCCAGAATGCCTTTGGCCCGCTCCAGATAGCGCGCGCCGACATCGGTCAGCACCACCGACCGCGTGGTCCGCTGCAACAGCCGCGCGCCCAGACGATGCTCCAGCGCCGCGATCAGCCGCGTCACGGCGGAAGGCGACAGCCCGAGCTTGCGCGCCGCAGGCGCGAACCCCTGGAGGTCCGCGACCGTGGCAAAGGCCTGCATGGCATCGAAGCGATCCATGGCATTATTTCATATATTGCAATGATAAAGTGTCAACTCGGTAGATTGTTTAAATTTCGAAAAGGCCCACTTTCGGTGGCGGCACGGGCGGACGGTCGCCCAGAGATCAAAGACCCCGGAGATTTCCGATGTCAGACGATCACACCTATTCCAGCGACGTCGCGTTCACCCCGGCCGTGAAGGCCATCCAGGCTCGCAAGGGATCGCGCGCGGCTTATGCCCATGTCGAGGAGCGCGACGGCTGGCGCACGGAGGTCGACGACAACCTCGCGGGGTTTCTGACCGAGGCCAACAGCCTGTATTTCGCGACCGCCTCCGCCGTTGGCCAGCCCTATATCCAGCATCGCGGCGGCCCAAGGGGCTTCGTCAAGGTGCTGGACAAGAACACGCTGGCGTTTGCCGATTACAGCGGTAACCGGCAATACATCACGCAAGGCAACCTGTCCGAAAATCCCAAAGCCCAGCTCTTCGTGATGGATTATGCCCATCGCCGCAGGGTCAAGATCTGGGGCGAGGCGCGCGTGGTCGATGACGATCCCGCCCTCCTGCAATCCCTGATGCCGCAAGGCTACAAGGCGCGGCCGGAGCAGGTGATCCTGTTTCGGATTTCCGCGTGGGATACCAACTGCCCGCAGCATATTCCGCAGAAATTCGACGCCGCCGACGTGGCAACCGCGCTCGCCTCCCGCGACGCGCGCATCGCGGAACTGGAGTCGGAACTGGCGACTTTGAAGGCAAAGGCCGCGTCCTGATTTCGTAAGGCCCCGTCAATTCGTGGTCGTCCCTGCGAAAGCAGGGACCCATACACCGCGGCTTCTCGTTATGGCACTCAGGCAGGGACCGCCTACTTCAATGAGCGCCTGTGGTTATGGGTCCCCGCTTTCGCGGGGACGACGGGCATGCGTTATGTGAAATTCACGCGGCCTGACGCAGCGGTGTCCAGGCGAAGTCCGGATAGTATTGCTGCATGATCCGATCGACATAGGCGGTCAGGTTTCCGAATTGCTCGGTTCGCTCCCGCAACGGCGAGACGAAGAACGGCGTCAGGATCCCGGCCAGGGCACCGAATGCGGTGGCATCGGTGCCGCAAGGGGTGTCACCCATCAGATATGGCTTGTCCCCGAGCTGGACCGACAGCGCCAACAACGAGCGGGCCGCAAGATCGATGTCTTCGTCCGGAGCGTGACGCCCGAGACCGCTCAAGAGGTAGTTTTCGGCGACGCGGAATTGCGCGTCTTCGCGAAGTTTCTCGCGCAAATGCGCAGGCGCGCCGTCGAAGAAATGCGCCGGCCCCTTGGCAAAATTCTCAGTGTCGACCCAGCGCGCACCGACCAGCGCCCAATAAAGGTGGTGTTCGATCATGCGTTCGAACGCCCAGGCCTGGGCTCTAGCCTGCGAACTCAGCGGGGCATCGAAATCGAAACCATATTTGCCTTCGATATGCGCCCGAATGAAGGTGGAATCGGCGATGCTCTCGCCGTCGTCGACGATATAGGGCAGCTGCCCCTTGGGAGAGGCCGGCGGCATCGCCTTTTCCTTGGCGTAGGCAAGGCCCGCCATCTTGAGCTGGACTTCGGTCTTGGTCACGAAAGGGCTGATTTCCGGCAAGCCGAAGCCGCGGCCGAAGCCATAAAGGGTGATCAATTGAGCGCTCCCGTTTTCCTGAGCAGGCGCTTCAGACTAGCCACCCCCTGCTGCCACCGTGGTGTCAGCAGCGGTGACATAACCGTCCAAAGGTCGAGGCCATACAGAATCATCATGGATAAAATCCTCTTGGTTCGAGTGTTGT
>JARLJC010000202.1 GCA_031291435.1 Alphaproteobacteria bacterium | reverse complement strand
CGCGAATAAAGAAGGCGATCGTGATCAGGGCGGTCAGCACAAGCGTGACGGTGCGCACGATCCCGGCTGGCGCACGCCGCCCGATGTGCGCCCCGCCATAGCCGCCAAGGGCCGCCCCCAGAAGCATGGCCAGAGTCTGAGGCCACGCGACGGCGCGCGCGACGATGAAGATGAGAACCGCCGCCGCATTGGCGCCGCTGACCATCAAGGTGCGGGGTCCGTTCAGGCTCTTCAGGTCGCGGCTGTCGAGCAGCCCCCAGATCGCCAGCATCATGATGCCGACGGCGCCGCCGAAATAGCCGCCATAGATGCCAAGCCCGAACTGAATCACCACAACCACGCTTGGCATGATCCGCCACCGCGCACGCAGCCATTCCCCGACCCTGCGCCCGAAGGCAAGGGCGACGCTGGCGACGAGCAGAAGCCAGGGGAGCACGACATCAAAAGTGCTCGACGAAGTTGAGAGCAGAAGAACGCCCCCCAGCGCGCCGCCAACCAGAGTGGCGGCCAGCAAGGACCGCAACGATGCCGGACCGACGGGTCCAAGCCCGTCGCGGTAAGTCCAGACACTCGCGGCGCCGCCCGGAAACAAGGCTACCGTGCTCGAGGCATTGGCCTGGACCGATGGCACGCCCGCGGCAATCAGAGCCGGCAAACTGACGAACGACCCGCCCCCTGCCAGGGCATTCATCGCGCCCGAGAGGAGGCCCGCGAGAAAGACAAACCGAAAGACATTCATAAACGGGTTCCGTACTTGGCGGAGATAAGTTAATTGAGATCCGTCAGTCCATGAAATGGTCAACACGGATTATGCGACGAGCAGCCGTCCAGAAATGTGTTAGTTTCAGACACCGCCGATGCGTTCCTTGGGCGAGGCCGCAATTTCACGGTGAAGCAATGAAATCTCTCGGCATCATTTTGGCTTTTTCAATATTGTTACCAGGGCAATCGTTTGCACGAGATGCTGCCAAACCCGAACTACCGCGGACAGAATGGCACTGGGTCGATACATTCACTACCTACGATCCAAGCGGAAAAGACCCTACAATTCGATCATGGTACAGCATGCAGGGAGTGGTGAACTTCGCAATCCACAAGGGCGAGTTCAAAATAATGATAGGTGAACCGAAGGATGGCCTCGACACACTCGTAAAGGGTCGCATTCACGGCCACCACGTAAACGCGACAGCCGTTCCGAACCAGACTGATGAAATCCCGCAGCGCTATTCAGGCACTTTTGACGAAGATGATGGCGCCAAGCGTATAACGCTGATTTCACCTGACGGTAAATTTATCGGGTTTATCACGCAGGCCCCTTCTAGGTCGAAGCCTCACGACTAAGGGCTGGGCTTTGTTGAAATGGCCGGCCACGTCAAACCCAGGTCACACCACCCTTTTCAATAACCCGGACGACTTTGCGTTTTCGGTGCGCCCGTTTGCGGCGCGCCGCGTGGAGCGGAATCGACACGCTTCAACCCGCGCGGGCCCAGCTTGTAGGCGCGCCATTGCAGATCGACGACATAGGCGTGGAGCGCCTCCGCCTCTGCCGGCGTCATGAAGGTCTTGATCAGGGGCTGGCCGATGGGGACGCTGAATTTCGGCATGCCCTGCTCGCGGTGCGTGCCCCCCAGCACGATCTCGCCGAATTGCTTGTGAACGCTGCGCGGCATGTAGCGAAGGTCGGGGACCTCGCCGCCCAGCGCCCAGGCGCCGCTGCCGTCCGCTTCCGGCGAGTGGCATTTCTGGCAGAAGAATTTGTTGTAGACCTTGGCGCCCGTCGCGATCTGGCGGGCGGTGCCGGTCTGTTCGGGCGGCTGCGGTATCG
>JARLJC010000030.1 GCA_031291435.1 Alphaproteobacteria bacterium | reverse complement strand
TTGCCTTGGCGGATCGCCTGGATCACCGCGCATTCGCGGCCGGTCAGGCTGCCCGGTGACGCCTGCGCCGAGACCGGCGCTTCCGGGCGCCGCGCCAGCAGCACGCATTGCGCCGGGACATAGGTTCCGCCGACGGCGACGAAGCGCAGGGCATGAATGAACACTTCCAGACCCGCAGTGGTCGAAATATAGCCATTGGCGCCGCGTCGCAGCGCACTCAACGCTTCATCCAGATTGTCGGTCTCGGCCAGCACCATCGTCCGCTGGCGCCGGTCGCATCCCGTCATGACGTCGAACTCGTCTTCAATTTCCGCTTGCGTCAGCGAAATGATCGACAAGAGCGCCACCGTCGAGGACGGGTCGCAACCGAGCTCCGGCAGTTCCGAAAGATGGGCGCAGGCGAGAACGCTGCTGCTGGGCGACATCCCCCCGATGCTGCAGACCAGGCAATCGCGGATAAAGGCGTTGCGCTCGACCACCACGATCGTTTTTGGCGCGACGGTGGCGACGGCCTCCAGGGAAACAGCCCCGCCGGCAGGGGGCGCAAAGCAAGGCTCGCTCTCGGCATTGAGGAGGCGGCGATCCTTCAAGCCGGATTCATCGGCTGTGTTCACGGTCCAACTCCTGATTTACGGGTGGCAAAATCAAACCAGCCGAAGTTCGCTCGCCCTTGGCGCCCGCTCTCGATGGCAGCCGATGACGACTGGAGCGATGCAACCCCCCACGAGAAGTTCCTGCGAATTTATCGCCAGACGGAAGCCGATCTCGCGTCGATGCGCGGGTAGTCACCTGACCATCCATAACTCCCGCATTTCTACGCAACCAACCCAAAAAACAGCAAATCAAACCTTAGATGCAGATTATTATCCCAATGGATGCACCACACTGGAAAATTAAACTATATCGAAATGTTATTTCGATACAAAATTCTCAGCAGACGTATTATATTGCCGTATTTTTGTAGCGACATCTTTTTATAAATACGTATTACGTCAACATCAATACAAATTATTGTAATTTTATCATTTTTAAGATATCGCTAATCGCCACTCACAAACAGCCCTCCGAACACGCCCCCTCAAAGTTTACTGTTACTTCCCTCACGATGTCGTCCTGCGAAACACCGCCCCTTCTCCGGCAACCACTCTGACACTCTCAGTGTCGACCAATAGGATATTCCTTCGCCATCGGGTGCTCCGTTTACTCCTTCCGGAGGATTTGATGGCGCCACTATCGACACCAAAATAAAACGGCCATACACGCGTTTGGTTGCATATCTAATAATAAAAATTTAGGGATTATCAATTCAGTGTTTTCCACATAACACTTATTTGAT
>JARLJC010000201.1 GCA_031291435.1 Alphaproteobacteria bacterium | reverse complement strand
GGGCTGGACAAGCCGCCATTCGCTTTTTATAAGGCCCGCACTCCAACGCCCCGGCGTCGGCAGGCCCAGGTAGCTCAGTTGGTAGAGCATGCGACTGAAAATCGCAGTGTCGGTGGTTCGATTCCGCCCCTGGGCACCACTTTCCTATCCGAAACAGTCCGAAAACGTCCGAAAATCCCTGAAAAACAAGGGCTTTAGGGCGTTTTTGCGTCCAAATGCGTCTTGGGCGGCTTGCTGGTGTCCGCAAAAATTGATGGTATATTCGATGGTATCGCGCGGATACCATCGAAGGCGATACCATCATGCCGCTGACGGAAATCGAAGTCAGAACCGCCAAGGTGAAGGAAAAGCCCTACAAGCTGACGGATGGCGGTTGGCTGTTCCTGCTGGTCAATCCGACTGGATCGAAGCTCTGGCGACTGTCTTATCGCTTCAACGGAAAACAAAAACTCCTGTCGCTGGGGGCCTATCCGCATGTCGGTTTGAAGGATGCCAGAGCGCGGCGCGACAACGCGAAGGCGCTGTTGTCGAAAGGCGTTGATCCCGGCGAACAGAAAAAAATCGACGCGCGCAACACGGCGCAGGCCGGCGCCAACACGTTTGGCGTTCTCGCTGACGAATTGTTGGACAAAAAGCAGCGCGAAGGCAGATCGGAGGCGACTCTGGTCAAATTGCGCTGGATTTTCGATTTGGTGCGCCCGGTCATTGGCGAGCGTCCCGTTGCCGAACTCACTTCGGCGGATATTCTCGCCGCGCTTCGGCCGATTGAAACGCGGGGCCGGCTTGAAACCGCGCGCCGCGTCCGCTCAAACATCGGCGAAGTCTTTCGCTACGCCATAGCTACAGGCCGGGCGGAAAATGATCCGACAGCCGCATTGAAGGGCGCGCTCGCTTCGCCTGTGGTGAAGCATCGGCCGGCGATCACAGAGCCAAAAGCCTTTGGTGGGCTGTTGCGCGCTATCGACAGTTATGACGGGATGCCGGAAACCTGTGCCGCTCTAAAGCTTATCCCGTTGGTTTTTGTCCGTCCCGGCGAGTTGAGAACCGCCGAATGGAAAGAAATCGACTTCGACAAGTCGCTTTGGACCATCCCCGCGCCCAAAACCAAGACGAAGCGCATCGATCATTTGGTTTATCTGCCGCCGCAAGCCATCGCCATTTTGCGCGAATTGAAGAAAATCACGGGCGATGGAAAATTTCTCTTTCCTTCCGTACGGTCCCGCGCGCGCTGCATGAGCGAAAACACCGTCAATGGGGCGTTGCGCCGCCTTGGCTATACGAAGGAAGAAGTTTGCGGTCACGGTTTCCGCGCCTCGGCCTCGTCGATTTTGAACGAAAGCGGGCTTTGGAACCCGGACGCCATCGAACGTCAGCTCGCGCATATCGACAATGACAGCATCCGCCGCGCCTATGCGCGCGCGGAATATTGGGACGAGCGCGTCCGCATGATGGGCTGGTGGGCCGACAAGTGCGACGAATTACGGCGCGGCGGCCATGTTATCCCCATGCGGGCGGGCGCCTGACCTGAAAGGGCCTAGGCTCGACTCAATTGCCCTGCTATCCCTCATGGGTATTTGTCGAGCCGTCCCGCCCAATGACCGAAACACCCTTTCAAGGCAGCCTGTTCGCTGTCGATTTCCTGAAAGAGACGATCAAGACCCTGCCGGATTGGGCGTCTTTCGACGATTCGCGCCTTGAACGGCTGAGCGCTGGCCTGTCCGAAATCTTCGGGAGATTTCCGACCGCCAAAAATCCGAACGAAGCGCAAACCGAAGACGATCTGATTTGGCCTGTCCTGCAAGCGCTCGGCTGGAGCCAAAGCCTTCGCCAGCAAAATCTTGCCGCCGTCGGCCGCGACGACGTTCCCGACGGGCTGCTGTTCGCGGACGAAGCCGCAAAATCCCGCGCCAATTCATTCCGTGAAGAATGGAAACGCTACGAAATTGGCGTCGCCATCGTCGAGTCGAAGCGCTGGGCGCGACCGCTGGACCGGCAATCTGGCAAGCGCGGCGAAGAAACCGCGCCTTCGACCCAAATGCTCCGCTATCTGCGCCGCGTCGAAGATTTGACCAGCGGCGCCCTACGATGGGGCGTCCTAACTAATGGCGCCCGCTGGCGGCTCTATTTTTCGGGCGCGCGCTCTGTCTCGGAAAATTTCTTTGAAATCGACCTCGCCCGGCTGTTGGCGGTTCCCGGCCACGATGGCGGACTCTTCGCGCCCCCGGACGAAGAGCGCCGGCACTGGCTTAAAATCTTCGCGCTGATTTTTGGGCGCGACGCCTTTGTCCCGACGACCGGCGACGGTCGGACCTTCCACCAGCGCGCCCTGGATCAAGGGCGCTTCTATGAAGAGCGCGTCGCCGCCAGCCTTTCGACGCTGGTTTTTGGCCATATCTTCCCGACGCTCGCCCAAGCCATCGCTGGCGCCGCGCCTGCCGCACCTTTGACCGACGTGCGCGACGCTGCGCTGGTCCTGCTTTATCGGCTGCTGTTCATTCTCTATGCCGAAGACCGCAACCTGTTGCCGGTCGGCGAGGAACGTTACCGGGAATACAGCTTGCGCGACCGTGTGCGGCTGGAGGTCGGCAAGAAACTCGACCGCGCCGAACCGCTCTCCGAAAGCGCCGCGCGTTATTGGTCGGTTCTCGACGATCTTTGCCGCGCCATCGACCAGGGCGACGCCTCCATCGGCCTGCCGCCCTATAATGGTGGACTGTTCGACGCCAGAAAGACTCCGCTACTTGCGGAGGTCCGCATCGGCGATTCCGTCATGGCGCGCGTTATCGACGATCTATCGTTTGAAAAGACCGACACGGGCCGCAAATACATCAATTACCGCGACTTGAGCGTCCAGCAACTTGGCTCGATCTACGAAAGGCTGCTGGAATATCAAATCTCGCGCGACGGCGACGCCATCAAGGTCACGCCCAACATTTTCGCGCGCAAGGGTTCGGGCAGCTATTACACGCCCGACGATCTGGTGAACCTCATCATCCGGGAGAGCATCGACCCGCTGGTTTCCGCGCGCATGAACGCATTCGTCGCCAAGGCTAACGAGCTGGAGGCGAGCGACAAGGCGCAAGAGGTCCGCAACGCCTTTCTGGTCGGTCTCGACCCGGCGGAAAAGTTGCTGGAAATGAAAATCTGCGACCCCGCGATGGGGTCTGGCCATTTCCTTGTCGCGCTGGTGGATTACCTCGCCGACCGCGTGATTACGGCGATGGCCGACGCGCAAGCCGAAATCGGATTTTACGAATACGTCTCGCCGCTGATCGCCCGCGTGGACGCCATCCGCGCAACCATCGTCCGCAATGCCGGCGAACGCGGCTGGTCGATCGACTTCAACCAACTCGACGACCGCCATATCGTGCGCCGCATGGTCTTGAAGCGCTGCATTTACGGCGTGGACAAGAATGTGATGGCGGTGGAACTGGCCAAGGTTTCGCTTTGGTTGCATACGTTCACCGTCGGCGCGCCGCTTTCGTTCCTCGACCATCATTTGCGTTGTGGCGATAGCCTGTTTGGCTCCTGGGTCCGGCAAGGAATAGACCGCGCCGAAAAACTCGGCGCCCCGCTGTTTCTTCATAGTTCGTTGACAAAGGCTTTGCGCGCTGCGTCGAAGATGCAGATTATCGAAGGGCTGACGGACGCGGAAATCGCCGAAGCGCATCGCTCGAAGGACGTTTTCGACGAAGTACGGGAAATGACCGCGCCGCTCGACGCCATTCTTTCGTTTTTAGGCGCGCTTCAATGGCTCGACATAAAAGGCAAGCTCGATTCCATCGCGCTCCAAGGCTTTTTCGCCGAACAATACGGCGACCCGATTGCTTTGGCGCTTGGCGTCGCGCAGCCCGTCTATTCAGGGCCTCGCGGGCGCAGCGCCAAGGACATGGTGAAGAAGCAGGCCGATCCAAGGCAGGTCTTTGACCGGTTCCTCGCCATTTGGACGGCCGCTCTTTCACTGATCCGCGAAGAGCGATTCTTCAATTGGCAGGTAGCATTCCCCGGCATCTGGTCCGATTGGGAAAGGCCGACGCGGACCGGTGGATTCGACGCCACTATCGGCAATCCGCCTTGGGATAGAATGAAGCTTCAACAGGTCGAATGGTTCGCCGCGCGCAAACCGGAAATCGCCTTGGCGCAACGCGCCAGCGAACGGGCAAAGATGATAAAGGCGCTGGAAAAGGCGCGCGACCCCTTGGCGGCGGAATACGCCAAGGCCAGCGAGCGGGCGGAAACCGCCGTGCAGCGTGCCCGGCAATGCGGCGACTATCCGCTTTTGTCGGGCGGCGACGTGAACCTCTATTCGCTGTTTGTCGAACGCGCCATGACCATCGTGAAACCCGCTGGCATGATAGGGCTTTTGACGCCATCGGGCATCGCCTCCGACAAGACCGCCGCGCCGTTTTTCAAAGGCGTGGCCACAGGCGGACGCCTGAAAGCCCTTTACGATTTCGAGAATCGGCGGACACGCTATGATTTACCGCCATTTTTTCCCGACGTGGATTCGCGCTTCAAGTTTTTGGCTTTCATCGCCAGTCCATCGCGGCTGAATGGCGCGGCGCGATGCGCGTTTTTCTTGCAGGACATAGCGGAATTGCGTGATCCGGAACGATGTTTTCCGCTCACACCTCAGGATTTCGCCCGCGTCAATCCCAACACCGGAACAGCGCCGATTTTTCGGACGCATCGTGACGCGCAATTGACGACGGCGATTTATGACAGGCTCCCGGTTTTAGTGGACCGCTCCAAGGGCGAAGAGGTCAAAGCCTGGCCGGCAAAATATTTGCGCATGTTCGATATGACCATTGATTCCAGCCTGTTTCGGACACGCGAGGAATTGGACGAAGATGAAGCCGCCTACCCGATTGGTGGCAATCGCTTTGGCAGCGCATCGGGCGAGTACGTTCCGCTCTATGAAGGCAAGATGGTCCAAGCCTTCGACCATCGCGCCGCCGCAATCACGATAAATGCCGAAAACCAACATCGCCCTGCGCAACCGGCGCCTACGTCCCTTGAAGAACATCAAAACCCTGACTGGTTCCCAAAGCCGCAATTTTGGATTGAAAGCTCGCGCATCCCGACTGTCAGCCTCCCCTACTTGCTTGCGTTCAAGGACGTTACAGCGCCAACTAATATGCGCTCGATGATTGCCGCTGTTATTCCGAGTGTCGGCGTCGGAAATACGTTGCCGTTGATCTTGAGCGAATTGGAGAATGGTGGCGAGGCGGCGCAGACTATCCCTTTGTTTCTTGCGAATTTCAATTCGACTGTTTTCGATTTTGTTGCTCGCCAGAAAATTCAAGGACAGCATCTAAACTGGTTTACCGTTGAACAACTCCCGGTCGTTCCGCTCGACCGCTATGATTCCGTTCACTTCGGCAACAAGACTGCCCGTGCAATCGTCCGCGAAGCCGTATTGGAGTTGACCTATACCGCCCATGACATGGCGCCCTTCGCCCGCGACATGGGCTATGTGGACGAAGCCGGCAACGTCCGACCGCCGTTCATTTGGGATGAAGCCCGCCGCCTGAAATTGCGCGCCAAGCTCGACGCGCTCTATTTCCACTTCTATGGCGTCACCGACCGCGACGACGTGCGTTATATATTTTCGACCTTCCCCATCGTCGAACAAGACGAAATGGAAGCCTTCGGCCGCTACCGTTCGCGCGACTTTTGTCTCGCCTACATGAACGCCCTTGCGGCCGGCGACCCGGACGCGGATATTGATTTGTGACTATGCCCTCCGTGGTTAGCCGAACTATCGATCTGAGATCATGCCGAAATTTCCGCCTTCCATAGTCGCTGGCACGCCCTCAAGCGAATACGTGGAGGACGAGTGGGGCAGTACAGGCCCCTTGGACGGCTTGGATTTCTGGCGTCTTTGCGACGAGTTAACCGTAATTCAGGCCGCGTTGCTCGTTGCTGGTCGTGAGCCCTCAAGGGACGCCCAATATAGCGCCGAAAGGAATGCTCATCCGCCTGTTGGGTACGAAGCAGCCAGGGAGGCTATTTCGAGCGCCTTGAGACGCGGCGCCATCAAAGGAAAGCTTGTTCCCTGTTATGAAACCGACATGAACGACAACATTCTCGGCGAAATTCAAGATTCCGTCGATATTCATAATTCTCGGCTCGAAGTCGACTCCTTGAAAGCGTGGCTCGCGGGTCGCGGATTGAAAACCGGCTTCTTCTTTCCTGAAAAGCCCCTAGCCCAAGATTACCTCAACCCAAAGCACCCAAGATATGCGCCAAAGCTTGCTGCGGCGGTTTTCGCTTGGCTGGCGACCGACGACGAATCAGCCATCAAGGGAAAATCGCCAAAGCAGGCGTTGGCGCGATGGCTTCGCGAACATGCAGCGCAATTCGACCTGGCCGATGAAGACGGAAAGCCAAATGAAACCGGAATTGATGATGCGGCTAAGGTGGCGAACTGGCAGCTCGGAGGCGGCGCGCCAAAAACGCCGGCGGGATAACCCACCCACCCATTAGCACATTGTTTTAAAGTTATTTTTCAATTTTTTTAGCCAAGAACCTTCCGGGGTTCGCAGCGCCGCCGGCCGTTGCGGATCGCACTTTCAGCGCAGGTTTTCGTAACCAGCCCGGCTATTTGAAGGAAATTGGCCGTTTCAGGATTGCGCCACGTCAATTCGGACTGGAGCAAGCTGAAATGCACAAATTCCCTGAAACCGGTTTCGTTCGCCTTTCGATGATCCTTGCGCCGCATGGTCCGATTCCGGTGGGCAAATCGACGTGGTGGCAGGGCGTCAAGGACGGGCGCTTCCCGAAGCCCGTGAAGCTTGGCCCCAAGACGACGGCGTGGCGCGTTGAAGACATTCTCGCCCTGATCGACCGCGTTGGCCGCTAATGTTGGCGAACCGGAGCCGCGTGAAAATTCATCGGTCCTATACGGTCGATGAAGCCGCAAGGCTGCTCGGCCGTTGCAAGGAAAGCGTGCGGCGATGGATCAAGAGCGGCAAATTGGTCGCGCTTACCGACCGCAAGCCCTGGCTGATCGAAGGGCGCGATCTCGAAGATTTCCTGAAAGCCTCGCGCACCCCACGCCAGAAGTGCCAGCCCGACGAATGTTATTGCGTCAAATGCCGCAAGCCGCAAAAGCCGGCCTGCGCGATGGTGGAATATATCCCGCTGACGCCTACCGACGGCAACCTGCGCGCGCTCTGCCCGACCTGCCAATGCCTGATGCACAAGCGCGTCAGCCGCGCCGCGCTGGAGGGTTTGAGAGCGACTCTGGAGGTGTCATGGGCGCAGGCGCCTCCGCACCTAAAAGACCGCGATGATCCTTCCCTGAATGTGAACTTGAGATAGGAGCCTCAGCCGATGCGCAAGCGCCATCCAAAAAACGTCCGGATCAAGCGCCAATATTTGATCTATCTGGAGGACGCGAAGCGCCTGAGTCCGACCAGCGTGGACCAGATCGCGGCGGCCATCGACCTGTTCGACACGGCGAACGGCTTCAAGGATTTTGCCGCCTTCAACATCGAACAGGCGCGCAAATTCAAGCGTCATTTGGACGCGGCGAAGAATCCGAAAACCGGCAAGCCACTCTCCAAGGCGACAACCTATTCGCGCTTGATGGCGCTCAAGGATTTTTTCAAATGGCTTGCCGGCCAGCCCGGCTACAAGTCGAAATTCACCTATTCCGACGCCGACTATTTCAACCCGTCGAACAACGACGGGCGCATCGCCAACGCCTCACGCGAAAAGCTGGGGCCGACATTGGAGCAAGTACGCCATGTACTCGCGTCCATGCCGACCGCGACCGACATTGAAAAGCGCGACCGCGCGCTGTTCGCTTTCGCCTTCCTGTCCGGCGCCCGCGACGACGCCATCGCCTCCATGCTCATCAAGCATGTGGATTTGCAGCGCCGCACGGTCTTTCATGACGCGCGCAGCGTCCGCACCAAGGACCGCAAGACGATCACCTCGACCTTTTTCCCCGTCGGCGACGACATTGAAAAGATCGTCGCGGAATGGATTGCCTATTTGACCGAAACGAAGCTATTCGGCACCGACGATCCGTTGTTTCCCGCGACGCAAAACGGCTTCGATGAAAATAAGCATTTCTCGCCAATCGGCCTCGCCCGGAAGGGCTGGACCAATCCCGGCGCCATCCGGCGGGTTTTCCGGAAGGCCTTCGAAATGGCGGGCCTTCCCTATTTCAACCCTCATCTTTGCCGAAAGACGCTCGCCGCCCTTGGACAGCGCCTTTGCGCGACGCCGGAAGAGTTGAAGGCCTGGAGTCAAAACCTCGCGCACGAAAACGTCCTGACGACATTCACGAGCTACGGAAACATTGCATCGCATCGCCAAGCAGAGATAATGAACGGGCTAGCCAAGCCTGCGCCGCCAACTGCAAATCCTTTCGCGGGCCTCGACAAGTCGGCCATCCGGGCGCTGTTGGTGGCGCTCGATAAGGAGGACCAGAACGCCTAGCGAAAAAATTTGATGGTATATTTGATGGTATAAAATATTTTGTGTATTTTTTTCATATTAATATTCAATAGCTTACGACCTTAATTCGACGCCGCCCCTGGCACCACTTTCCTTTCCATAAACGTCCGAAACGCTCTGAAAAACAAAGGTATTCCTTGGTTTTTCGGTTCAAGGCCGTTTGCCGCGGTTTGTTTGTGGCCGCCCGGATTGTAGGAACCGCGCCGATACCACCATTCGAGACGCCAATGAGATCTCGGCGCCGGTTCGGCCCGTTTGAGCGATCGCTTTCCGAGCGGGCCGATGGCGGCGTCCGTTCGCGCGAATCCGTCACGACGACGGCAGAAATCGCCATTGCCTTTTTCGTTCAATATTTTAGGCTGAGCCATTCCTTTCCTTGGCGATGAGGATTTGCATGAGCCGTGTCACGCTCGAACAAGCTAACATCCTCATTGAGGCCGCATTGGCGAAAGGCAAGGCTCTTGGGCTGAAGCCCCTGACCATAGCGGTGCTCGACGCCGGCGGCCATCTCATTGCTTTACAAAGACAAAATGGGGCCTCCACCCACCGCCCGCAGATCGCCGCCGGCAAGGCGGCCGGCGCTCTGGCGCTCGGGGTTTCATCGCGCAAAATCGGCGACATGGCGCTCGAGCGCCCGACCTTCATCGCTGCGCTCGGACCGATCTTTCCGCAGGGGATCATTCCCGCCGCGGGCGGAATCATTCTCGTCGGCGACGACGGCGCGCCCATCGGCGCCGTCGGCGTGACCGGCGACACGTCCGACAACGACGAAGCCTGCGCGCTCGCGGGCGCCGCCGCGGCCAGCCTCAAGACGCAATAGTCCAGACGCGGCAAGCGTCGTCCGAACCGGCGCGAAAACAGGGAAGCGCCCGGGAAATTTCATAATATTCGCCCGCGCCCGTTCAAAGCGCGGGAAACGCAGCGGGGATAAGCGCTGCGACAGACAAAAAAAATGACAACAACGGCGCAAAGCCGGTCATGGGGAGGCGCATATGTTCCAGCAATTGCTGACGCCCGTCGGCGACAGTCTCGGTCTGTCTTTTCTCGTCGCCATTCTTCCGGTTCTGGCGGTTCTGGTCCTGCTTGGACTCCTGCGACGCCCGGCGTGGCAGGCGGCGCTCAGCGGCCTGATCGTCGGCCTGGTCGTCGCAATTCTGGTCTGGCGCATGCCGCCGTCGCTGGCCTTCGCCGCCGTCATGAATGGTGCGGTCTTCGCGCTCTGGCCGGTGATGTGGATCGTCGTCAACGCCCTGCTGCTTTACAATATCGCGGTGCGTTCAGGCCGATTCCAGGCTTTTCGCGACTGGATGACCGACCATCTTCCCAATGACCGGCGCGTAGTGCTCGTCGTCGTCGGCTTCTGTTTCGGCGCGCTGCTGGAG
>JARLJC010000200.1 GCA_031291435.1 Alphaproteobacteria bacterium | reverse complement strand
GTGCTTGGCGCGCCCTATTATGTTGCCGCCGATCCGGTGCGCACCTTGCTGATCGCTCAGGATACCGGCGGCGCCATTCGCGGCGCGGTCCGCGGCGATATCTTCTTCGGTTTCGGCGAGAAGGCCGAGCAGCAGGCCGGCGGCATGAAATCCCAAGGCCGCATGTTTGTCCTGCTGCCCAATGACGTGGCGGCCCGACTGGGCAGGAATTTCACGCCATGAAGCGTAAGACCACGGACGAGGAACGGATTCTTTTCAAAACCCATATCGACGCGGTACGCCCCTTCAAGGCGGCGACTCCGAAGCCCAAGAAACTCGGTCGGGACCGCGAGGGCGGCCTGGCCGCCGCCCTCGCCCCCGCACGCGCGAAGCGCATAGAGGGGGAGGTGGCCGTAGCAGCGCTTGCGCTGCGTAGGCCGGAGGGGGTTGTAAAAAAAATCCTCGACGGCAATACGGCGGAAAAGCTCAAGCGCGGGCAGATCACGCCCGGCGCGCGGATGGATCTGCATGGCATGACCGAAGCCGCCGCGCATGGCGCGCTTCTGTCGTTTCTTGCCGGCGCCCAGGCTCGCGGCGTCCGGCTGGCGCTGGTGATCACCGGAATCGGCAACCCCAAGGACCAGGACAATGCGGAATGGATGCGCGCGCGCCATGGCGCGTTGAAGGAGATGGTGCCTCGCTGGCTGAACGAAAAAGCGTTCAACGCGTTGGTTTCGGGATCGGGCCCCGCACATCGCCGCCATGGCGGCGACGGCGCGCTCTATGTTTATTTGCGGAAAAAGCCGTGAAGCAGGCTTTCCATACTGTCCGGATTTCCACCCATGGCCCGGGCCTCTATGAATTCACCGACGCGGCGGTCCAATTCGCGGAGGCTGAAAAGTTTGGCGATGGTCTTCTTACCTGTTTCATCCGCCACACATCGGCGTCGCTGGTCGTGCAGGAAAATGCCGATCCCGACGTGCAAAAAGACTTGCAGGACTTCTTCGCCCAGTTGGCGACCAGGGGCATGAATTTCCGGCATACGGCGGAAGGTCCGGACGATATGCCGTCGCACATCCGCGCCGCCCTGACCGCGACCTCCATCACCATTCCGGTCCGGCATGGCAAGTCCGCGCTGGGCACTTGGCAGGGGCTCTATGTCTTCGAGCATCGCGACGCGCCACATGCGCGCGAAGTGCTGCTGCATTTTATCGGCGATTAGGTGGAGCGCGACCCCGCGAAGTGTGAAGCGGTTCGCGTCAGGTCGCGCGACGGTTAAATAAGACCGGCCTTCGCCGCCAATTCTTTCAAGGATGTTTCCGGCCGCGCCCCATAGTGCGAAATGATTTCGGCGGCTGCGAGCGCGCCCAGCCTGCCGCAATCGACCAGACCCTTGCCCTGGGTCAATCCATGCAGAAATCCCGCCGCGAACAGATCGCCCGCACCGGTCGTGTCCACCACCTTCGCAACTGACGACGCCGGAACCGCATGAACCTCGGAGCCTTTGATGACGACGCAGCCCTGGGCCGAACGCGTGACCGCGGCGATTCCGCCCCAGGCCTTCAAATGTTCCGTAACGATTGCGAAGTCCTCGGTCTCGAACAGCGATTTGGCTTCGTCTTCGTTGGCGAAAAGGATGCCGAGATCGTTCTGAATCAGATCTTGGAATTCATCGCGGAAGCGGCCGACGCAGAAACTGTCCGACAGGGACAGCGCCACTTGCGCGCCGGCGCCCTTGGCCG
>JARLJC010000199.1 GCA_031291435.1 Alphaproteobacteria bacterium | reverse complement strand
GCCACCTTCTGCGCGCTCGGCAGTGGATGGCCTGACAGCGTATCGTCTGATTCAAAAAGCCCGCAGCAGATTTTCCGGCGCGGGCTCAATTGTTGCGACGATGAAGATATGCCGGTGATTTGTCCGCCGAGGCTGGGCAAGAATTCGCTCGTACTCAGAGCGGGTAGAAGGCGATTCTCTATTTTTGACCCACACTGGACTGGGGCAGAACTTTTTACATGACTAGGCCGACAAACTGCGGAAAAATTCCCCCCGTCGTTGCCGGCAAACGAATTCTTGCTCAGCCTCGACGTGTCAAATTATTTGACGCGGAGATTGCAGAGCGCCGGGAGCGGCTGAAATAACAACCGCACGGCAATGCCTGTCCATGCCTGGCGCCACCCCTGCAGAAACCATGCTGGGTCGGAGCGATAGCGGCGGCCGGGCTGCCTTCAAATCCGCCGCAATTAATCGCCACAAACCGGCCGTGCCGCCTTCCGCTGCGCCTGCGCATTCGCTAAGGCTGCGGCGCCTTCCTTGTCTGTTTCACCACGAGGCCATTTGATGTTTCCAAAGCCGAAATCCGTGCTGGTTCCGAACACCTATGCCTTCGAATCCGAACCGATGGTGAAGGCGACCGGCTTTCGCGAATACGATGCCCGCTGGCTGTTCGGCAAGGAAATCAACCTGATGGGCATCCAGGCGCTCGGCATGGGGCTGGGCGCGCTGATCGCCGAACTCGGCGTCAGGCAGGAGGTCGTCACCGGGCATGATTTTCGCAGCTATTCGGCCTCGATCAAATACGCGCTGATCTCGGGGCTGCAGGCCGCGGGCTGCAAGGTGCATGACATCGGGCTTGCGATGACGCCGATGGCGTATTTCGCGCAATTCGAACTCGACGTGCCCTGCGTCGCGATGGTGACAGCCTCGCATAACGACAATGGTTGGACCGGCGTCAAGATGGGCGCCAACCGGCCGCTCACCTTCGGCCCCGACGAGATGAGCCGCCTGAAGGAAATCGTGCTCAACGCCGACTTCAAGAACAGGGAAGGCGGCTCATACCAGTTCCACGAGAATTT
>JARLJC010000029.1 GCA_031291435.1 Alphaproteobacteria bacterium | reverse complement strand
AGCTGACCGCGGAATCCGTGATGATCGCCAGCAGCGTCTCATGCTTGGCCGCGGATTGCGCCATCTCGTGCATGATCGAATTCGTCGGCGCCACCAGATAGAAGGCGGCATAATTGACGACGGCATAGGCAAGCGAGGCGGGGATGGAAACCGCGAACGCGGTTCCCAGCAGGAAGCGCATCGACTTGCCTTCCAGGCGGCGCAGGATGAAATACATCACGAAGGTGAGGGCGACACCAACGGCCACGACCCCGCCGCGCCGGACCATCATGCCGAACTGGTCCTCCTGCGCGGCGATGGCCATGCGGGCGGTGTTCAGCACGTAATAGAAGGCCCAGAATCCGAAGATCGACCACAGCGCCACGCGGGGGTCGACCTGGGGTGCCGGGGTGGGCGCCGACTGGGAGATCGTGGCCGTCTGTGGTGCGGTACCGGTCATGGGCAGAAAATAGCGCATCCATCGCGGCGCCGGGTCAATGGCGTCCCGCGCTTGTCGAAGCCCGGTGGCGTCTGGTCGAAACCCCGAGCTTTGGGTGACGGGGCGAGCGTCCCCGGCGCACCCTATAAGCTATTGATAAGAAATATATTTTTTGATGGCGGCGGTCGGAGCCATCCAGAATGCAAGCCCGGCCCCCTTCGAGCTGGAAAGAATAGGAAGATGTCTTGGCCGCTGCGAAGCCGCCTCGCGCATCACAGGATTTCTTCTTCGGCGATCGTCCGGACTGGCCGTTCTCCCACGGGCGGCTGAGACGAGTCTCGCCTGTTTGGGAGCCCTGTCCGCTTTCGCATAAAGCCCTATGCTGCTTTTGCGATGACGCCCGCCATACAATTTGAGCGCCGCCATCCTGTAACGCCGTCGCATGCCGAGAATAATCATGGGAGGGATTTATGCCGGTTTGGAAAGCCTATATCGGAGAATTGATCTCCGAATGCCTGGCCGTGTTCATCATCATTACGCTGGGCTGCTCGGTCGCGGGGATGTATGTCCTTTATGATCCAAGTCCCTATCAGAATGCCTATTGGGGCGTCTGCATCGCCTGGGGCATGTCGGTCACGATCGCGATTTATGTGACGGGCGCGGTTTCCGGCACGCACGCGAACCCGGCGGTTACGCTGGCGCTGGCTTTGTATCGCGGCTTTCCGGTCCGCAAAGTGCTGCCCTATACCGCGGCGCAAATCGTGGGCGGGTTTCTGGGCGCGGCAATTGTCTATATTTTATTCGGGCCGGTCATCGACCACTATAATGTGTTGCATCATCTGTCGCGCAACATTGACGGCGGCGCCGCAGGCGTGTTTTTCACGCATCCCGGCCTCGCCATCACGCCGATCCATGCCTTTGTCGATGAGATCGTGCTGACTGCATTCCTGGTATTGGGCATCTTCGCCGTCACCGAAGAATTCAACACCATGGCGCCGACCGCAAACTCGGGTGCCCTTATTATCGGCCTGCTGGTTGCCACGATCGGCGCCTCCGCAGGCTATCTGGAATCCTGGGCGATCAATCCGGCGCGCGATTTCGGCCCGCGCCTGTTTGCCTATTTCGCCGGATGGGGCAGCGCGGCGCTGCCGTCACCCGGAAACTATTGGTTGGTGCCGATTGCCGGACCATTGATCGGCGGCGTTGTCGGCGGCGGGCTTTATCAATGCCTGATCTGCCAGTTTCTGCCCGCGCGCCATGCCCACAGGCTAAAAGCCAGTGCCGCTGCTCTCCAAGAACCGGTGCGGGAAGCCGAATAGCCGGTAAGCGAGCTTGAAGTAAAATTCGCTTGTCGCTTTTCCGGTCCAAGTCCAGAGTTGGTTCGCGGGTATCGGGGACAAGCAATGCGCACCACACTCATCGGCGTTCTTGTAGGCGCGGGCCTTCTGACGGTCGCGACGGCATCACTTGCCGCGCCATCCCCGGCGGAGATGGACCGCGATCTCATCGAGATCACAATTCCGCAATTGCAGCGCCTTTATGCGGAGCACAAATACACCGTCGCTCAGGTT
>JARLJC010000198.1 GCA_031291435.1 Alphaproteobacteria bacterium | reverse complement strand
TTGCTCGCTCTACAACGAGACCAATGGCGAAGGCATCCTGCCCACGCCTGCGATCGGCGGCGTCGGCCTGTTGAAAGATGTCTCCAAGCTGGCCAGCATCGGCTTCAAGCGCGACGGCGATGTGATCATCCTGATCGGCGAAACGCAGGGCCATCTGGGTCAGTCCATCTATCTGCGCGAGATCGAAGGCAAGGAAGAAGGCGGCGCGCCGCCGGTGGACCTGGCTGCCGAGAAAAAGCATGGCGATTTCGTGCGCCGCCTGATCGAGCAAGGCCGGGTCGATACCGTGCACGACCTGTCGGACGGCGGCCTTTTGGTCGCGGTCGCCGAAATGGCCCTGAAGGGCAATATCGGCGCCGATATCGGCCAGGCTGCGTTGGCCGATGCAATCCCCTTCTTCTTTGGCGAGGATCAGGCGCGCTACCTCATCGCCGCGCCATTCGCCGAGGCGGAGAAAATCGTGCAGGAAGCACGCGACGCCTATATCCCGGTGACGGAACTGGGCAAGACTGGCGGCGATGCGATTACGGTCAATGACAAGGATCGCGTAACATTGTCCAAATTGCGTGACGCGCATGAGGGCTGGTTCCCCCGCTTCATGGGTCGCGAAGAGATCCCTCTGACGAATTGATCGGGGCAAATTGACGGGGGGCAAATTGAGGACTTTTTTATATGTCCTATCGCTTCACTACTTGAGGACAATACCATGGGCATGAAGGCCAGCGAAATCGAAGCTTATATCAAGGACGCGTTTCCCGACGCCGATATCGAGATCAAGGATCTGGCGGGTGACGACAATCATTTCGCCGCCGTGATTGCCTCGGCCGCCTTCAAGGGCAAGACCCGCGTCGCCCAGCACCAGATGGTCTATGCCGCCCTCAAGGGCCATATGGGCGGCACCCTGCATGCCCTGCAATTGCAGACCGCCGCCAAGGATTAGAACAAAGTGCCGTCACACTGAATCACGGCCCTCGCCCCCGAACCACCCTTCGACAAGCTCAGGGTGAGGAGGGAGTTTTGTGCAGTTCCGCGTTGACTGGGAAGTGCCACGCCTTCTATCTCCTCATCCTGAGCTTGTCGAAGGATGAGGACGCAGTGAACTCTCAAACAAGTCGCCCCATTCCTTCTTGCGCACGGCGCGGAAGGCCGCCTTTTCGCGCCGTGCGACGAATTGATTGCGCAAGCCGGATGCGCCGCACAGCGGCAGGGTGATGCCGGGCTTGCTCTCCACCACCGGCTTGATGATGCGCGCAGCGGCCGGCTGCACCACCGGCACGCGCGAAACTGCGACATAAGCATAACGCTCGTCCTCGTACGGCACGCGT
>JARLJC010000197.1 GCA_031291435.1 Alphaproteobacteria bacterium | reverse complement strand
CGATTTCAGCAAAAGGTTCCTTCTGGGCGCCATCGCGGACCCGACCGCTCGAACCGACCCAAATTGCCCCGGATTTCTCCACCACCGGCAGCAAAGCGGCCGCGAGCCCCCCCGTCATGGGCTCATTGGCATTGCCGCGCGCGACGCGATTTGAAACGACGACGAGGCTCACAGGGGCCACCTCCTGATGTTTCGTTCGCGGGTTAACAGCCATTCATCAATATGGTTCCTGACCACCCTTTCAACGAAATGAAACCAAATTCAGGCGCTGCAGCCTTGGAACGCGATTATCAACGGCAGTGAAAAATCATGGAAATAGCCGTCTGCACGCCAAACCGCGTGGATCGCGTCACAAACCGCAGGGATGCCTGAACCCGATCACCGTCTTGCCCCGGCTTCGCCATCAATGAGACGAGCCAGCCAGGCGCGCACGTCGCGCGGTTCGTCAAAATAATCGGTTACGCCCTGCGCGCGCCGGCCCACGGAAAATGCCAGCCCGCCAAGATTGGGCATCATCGCAAACACCGACTCGTCGGTGACGTCATCTCCGATGAAAAATGGACGGCGGCCCCGGAACGGCGCATGGGTCATCAGTTCGCGGACGCCCGTCGCCTTGTCAAAGCCGGATTGCTTGATTTCGCAGACGCATTTTCCGGGCAACACCTCGATCGGCGCGTTGGGCAGATCCGCCCTGATCAGGGAGACCGCCTCGTAGATCGCCTTCTCCGCATGCGGCGCCAGCCGGTAGTGAAGCGCCAGCGAATAGCCCTTGTCCTCGAGCAGAATCCCCGGGCTGAGTTTGGCAATGGCGGCAAGGCGGCGCTTCAGCTCCTTGTCCATCGGCGGAGCATGGACGGCCACGGCTTCACTGTCGGTGGAGATCCGCATTTCTGCGCCGTGGCCTCCGACCGCCGGAAATTGCTCGGGGGCGAAGATCAGATCGATATCGTTCAGCGAACGTCCGCTGACGAGCGCAAGCGCGCCCGAGGTCCTGTCATGCAGGCGGCTCAAGGTCTCCGCCAGGCCCGGCGGAACCCATACCTCGCGCGGCGTCGGCGCGAGGTCGAGCAGGGTGCCGTCAATGTCGAGCAGGATCGCGCATTCGCCCAGGCGCTGCGCAAGTTCCCCTGCCACCAGCGTCAGCGACGCCCTTT
>JARLJC010000196.1 GCA_031291435.1 Alphaproteobacteria bacterium | reverse complement strand
GTCAGGTTGTGCTCCCAGGTCAAAAATCTTGGAACATGCGGCGACGGCGGCGGCGATAATTTCGTGATCCGCCGTGGCCAGCCGCCACTCTTGCGCCGCAGCAGGGCTGATCTTCGACCACTCGGTTGCAGTGCGCGATTTCGTTGAACCAGCTGACTTTATGTAATCGTATCCAAAGTGAGCCACCGTGAACGCGATGGCGACGATGATAATGGCAAGCCCTATCTTGCCCACGATGATAGCCGCGCGCCAAAACCCCTGTTGGGAATCGTCAGGCGCTCCGCGACTCGCGGTTTTGCGATCTGGGTCAGGCGCTGCCGGTTCAGTCATTGGCGCCTCGAAACCATTAAATGTATTTCTTTATGGTACAATCATTGCGTCAAGGTATCAATCGCCGGCATTTCAGTCGCGGCCGCGTGACACGACCGGTTGGCCCCGGAATACGTTGACGCGCTGCCGCCACTGCGCCAAATTTGAATAAATAGCCACCAATCCGGAGACGCCGCATGCTCCGTGCCGAGGACAACAAATTCCTCACCGAAAGCGGTGCGGGCACGCCGATGGGCGAATTGCTGCGGCGGTTCTGGCTGCCGGTGCTGCTGTCGGTGGAATTGCCGGAAGCCGACTGCCCGCCGAAGAAGATCACCGTCATGGGCGAGGAGCTGCTCGCCTTCCGCGACACCAGAGGCGTGGTCGGGGTAATCGATCAACATTGTCCGCATCGCGGCGCCAATCTCTGGCTCGGCCGCGTTGAGGAATGCGGCATCCGCTGCGTCTATCACGGCTGGAAATTCGACACCGACGGTGCTTGCGTCGACATGCCGACCTCCTATCCCGATCTCAGCGCCAAGGACCTGATCCGCATCAAATCCTATCCGGTGCGCGAATGGGGCGACATGATCTGGGCCTATATGGGCCCCCCCGGCGAGATACCGGAATTGCCTGACCTCGAGATGGCGCTGGTGCCGGCCTCGCACCGCTACGTCACGAAGAAATGGCAGGATTGCAACTGGGTGCAGGCGCTGGAAGGCTCGATCGACACCGCGCATTTCACGTTTGCGCATTTAAGCTTCTACAAGGACGAGGATGAACTCCTCGACATCAAGAAGCATTTCGTCAACCCGCTCGCGCGCATGAACACCGATCACATGCGCTGGATCGCCGAGGACCCCCGG
>JARLJC010000195.1 GCA_031291435.1 Alphaproteobacteria bacterium | reverse complement strand
GAGATGAGAATCGCATCAGCCTTGGCTTTGGCGACACCCGCCGCGATGGTGCCGATGCCGGAACGCGAGACCAGCTTCACGCAACCCGTCGCATCCGGGTTGATCTGCTTGAGGTCATAAATAAGCTGCGCCAAATCCTCGATCGAATAAATATCATGGTGCGGCGGTGGCGAGATAAGCATCACGCCAGGTGTAGCGTGGCGCAGCTTGGCGATGAGTTCCGTTACCTTGAAGCCAGGCAACTGCCCGCCCTCGCCCGGCTTGGCACCTTGGGCGACTTTAATTTCGATTTCCTTGCAGTTGTTGAGATACTGCGCGGTAACGCCAAACCGGCCCGAGGCGATTTGTTTGATGGCCGATGAAGCGTTGTCGCCATTAGCGCGCGGCTCTGAACGCCCTGGGTCTTCGCCACCTTCGCCGGAATCGGAACGCGCCCCAATGCGGTTCATCGCAATCGAGAGAGTCTCATGCGCTTCCCGTCTCAATGCGCCAAGCGAAATACCAGGAGCCAGCAAACGCTTGCGGATTTCAGTGACACTTTCAACGTCGTCCACCGGAATTGGCGTGACATTGTCGGTGCGGAAATCGAGCAGATCGCGCAGCGCCACCGGGGCTTGGCGGCGCACCGCATCGGCATAGCGGCGATACAGTTGATATGAATCCGAGCCAACAGCGGTCTGTAATAAATGAACAACGTTGTTATCAAACGCATGGGTCTCACCACTGCGGCGCAAGCGATACGCACCGCCGATTTCCAGCGGCACGACATTGCCATGCCACGCCGCCTTATGTAGCTCCAGCACCTTATGCGCGATGCCTTGTAACCCAATGCCGGAAATACGCGAGGCCATACCTGGGAAAAATTCACCAACCAGGGCACGAGACAAACCAATGGCCTCGAAATTATAGCCGCCGCGATAGGAGGCAACCATCGAGATACCAAGCTTACTCATCACCTTCAGCAAGCCCTTATCGACCGCCTTTTTATAACGGCCAATGGCTTCTTTCAGGGTCAGCTTACCAAACAGGCCGCGCGCGTGACGGTCGGCGATGCTTTCCTGCGCCAGATAAGCATTGACCGTGGTAGCGCCAACGCCGATCAGCACCGCGAAATAATGCACATCCAGACATTCCGCGCAGCGCACGTTCAGACTGGTGAAAGTGCGCAGCGATTG
>JARLJC010000194.1 GCA_031291435.1 Alphaproteobacteria bacterium | reverse complement strand
CGACAAGCAGCTTTACCGGCAGGAATATAGCCGCGGCGCGCCGCAGACCAAGCTCAAAAAAATGGGCGAAACCAAACTGCGCGGCACCACGGTCACCTTCCATCCCGACGCCGATATCTTCGGCACCAAGGCGCATTTCCGGCCCGCGACTTTGTTCCGCATGGCACGTTCGAAAGCCTACCTGTTTCGGGGCGTCGAAATCCTGTGGAAATGCGATCCCGCCCTTATTCGCGGGGACGACAAAACACCGACGGAAGCAACTTTGCATTTTCCGGGCGGCCTCGCCGACTATCTCGCCACGACATTGGAAG
Organism: Alphaproteobacteria bacterium; assembly: GCA_031291435.1. Taxonomy (GTDB): domain Bacteria; phylum Pseudomonadota; class Alphaproteobacteria; order UBA9219; family UBA9219; genus CAIXLI01. The sequence goes on along the minus strand of JARLJC010000194.1, from coordinate 1,399 downwards.
GCCGCGAGCTCTTGACCAAGGAAATGTTCGCCGGCATCGCCGATTTGCCCGCCATAGACAATCAAGGACCACAGGGCAAGGTCGAATGGGCCGTGGCGTGGCCCGCCGACAATGACGATGGTTTCGTGCATTCATACTGCAACACCGTGCCGACGCCGCAGGGCGGCACGCATGAGAGCGGCATGCGCTCGGCGCTGCTGCGCGGGTTGCGCGCCTATGGCGAATTGATCGGCAATCGCCGCGCGGCGGCCATTACCGGTGACGAAGCTTTCGGCGACGCAACCGTGTTGCTGTCCCTCTTCATCAAGAACCCGCAATTTCAGGGCCAGACCAAGGAAAAACTCGCGACCGCCGAAGCCACGCGCCTCGTCGACCAGACCGTCAAGGATCATCTCGATCATTGGCTGGTGGCCGACGCGGCGGGCAGCAAGGCCCTCCTCGATCACCTGATTTTCAAGGCCGAAGAACGCGTGCGCGCGTCGCAGGCCAAAGACCTCGCCCGCAAATCCGCGACGCGGCGGTTGCGCCTGCCCGGCAAACTCGCCGACTGTTCGCAAAGCACCCAAAAAGACACCGAGATTTTTCTGGTTGAAGGCGACTCGGCGGGCGGTTCCGCCAAGCAGGCGCGCAAACGCGAGACGCAGGCTATTCTTCCGCTGCGCGGTAAAATCCTCAACGTCGCCAGCGCCACGGTCGATAAACTGCGCGCCAATCAGGAATTGCAGGATTTGACGCAGGCTCTTGGTTGCGGCATCGGTTCGGAGTTCAAGATCGACAAGCTGCGTTACGAGCGCGTCATCATCATGACCGACGCCGATGTTGACGGCGCGCATATCGCTTCGCTGCTGATGACGTTTTTCTATCGCGAAATGCCGGGACTTATCACTTCGGGCAAACTTTATCTGGCGCAGCCGCCTTTATACCGCCTGACGCAGGGCAGCAAGACCAGCTATGCCCGCGACGATGCTCATAAAGACGAATTGATGAACAGCACTTTCGGCGGACGCGGCAAGGTGGATATCAGCCGCTTCAAAGGTCTCGGCGAAATGATGCCCGCGCAATTGCGCGAAACGACGATGGACCCGGCGCGGCGTTCGCTGCTGCGCGTGACGATCGCCGCCAACGACGATAACGGCCTCGATGAAATCAAACTGACTGAGGATCTGGTCGAAAGCCTGATGGGCCGCAAGGCCGAGCTGCGTTTCCAGTTCATTCAGGAAAACGCCCGTTTCGCCCGCGATGTGGATGTGTAAATATTCCTAGGGTTTAGACCCATAAAAGAAATAGGATTCACAAAGGGATGAATCTGTGATTCAGTCGAGGGGTGTTTTTTTATGGAGCCCCCGATGAGCAACCTGTTCTGGCTAAGCGAAGAGCAATTTGAAAAGATACAACCGTT
>JARLJC010000193.1 GCA_031291435.1 Alphaproteobacteria bacterium | reverse complement strand
GCTCATATCCTTAACTCCACACCCAGAAAATGCCTTGGCTTCAAAACCCCCGCCGAGGTATTCTCCTCCCACCTCCAACTGTTGCACTTCAAATGTGAATCCACCTTCCCGCCTGCGCGGGAATGACGGCTCTTGGGCAAATGACGCCCTAATCCCCGAACGTAAACGCGTACATCTCGACGCCCGACGCAGGCACGGTGATTTCTAATGTGCCGTCCGTAAAATCTGGCTGACTTACCAGCTCATAAAGAGCGTGGCCGGTCACATTCACTTCGCCGCCCGCCGCGTCCTTGCCAGCATCGCCGGCAAGGCTCGCGCCATTGAGTTTGAGCGTAACCTTGCGCGGCTGATTATCCGCCGTCCCCATCACCAGAAAAACTTTGCGCGCCTTAAAATGCAATGTCAGGTTTGCGCCAAGCTTGGCTGCGGTAATTTTCTGACCCTCGATATTCCACCCACCCGCCAACGTCCAATGGCTTTCGTCGGGCGTCGTCGCGGGTGTGAAATCCTGCGGCCCCGCTTTCAGCGCAGGCAGGCCGTCATAACGCGCCGCACGCGCATACCCCAGATAAGTTTCCGGCGTCTGGTCGGCTGGCGTCACATGCACCGGCATTGCCTCGGCTTGTTCTTTAAACCCCAGCAGATAGCGAATATTGTTTTCGGTGACATCGTAATCGCCTTCGCCGAAATGCGTGTAGACGACCTGCCCGTTTTTATCGATCAGGTAATGCGCGGGCCAATAATGATTATCGAACGCCCCCCATGTCGCCAGATTATTATCGATAGCGACCGGATAATGAATCCCATATTTCGCCAGCGCGGTCTGGATATTATCGGGATTTTTCTCGAACTCGAATTCCGGCGAATGCACGCCGATGATGACAAGCCCCTGATCGCGATACCGGGCATCCCACGCGGTGATGTAAGGCAACGTGCGCACGCAATTGATGCAGGAATAAGTCCAGAAATCGACCAGCACCACTTTGCCTTTCAACCCGGCAACGGTCAGCGGCGGCGAGTTCAGCCAGCCCGCGATACCCGCCAGTTCCGGCGCGGGGTAAGGATGTTCCAGCCCTTGCTGCAATCCTGTCGGAGCGGGCGTTTGCTCCTGCGCCTGCTGGGGCGCGACGGCATCCGGTACGGCGCCGATATTGGGCCCGAAGGCCAGAAACAGCACGGCGGCAATCAGAATAACGCCGACCGCCTTGCGTACGCCCTCGGCATGGCGGGTGAAAAATCCAAGGCGGCTCATCACCCGCCGCCCGACAAGGGCGATCACCAGCATCGGAATGCCTGCCCCCACCGCGAACGCCACCGTCACGGCCACGCCCTGCAGCGAAGTCTGCTGGCGGATGACCTGCACCAGCACCGCCGCCAGAATAGGCCCCGCGCAGGGCGTCCAGATCAACCCGATCAAGGCACCGATCAGCATCCCGCCGCCGAATCCTGCATTTGAAGTCGTGCTAAGACTGGTTCCGGCATCGGCGGCGCGCTGGGTCAGACGCGTGAAATGCTGCGACAGTTTTTCCGACAGCATGACAAGGCCGAGCAGAAACAGCAGCCCATAGGAAACATATTTGATATAATCGAGATCGATATGCAGCGCCTGCACGATCGACCGCGAAGCCAGCACGAAAAAACTGAAGGAAAGGATAAACCCGGCGATAATACCGAAAGGCCGCCTGCGGCCGCCATCGACCGACGCCGAAAGAACCAGCGGCAGAACCGGCAGAATGCAGGGCGAAGCGATCAGCGCCAGCCCTTCAAGAAACGACAAACCGATTTCAACAAAATTCATGGCGTCCATCCGCACAATTCAGACGCTTAATTTGCCCCAAATCGCCCGCCTCAACCACCATTATTCATCCAGTTCTGGATAATGCCGAAAAATGCCTTCTTCGTTGAAAGCAAGGCGGCGGTCTGAGACCAGATAGGCGGCAATGCGCAGCCTCTGCGCCACCGTCTCGCATAAGCTGATTACCTTCGGGCACGAACGGCGCAGCCGCCGCATCGCGCGGGGGAAAGCGTACTGCAGCCCCTCCATCATCTGGAACAAAGAAAGATCGGCGTAACTGAGACGCGCGCCGTTCAGAAATATTTTGCCGTTTTTCTCGAGAATGGATTCGAAATAACCGAGAAATTTCGGAATCCGTTCGCGACGGAAAACGCGCGCACGCACGAGCGCCGCTTCTTTCTGATCCTCGTAATAAAGATTGCCGGAAATCGGGTGATGCGTGTCATGCGCCTCCACTACCCAGTCGGCAATGGTGAGCTGCAACTGATGCGTCCATAGCCGTCCCTTCTCGCTGGCCGGGGCCAGCCCGTGGCGCGATCCGAGAAACAGCAGGATATTCGCAGTCTGGGCAATTGTGAATTTGCCGGTCTTCAGAAAAGGCGGCGCGAAAGGACGGCAATCGGTGCCCTCGCCCTCCATCAGCCGCAACATCGCATCCTCGCCCCGGCCTTCGCGCGCGACATCGATATAGGCCGCCCCCGCTTCTTCGAGGGCCAGCCGCACGAATTCGCCGCGCCCCTGAATGCCGGGCCAGTAATAAAGTTCATAAGGTTTTAAAGGGGTGGGCATGAAACTCTCCTTACAGATCAGCGCATCGAGATCCCGACTCTATTTACGCGTTACTAATTAGTGTGGCTATCGCGCACCGAATAAACTTTCAATAGCGCCAGGACAGGAATGATTTGAGCATCCTTTTTTTAGGTACGGCGATGCTATGAAATATCGATGCAACTTTGGGAGAAATATCATGCGTAAATCACTCGCGTTTTATACCTGCCTCGGCCTGCTGGCGGCGCCTATGGCTTTTGCCCAGTCCGGCGCGGTCGGCGGCAGCGGCACGGAAAGCATAGGCGGAAGCGTCGGCGCCCCCGGCTCTTCGGTCAGCCCTTCGGCCGGAACCGGCGTCGGCATTCATACCAACACCACCCCGGGCAGCAGCGGCGTCAATGCCGGCGTCAATACCAACACCGGTGTGGACACATCGACGACCAACCCCGCCTCGCCCAACGCACCGGCGGAAATGGTGAACCCGAACGCCTCGACCAATACGCAAACCACCATCGGCACTTCGAGCACGACACCGACGGGGCAACACAAGCCCCATCCCCATCATCGCAAACATAAGAGTTCGGGCACTACGAGCGGCAACGTCAATTCGACCACTACGGACACCGATACCGACATGAATGCCCAATAACAAAAACGGGGCGCCCTTTGACAAGGCCGCCCCGTTTTTTTATCGGCCCTAAAGAGAATTCTTTATTTGAGTGATGCGATCAAGATGCCCCTGCAACATCGGCAATGTCTGGCCGGCAAAATTTTTCAGCCCCTCATTGTCCCCGTCCTTGGCATAGGATTTAAACAGCGCCACGGCCTCTTTATGAGCGGAGACCTGATCCTTGACATACTTCCTGTCGAAAGCCTTGCCCGAAAGCCCCTGCAGTTGCGTTATCATCGCGCTATGCTTGGCATCCAGTTCCGGCGAAGGCGGCTGCATGCCCGGCAACGACGAAGCCACAACCTCATTCAGTTGATCGCCGCTTTTGGTATGATCCTCGACCATTTGCTGCGCGAACTCCTTGATGGAATCCGCCGACGCTTTTTGCAGCGCAAGCTGGCTGGAAAGAATTTCAAACTGTCCGCCAATGGTTGCTTTCTGAACGAATTTCGGCGCCGGGCCGCTGGCCACCGCATTCACCATCGACAAGCTGATCATCAGGAACAAGGTAAACAGGCTTAAAAAAGCAAAGCGTCCGGCGTTCCTCATACATTCCTCCCTCGTTGAAATCGGTTGGTACAGGGCGAGCCTAGGAAGGAACGAATAAATTATAAGCAAGGAACTGCCTCTGGCCCTCTACCTGAATTTCATGCTTGAGTAATCCTATGGCCAAGAAAAATCCTATCCTGCCCGACCTTCTCGCCCCCGGCCTCAGGATCGTCTTCTGCGGCACGGCGGCGGGCACAGTTTCCGCCGCGCGCGGCCATTATTACGCGCATCCGCAAAACAAATTCTGGCGCGCGCTGCATGCTGCGGCCCTTACGCCGCGTTTGCTGCGGCCCGACGAATTTCCTGAATTGCTGACTTTCGGCATCGGCCTGACCGATATCGCCAAGCATGTTTCCGGCATGGATAAAGAATTGCCGCCGCGCAGCCTCGGTAACGCCGCCTGCGCCGATCTTCGCCAGCGCATCGCGGCGCATCAGCCGTCGCTCCTTGCTTTCACCAGCCTGACGGCGGCGCGCAATTTCCTCGGCCGCCCCGTTTCCTTCGGGCCGCAGCCGGAAACCCTCGGCGGCACGGAGATATGGGCCCTGCCCTCGCCGTCGCCGATCGCGCAATGGAACTGGGACGAAAAATGGTGGCGGCAAGTGGGCGAAGCCGCCGCCCACGCGTAAAAAAACGCCCCGGCCAAAAACGGCGCGGGGCGCTTAGGTGGATCTGTCTTTTTTGTCTACGTCTTAACGCACGACGATTTCGTCACGCACATCCTTGACGCCATCGGTGATGCGGGCGATTTCGACGGCGCGGGTTTCAGCCGCCTTGCTGTCGACGAAGCCGCTCAGTTCAACGGTGCCCTTCATGGTTTCGACATGGATCTGCATGGCCTGCACGATGGGGTCCTTGACGTATTGAGCGCGTATCTTCGTGCTGATCGTCGTATCGTCGATCACCTGCCCGCCGCTTTCACGGCCTTCGAAAGCCGCGCATGAAACCATGCCGAGGATCGCCGTCGCCGCCAGCGCCAATTTGGCGCGGTGAAGAGCTTTATTCATTTAGTCGCCTCCCTTTGTTGTTGTTTGGATGTTTTTAGGCTGCAAGAACCGCAAGCTCTCACTTAGCGCCCGACGGTCAGATCGTTGGTGACCGCCTTGACACCATCGACTTTGGCGGCGTCGCTGGCCGCAAGCGAAGACTGGCTGGCGCTGCCGACGGTGCCGTGCAGATCGACGGTGCCGTGGCTGGTATCGACGCTGATATCGGTGCCTTTCAGCCCCGCATCGGCAAGGATCACGGCCTTGACCTTGGTCGTGATGGTCGCGTCGTCGATATACTGGCCGGCGCTTTCGGCGGCCTGCGCGGCGCCAGCCATCGCAAGGAACCCGGCCAGCGCAGCGGCGGCGAACAATTTGGTATGAGACATTTTAACCTCCCGTTTTGTTAAAGCTGAGTAAAGCTATAAAGGCTCCCCCATAAGGCTTGGATGGGCATCACACCGTTTGCGCGCAAATTATCCGCAAGTTATCCGGGGGACGCCGCCTCTTTAGAGAGATTTTATCTTTTTCCCGCCTCAACCGCATCGCGCCCGCGCCGGCGGGCGGGGTTTAATGGCGGCGCGTCGTCAATCGACGGCGTTTCCAAAGCAAAGGAGACCGCTCATGAATACCGATCAGATCAAAGGCCAGGCCAAACAGCTTTCCGGCAAATTGAAGGAAACCTGGGGCAAGCTTACCGACGACGATCTCGCCCTGTATGAGGGACAGCGCGATCAGTTCCTCGGCCGTGTCCAGCAGCAATACGGCATCGCCAAGGAAGATGCGGAAAAGAAACTCCGCATGATCGAAGAATCCTACAAAACGGGCAGCTCCGGCTCAAGCAGACACGCCGCATAGGGTTGTCGTTCGTAGGTGAAGCGGGAGAAAAGCCGTCCATCATGGAGGGGCGGCTTTTCTTCTGACTATGTGCTATAAAACCGCCGCATCCTTAGCGCACGGACCAAAAATGATAAAAATAAACAAACTTGCTGCTCTTCTTATTCTCGTTTCTGTCTCTTGTCTGCCCCGGGCCGCTCTGGCGCAGGATATTGCGCCGCCAAGCCAGGATACCGACGGCCGCCTCGGCATCCTCGAGGAAAACGACTATTTCGGAACTCATGACGACCGCCATTACACGCAAGGACTGAAACTCTCCTATCTCAGCAAGCCGGTAACGCCCGATGGCGGCTGGGACCAGCCTTTCGGTATGCTCAACGACGCTTTCGGTATCTATGGCGGCGACAGCCGCAAGCGTAAATATGAATGGACGGCGCTGGGGCAAAGCATATTCACCCCAACCTATACCAATACGCCCAACCCATCGCCGAATGACCGTCCTTATGCCGCATGGCTCTATACCGGCGCCAGCCTGCTGCAGGACACCGATCATGGCTGGTATCACACTTTGGAAAACACCGAACTTGATCTCGGGGTGGTGGGGCCACCCGCGCTCGGCGAAGTCACCCAAAATGATTACCATCAATTCATCAATGTCACCCCCGCCCTCGGCTGGCATGACGAAATCCATACCGAACCGGGCGCCATCCTTTCCTACGAAAAGAAATGGCGTTTCCAGCAGCCGCTGATCGGCAATCTCGCCATCGACGCCATTCCCGAAGCAGGCGCGACCGTCGGCAACATCCTCACTTACGGCGATATCGGCGGCATGGTGCGCTTCGGACAAAATCTCGGCGCCGATTACGGGCCCAACCGCATCCGTCCCAGCCCTTCCGGCACCGCCTGGTTCGATCCCGACCAGCTCGACGGCCGTCCCGGCTGGTATATCTTCGCGGGCACGCAGGGCCGCGCGATGGGCCACAATGTGTTCCTGCAGGGCAATTCTTTTGCGCCGAGCTATGGCGTCGAGGAAAAACCGCTGGTGGCTGATTTTATTGTCGGCGCTTCTCTGTTCTGGAACACAGCTCTCCGCGTCGACGCCACCATGACCGAACGTACCAAGGAATTCTACGGCCAGCAGGGCCATCCCGACCGCTTCGGGGGCATCAACCTCACCATCGGGTTCTAAATCATGCGCGGCAAAGTGCGGTTTTTCGCGCTGCTGCTTCTGGGACTATTTTCCGCCTGCGCCCAGTTGCCGGATGTGGATGGCGATATCGCTTCGGCGCAAGCCCTGCGCCTCGATAATACCCTGCAGCCGGTCGATGCCTTCCATACCGAAGGCGAACGTATCGCAGGCAAGCCCTTCATTCCCGGCAACCGCGTCGATCTGCTCGCCGACGGCGCGCAATCCTATCCCGCCATGCTGGCCGCCATAGGCGCCGCGCACCGCCGCATCGATATGGAAATTTACATGTTCGATGAGAAGGAAGGCGAAAAATTCGCCGCCGCGCTTATCCGCAAACGCAAGGCGGGGGTGGCCATTCACCTTATCTGCGACGCGTGGGGTTCCAACGACACGCCCGAAGCCCTGTTCGACGAAATGGAAGATGCCGGCATCGACATCGTGTATTTCAATCCGCTCGATCCGCTTAATGTCATTGATACCGGCGCCAATCACCGCGACCACCGCAAGCTCCTGATCGTCGATGGGCGCGTCGCCTTTACCGGCGGCGTCAACATCACCGAAGTCTATCGCCTTAAACTGAGATTCAAGCGTGCCATCGGCCGGACCGGCGGCGACGATGACGGGCACACCGACATCGGTAAACTTCCCTGGCGTGACAGTCTTGTGCGCATCGAAGGCCCCGCCGCGGCGCAATTCGAAAATCTGTTCCTCGACGACTGGGCCAGCCAGAAGGGGCCCCCGCTCTCAATCCCTCCCGCGCCGCCACCGCCCCTTGCCAGCGGCGTCCCCGTTCAGGCGCTGGAAGTCGCCCCGGATATAGACCGTTTCTCGATCTATCGGTCGCTCATTTCGGCGATCACGCTGGCGCGCCACAGCGTGCACCTTTCCACCGGTTATTTCGCTCCGACGCCCGATATGATCGATGCGCTGCAGGATGCCGCAGAACGCGGCGTCGATGTTCAACTCATCCTTCCGAGCCAGAGCGACTCGACCCTCGCCCTCGAAGCCGGCCATGCCGATTATGAAGATCTTCTCGAATCCGGCGTTAAAATATATGAGAGGCAGGGTGTTGTCCTGCACGCCAAAACCACGGTCATCGACGGCCTGTGGTCCACAGTCGGTTCCTATAACCTCGACTGGCGCAGCATCCTCTTCAACAACGAATGCAACGCCGTCATTCTCAGCCCTTCCTTCGGCGCGGAGATGGAACGCGCCTTCACCAACGACCGGCTGCAATCGAGCGCTATCGACGCCGCCACATGGAACGACCGCCCCTTCATTCAGCGCCTGCGCGAATGGCGCGCCCGTCTCCTTATCTCCTACTTATGATAATTTTATGCGTCGCCTCCAGCGCCGCTTGGATTCTTGACGCGCGAGGCCCCCTAATCGTCGAAAGAATGTCCTGCGTGCCTGCATCCGGCAAAAACAACAATAAGAGGAGACTAAAATGAATCTGCTTTCCCGTAAATCCGCTCTCGCCGCCGCTCTGGCCGCGACGCTGTTCGCTCCCGCCGCCGCACAAGCCCGTAATCTCGAACTCGAAAGTTCGATGCAGCGCCTCGGAGATATCTCCGATTTTTATCATGCTATGATTTATACCGGCATCGCCAACGAACTCGACGCCAACAAGAGCTATACCGTTTTTGCTCCGACAAACGCCGCTCTCGTCCTGCTCAATAACAATGACACCAGCAGTTGCCCAGACCAGATGCAATGCCGCGACAAAGCCGCCGCCTTCATTCGCGGCCATATTGTCGAAGGTTATGACACGACGCCGGTCATGATCCGCAGGGTTCAGCTCCAAACCAACGCTCATACTGAAATAGTGGCGCAGGAACCCTTCCACAACCAGTACACCGTCGACGGACAGGACGTGCTTAGCGAAACCGATACCGGCCACAGCGTGATTTATCGCGTCAATGGCCTCCTCAAGGGCGACAGGGACAGCGGCACCTTGCAGGCCGTAAGCTACTTCATCACGCCAGTCGCGGTGTCGCAGAATACCACCACCTATGTCGTGCCGCAGCAGGGCCCCCTCAACGCGCAGGGCAACCCCACTCTTCTGCCGGGCGTCAACGCCGAAACCACCACGGTTCGGCAAACCACCGTGACCACGCAAACTACTGACGATTGGCAATAACGCCGCCCCAACCAGCAAAGGATAAATCCATGCAACCTGTATCCAGAAACCTGATGATCTTCGTCGCCGTTGTCATCGTCGCCTTCCTCGCTTACGGCGTCCTGACAATGAAGGATAACCGCACCCTGCCCGACCGGGTCGGCGACGCCGTTCATGCCCTGCCCAATCTCGACAAGGCCAGCGAGAAACTTGAAGACCAGACGCCCGGCCAGAAACTCGGCGACGCCATCAAGGATACCGGCGAGGACATCAAGAAAAATACCGCGCCGCAATAAAGCTGGATGCAACCGGCCAATAAAAAAACTTCCGGAAGCAATTCCGGAAGTTTTTTCTTGCCGTCCGCAGAAGATCTAGCGGCGCATCAACATGCCGATGACGGCGCCGACGCCCAGCGCAATCAGGCTCGACTGCACGGGATTTTCGCGAACCGCCGCCGTCATGCCGTTGGCGACCCGGGTGGCGCTGCCTTCGGCTTCGTCGATAACATGGCGGACGCGACGGCCCGCCTGCTGGGCCAGATCGCCGAGATCTTCCTTCACGACATTGACCGCATCGACAACCGATGAAACGGCATCGTCGGCGTCATCCTGTAAATGGCGCGCCGTGCGGGCCGCCGTTTTGCGGATATGCTCGGCCTTGCCGTTGATGGATTCGCGCTGTGTGGATTCGTACATAATCAGTCTCCCTTTTCTGAAGCCGCCGCAGGGATGCGGAAGCAGACGCCGCATAGTCGCCCCGCATCCCCTTGGGAAACGATGCGCTTCGCCGGCGGTCCGCGTAAATTAACGCTAAACAAGCGTCTTTATGGATTCTTTATGCTCCCTTTATCGCCCCGCATTCGCATTTTATACGGCCCGCTCTAGGCTTTCGGCATGACCAATCACCCGCTCTGTTCATCCATGCTGAAATCCATCTTCAATATATCCTTCCTCGCTTTTGCCGCGCTCATGCTCGGCTATGCGGTGACGATGGGCGTTCAGATTTCCCCCGCCGGGGCCAGCCCATGGGATTACACCGCGCAGGATAATGGCGACTATGCGTCGTCTGCCGACCTTCACCCCGCCACCAAAAACGGTATTGCCTATCTGACCGGCGGCATCGGCGACGCCGAACGCGCCGAAATCGAGAGCCATCGCCATGATTATAATTTCCATTTGATGCTGGCGACCCTGCAAGGCGGCTTTGTCGGCGACGCTTCGGTCTCTATTTCCGACGCCAAGGGCAATGTCTTACCTGAAACCGACAGCGGCCCTCTTTTCTATGCAACGCTGCCGCCGGGGGCCTACACCGTTTCGATCGCCCATGATAACGCGGTCAAAAAACTTAAAATTGTCATAAATCAGGGCAAACCTGTATACGTGGCGCAGGCGTGGTAGGCGCATTGCGTTTTCTTCTCCCTTAATCGAGGTGAATAATGAACGAAAAGAAAAACAAAATTCTCATCGTTGATGACGAGCCGCAGATCCGCAAAATGCTCAACATCTTCCTCGAAGGCGAAGATTTCCGCACCGAGGAAAGCGATAACGGCAAGCAAGCCGTGCGCATGATCAACTCGACCAAGCCCGATCTCGTTCTACTCGATCTCGGGCTGCCCGACATGGACGGCAAGGATGTTATTACTGCCGTGCGCGAATGGACGCAGGTCCCCATCGTCATCCTGTCGGTCCGCGCGCTCGACGACGAAATCGTGCAGGCGCTCGATCGCGGCGCCGACGATTATATCGTCAAGCCTTTCAACGCCGATGTGCTGATCGCCCGCATTCGCGCCAATCTGCGCAAATCGGTGGTGCGCGAAGCGGGCCTGCCCGAACTTGCCGTCGGCAATGTTCGCATCGACCTCGTCCGCCACGAAGTTTTCGTGGGCGACAACAAAGTCTCGCTGACGCCCAAAGAGTATGAGTTACTCCGCTACTTTATGATCAATCAGGGCTGCATGCTGACTCACCGCCAGATTCTGGAAGCTGTGTGGGGCCCGGCCCACCATGAAGACGTGCAATATTTGCGCGTCTATGTCGGCCAGGTGCGCAACAAGATCGAGAAGCGTCCCGATATGCCGCAGCTCATCGTCACCGAGCCCGGCGTCGGTTACCGTTTCGAAAACCGCCCCGTCGAAACCGAGAAAGCGGCCTGATGCTGCGCTGACTCCGCCGCATCTTTCCGACATAGGTTTCTTATCTGCGCCCCTCTAGCGTCGAAGGCATAACTATAACCTTCAAAAAAAGAGGCGCATCGTGACAAATCCCCGCAGGCAATCTTATCCCCATAAAACCGCTCTGTTGGTCGGAGCCGTCGCTCTTGCCGCGTTGGGTGGCTGCGGCCACGATCCCGGCGACCGCGCTTTGTCGGGCGCGGGTATCGGCGCGGGGACTGGCGCGGTCGGCGCCGCCGTACTGGGTGCCAATCCTGTGGCGGGAGCCTTGATCGGCGGTGGCGTAGGCGCCGCGACCGGAGCCCTCACCAGCCCCAAGCAGATCGATCTCGACCGTCACTAAGCGCTTATGCGCACTTTAGAAATAACCGTTCGCATCAGCGGCGAAACAATATTCCGGTTCGCCTCTACTGGAGTCACATAACAACTTAAGGAGTCTGTCATGCTTCACTACATCATCGTTTTCTTTGTGCTGGCGGTTATCGCGGCCTTCCTCGGCTTCGGCGGGATGGCTTCGAGCTTTGCGGGCATTGCCCAGCTTCTCACCGCTGTGTTCGTGATCCTGTTCCTGGCCAGCCTGGTCTACAGCCTCATCAGCGGCCGCCGTCCGCCCGGCGGTTCGATTCTCTAAGCCTGCCCGATACCCATAAGAAACATCCTGAAAGGAAAAAACATGAAGAACAGAACTCTCGCGCTCGCAACTCTCGCGGCCTTCACTTTCGCGGTTCCGGCTTTTGCCGCCGACGAACCGAAAGCCAAGGTGGAATCGACTTTCAAGGCTACCGACAATGGCGGCTATGAAAAGACCGACACCTCGACCAGCACCGACTCGAACGGGACCACCGTAAGCCACGAGGCGACCAAGAAAGTGGATGTCGGCAGCGACGGCAATACGGAGACCTCGGTCGATATCAAGGACAAGACCAAGCCAGACGGCCTGTTCAGCAAATCCTCGACCACGGAAGTGCATAACAAAGCCGTCAAGAAAGACGGCAAGGTTAAGATCAAGCACGTCAAGAAGGTCAACGGCACGACCGTCGAAGACAAGGAAGAGATGCAACAGCCGGCAGAATAAGAGGCTGTCAAGCGCGGCCCCGCGGCATACGTGCCGCGGGGCTTTTTATTGCCCGGATTATTTCTGATTACAGGCCTTGAGTTTCTCGAACAATTCGTCGGGATTGAAGGGCTTGGAGATATAATCGTCCATCCCCACGCCGAGACAACGCTCCTTATCGCCTGCCAGAGCATGCGCCGTCATGCCGATGATGGGAGTCGGCTTGAGGCGGCGCTCATTTTCGTAATGGCGGATATAGCGCGTCGCCTCCAGCCCGTTCATGCCGTGCATCTGCACATCCATAAGAATGGCCATAAAATCGGTGCCGGCCTTGACCTTTTCGACCGCCTCCTGCCCGTTCGAGGCGACCTCGTAAGTGTAGCCGAACTGTTCCAGAAACAGCGTGGCGACAAGGACGTTGGCCGGGTAATCCTCGACCAGCAGCACGCGCGCGCCGTTTTTATCCCGGCGCTGCTCCGCCGCAGAATCGCCTGCGGTCGCGTTTCCTGCCTGTCGCGGGGCGCGTTGCAGCGGCAGGCTGATCGTAAAGATCGACCCCACGCCCAGCTTGCTTTCGACATGAATCTCGCCACCCATGATTTCGATCAGCGTCTTGGCAATGGCGAGACCGAGACCGCTACCGCCATATTTGCGGTTGATCGACGAATCCGCCTGAATGAATTTCTGGAAAATGCTCTCAATTTTGTTGGCGGGAATGCCGATGCCGGTATCGGCGCAGGTGATCGTCACGCGCTCCACCCCTGCTTCGCCTTCGGGCCGCGCGGATACGCGAACCTCTACCGAACCGCGATCGGTGAATTTGATGGCGTTCGAGCACAGATTAAGCAGAACCTGTTTAAGCCGCGCCTGATCGCCCATATAAATTGCCTGCGGCGGACATTGGTCATCGAGCGTGAAACTGAGATTCTTTTCCCGCGCCCGCACCGAGGTGACGCTGATGACCTCTTGCAAAAGCCCGCGCAGATCGAAGGGAATGCGTTCGAGATCGATGGTGCGCGTTTCGATCTTGGAAATATCGAGCAGATCGTTGATGAGGGTCAAAAGGGAATCCGCCGAAAGCTGCAGCGTGCGGATGCATTCCTTCTGCCGCTCGGTCAACGGATTGCTGAGGGCCAGAATATTGGAAAGCCCGATCACCGCATTCATCGGCGTGCGGATTTCATGGCTCATATTGGCGAGGAATTCGGATTTGGCGATATTGGCGGCTTCGGCCTTCTGCTGGGCTTCCTCGGCAGCCTGCAGCGCCATTTTATTTTCGGCGATCAGTTTGAAACGCTCGACCGCGTTGAAAATGATGCGGTTCAGCACTCCGTCATGCTCGCGCAGCACCTGCTTCGCGACGTAATCCTGCGCCCCCAGCGCCAGCGCCTGCGCTGCCTGCTCCATATCGGCCGATTCGTCTCCGCTGGGCGAAATCAGCACCACCACCGGCAGGCGCACGTGATTCCAATGATCATTAAGTTTCTGCAAAACCTGCAGCCCATTGAGCCCCGGCATATCGATGTCGATCAGCATGCAGGAAGGTAATTCGGCATCCGCCGCCATCAAATGCGCCAGCGCCGCATCGACATCGTCATATTCGGTAAATTCATACAGTTGCGACGACCCAACCCGCAGACTCGACCGCACCAGAGCGCGTTCGAACGGATTGTCATCGACCAGAAGAATATGCAGTTTTTCCTTAAGGGCTGTTTCCAGCAGGGCTGTTTTCACGTCGCGGTCCTTTCGGCAAGGCTTCGGCGTTATCGCGCGTGAATTGTACCAAATTTTTTATGTCCGCATTATGGCGGTCAGCTAGCGACCGGAATTTTAAGGGTAAAAACCATTCCCCGCGGGCTATTGGCGCTCGCCGAAACCGTGCCGCCCAGCACAGTCATGATCGCACGGCAGATCGCGAGGCCGAGCCCCGTACCCGCCACCTGCGTATCCTGCTTGGCGATGCGCGTATATTTGCAGAACAGCGAATCCACTTTGTCGGCGGGGACGCCCTCGCCTTCGTCGCTGACGCTGATATAGGCGCCTTCCTCGGCGCGGCCAAAGGCAATGGTGATCGCCGGTTTCTCGCCGCCATATTTGACCGCGTTATCGAGCAGCAGATTCAGCGCCCGCGCCAGCAGCATGGCGTCCGATGAAAAAGCCAGTCCGGGGTTTTCATCCAGCATAGTCACATCGGAATGCGCCAGACGGTGACCCATCCGCGCTACCGCCTGCCGCACCATCACGGCGCATACGACATTCTCGCGCTGCGGCTTGATCGATCCGCTTTCCAGCTTCGCCATGTCGAGAATGTTGGTGACAAACGAATCGAGGCGATAAGCTTCCTGCAAGGCGACGGCGAAAAGCTCGCGCTGCTTTTCCGGGGAAAGCCGGTCTTTCATGCGCTCCATAACTTCCAGCGAACCGATCACCGAAGCCAGCGGCGTTTTAAGGTCATGCGAAACGGCGGAAAGCATCTTGCGATGCATGCTTTCGCGCTCCTGATTGAGCCAGGCCGTATTGGCTGCGGCGCTTCCTTCTGTCTCTTCAACCACTTGCTTGTTCCTTGGCCAATGATTCATGGCGCGCCCCCCTCACAAAAGCCAGCACGCCGAGCATCCTCTTTTTTGCCATAAATATTCCATATTTGACGGCCCTGTTTTCCATATCCCCTTATAAGACATGGGAATTTTATCCGCCACAATTTAGCATGATTTGGTAGTCAAGGATAAGTCCATGCATTTTCTCGTCTCGCTCATCGAAAAATACGGCCTGCTCGCGGTCTTCCTCAACCTTTTTGTCGAGGGAATGGGGATTCCCCTGCCTTCCTACCCCATCCTTATGATCGCCACCGCCATGGCCGCGCATATGCATTACAGCTACAGCGAAATCATCCTGACGGGGATGAGCGCGGCGCTGCTGGCCGACGCCTGCTGGTACTGGGGCGGCCGCCATTATGGAACAAATATCGTCAAATTTCTGTGCCGCATCTCGCTCTCGCCGGAAAGCTGCGAACGCAACACCCATCTGATGTTCACCCGAGTGGGGCCGTCCTCGCTCGGTTTCGCCAAATTCATTCCCGGTTTTTCCAGTATCGGCATCGTTCTGGCCAGCGCCATGCGCACTCCTCTTTTGCCGGTGATCTTTTTCGACGTTCTCGGCGTGCTGGTCTATATCAGCCTTGGGGTGGCTTTGGGCGCCGTTTTCCACAACGCCATTGCCGATGCGCTCGACATTCTTACCGAGCTTGGCAAAGGCGGCTTCGTCATCATCGCCGCATCGCTGGCTTTGTTCTGGGCGGGCAAATGGGCGCAGCGCAAACATTTCATGCGCCAGCTGCGGATGAACCGCATCTCGGCGGCGGAGCTGCGCGATCTTATAGTTAACGGCGACGAGCCGGTTATTCTTGATGTCCGTCCCCAGGCCATTCGCCGCCGCGAAGGCGTCATTCCCGGCTCCATCGTGGCGCATGAGCGCAACCTTAAGGCCATCGCCAAGCGTTATTCAGGCGACCGCGAAGTGGTGGTCTATTGTTCTTGCCCCAACGAGGCTTCCGCCGTATTGATGGCGCGAAAGCTGCGCAAAGCGGGCTTCAAGAAAATCCGCCCGTTGCAGGGCGGCATCGACGCATGGCTGGAAGAAGGCGCCGCCATCGAGCAGGAATCATTAGCCGCGTAATTTAACCAGAGGGAGAAAAAAATGCCCCGTCACAAAGAAGATATCCGCGAAGACGCCAAGCATGCCGTCAAAGACGAAATCGAAAGCATCGCCGAAACGGCGGGCCGCTATGCCCGCAAGGCCGTGGAAGAAGGCCGCCACCTCGCCGAAGGCGGCGAAGGCATCGTCACCGCCATTCGCGAAGAGCCGATCAAGGCCTCGCTGATCGCGCTCGGCGTCGGCGTGGTTCTCGGCGCACTTCTGCGCAGCAAGTAAGAAAGCCACCCTATGTTGCTGGACAAAATCCTAAGCATCGCGTCGCTCGGTCAGGCCGTGGCGGGCGTCACCGTCACCCGCAAATTCATCAGCGATCTGGTGGTCGTCCTTGCTCTCGCGATCATCGGGGCCATTCTGGCGGGTGGGCTTGTCATCGGCTGCCTTTTGATCCTGCATATGGTTTTTTTGAGCCATGGGCTGGAACCGGCGCTGGCGGCGGGGCTGACGATCGGGGTCGCGTTGCTGCTGCTTGGCGGCGTGGTGGCCGGGATTATGTACCGCATTCGGATGATGCGCGGCCTACCCTCGCCTCTGGTGCAGGGTGAGGCCCTCATCTCATCGACGGTGCATTCGGTCATCCGCGGTTTTTATAAAGGGCTGACGGCTCCGCTTCCGCCGAAGCCGCCGAAACACCCCTAGGGTTTAGACCCATAAAAGAAATAGGATTCACAAAGGGATGAATCTGTGATTCAGTCGAGGGGTGTTTTTTTATGGAGCCCCCGATGAGCAACCTGTTCTGGCTAAGCGAAGAGCAATTTGAAAAGATACAACCGTT
>JARLJC010000192.1 GCA_031291435.1 Alphaproteobacteria bacterium | reverse complement strand
GATGCCCGCCGCTTCCTGGCGGATCATGCCGGTGCGCAGCATCAGCCGGTGCGAGACGATCTGCGCCTCAGAGGGGGTTTCTTTGAGGACGGGCAGGAAAAAGCGGGAAAGGCGCATTGGGGATATCCTGGGGATAAGTCGGCAGCGAAGCAAGGCCCCTTTCATAAGGGGCTGTGGCCTTGGGGGCAAATGGCGATTTGGCCCGTTAACCGACCGATATCGCTATTGCATCTGGAAGGCTGGATCAGCCCCGGAAAGCGCGAAGAACCATTCGCCGCAGCCAGCCGCGCCGCAATAGCTTTGCGAAATTGGCGCGCGTTATCGCCTGGAACGGTTCAGGCATGTCGACCAGGACTGCCAGAACGTCATCGCGCGTGCGGGGCGTTGGGAACATGACAATAGTTTCGCCCACCTTTTGGAGGGTCAGTTCACGCTCTGGCTCCGCGAATTCGCATCCTGGAGGCACTAAAAAATACTGGCCAAGGCTGTCGGTTAAAATGCGGGTCGTTGCCATGGGCACCTCGACAGTCACACTTAGCCAGTATATCCGCAGATTATCGCCACGTTAATCGGGGCATTGGGGAATGTTGCTGTTTGGATGGTTTGCGGGCGTCGCGTTGGCGTTCGGCCTGTGGCTGGCTTGGAGCCGGATCACCTTGGCGCCGCCGCCGCGCTGGAGCGAGGCGCAAGTGCGCTTCCTCGGCCACGGACAGGCTAAAGGCGATTTCGGCGAGCTTCTTACCGCGGCGATCCTGACCCAAAACGGCTGGCGGCAATTGCCCTCGAAAATCGATGACGGCGGCCACGGCATCGATGGGCTGTTTCTGAGACGGCATTGGCTGCTGGGGTTTGTGGTGCTTCTCACCGAGACCAAGGTGAATGCCAGCCGCTATCGCCGCGCCCAACTGGCACAGGACAAGCTGATCCGGGCGGTGGGTGATCTCTATCTGGTGAGAGCGCTGGATTGGCAAACCTCCGCCGCGATTGTGCGCGCGATGAAGTGGCGCTCGCCGAACCTACGCCGCGAATTCTGGCATCACTCGCTGCACAACGGTATCACAACGGTGACACGTGCCAACCGACAGGGACGTTTGTTAGGGCGCGCGAAGAAACGCGACACCGCCGCACTGATGGAAAGCCTGGCGATGATGATCGGGGCGCT
>JARLJC010000191.1 GCA_031291435.1 Alphaproteobacteria bacterium | reverse complement strand
TTAAGAGCGGCGCGCTCGATCCGCGCAAGCCAACGGACCTTGCGAGAATGCGCGCATCGGCTCCCGTCGATGACGACGCCCCGGAGACCAAGAGCGAGAAAGTCCCCTCCGAGGAACGCGGCACCCGCGCCCTGCGGCTAATGGAAAACGGAACGCCGGTTTGGAAGATCGCCAGTCTGCTTGGCTTTACGAGTTTCGAGGTCGCCGTTCTGACTGGAACGGACCTGCCGCGCGGGCCGTATAGCGATCTCGCTTTCGCCAACGTCGGCCATTTGATCGACCTCAAGCGCTCCGGCCATTCTCCGACGCGGACGGAATACGATATCCCGCCGGAGGATCAGACGCGGCGCTTTGTGCCCGCATCGCCGGTCGCCTCCTATGTCGGCTCTCCCGCCGCCATTTGTTCCGATAGCTGGTGAGGGCGAAATGAGCAGTCTTGCCGCGACTATTTCAGCTATGACCTTGGCGGGATGCTCGTCTGAGCAGATTAACGCTGTCGTGCAGGCGCATGAAGCCGAGCGAGAAAAGGCTGAACAACAAAAGCGCGAGGCTTGCCGCGCCGGCAATGCTGAGCGTCAGCGTCGTCACCGTGAACGTAACGCGCATAACGCCGTGACGGAGCGTGACGTAGCGTTATGCGGCGTGACGGAGCGTGACGCCTCTCCCCAGGTTTCCCCCAAAGATAATATCAAACCCCTTTCCTCCCCCACTCCCAAATCTTCGCTTCGCTCAGATTTTCCCGCTCGCAATGCGGCGGGTGAAATTCTGGAAATTTTGGGCGAGTGCCTTGAACAGCAGACTGCGGCGGATTTGGTCGCCCATCGCAAAGCGAAGAAATCCGCCCTCACGCCGGGATCGGCGCGGGCCTTGGTCAAATCGTTCGTCGCTTTTGGAAACCCGGAAGCCGCTGCGCAGGCCATGCTGGCGCAGGGCTGGACCGGCTTCAAGCCCGAATGGATGCAAGGCAATTCGCAGCGCGCTGGCCCCCCGTCTCGCCCCAACGGACGCGAAACCTTGACGCAGATCGCAATGGGAAATTTCTACGATGAACCGCAATCTTCCGAGCCAATATCGCCCCAATTCGCCACCGACCCCGCAAAGCCGCGAGATGGCTACCTTGACCTCGATTTACCGCAACAAGGTCACTCGGGTTCCGGGGGGCGGATACTCGATTTCAGCCGATCAGGCTCCGGCTGGCGCTGAACGGCATGCCCTCGTCAGTCGTCGCAACGAATTGGCCGACGCGCTGGCGCCGGGAGACCGCAACGAGATCGCCAAGACCATCGGGCAAATGTTTCTGGCCTATCAGCAGGTGAAACTTGGCCCGGAGGAAACGCGGGCTACCATCGCGCTATACGTCGCCCAGGTGCAGGAATTCCCGCAATGGGCTGTGGCGCAGGGTTGCCAGCGAATTATCCAGCGCCCGACCGCGTGGCCGCCGTCTGCCGGCGAAATGCGCTCTGCCGTGGAGCGGGAGGCGCGGCCAGCGCGTGACGAGCGGGAGGCGATCAATTCCGTTCTCAACGCCGAAATCGAGGAAATCAGGCGTACCGGAGACCGCGACCGGATGAAAGCTGGATTGCGTGACCTTGTGACGGAATTGGGCGGCGTGAAGCATGGCAAGCGCGAGCACACCAAGGACGAGGCGGCGGCATGGCTTGAGGATGAAAAAGCCAATCCGCGCCCGTTGCCAAAACTGTCGGCCGTCGCGTTGAAGATTTGCGGCGTCGAGGCACCCGACACGTCGTCCGACGACTTTGCTGAAATGCGGGAGATTTTGCGGTGATGAGCGTTCCCTCCGAGTTCCCCCCGTCCAGTGAGGTCGCGGCATGATGAGAAAACCACGGGCGCTCGATTTGTTTTGTTGCGCGGGCGGCGCAGGAATGGGTCTGCATCTTGCAGGATTCGACGTCGTCGGCGTCGATATTGTCCGCCGCCCCCGATATCCGTTCGAATTCGTTCAGTCTGACGCCTTGACGGTTTCTCTTGCTGGGTTCGATTTTATTTGGGCGTCTCCGCCATGCCAGGGCTACACGACCATGCGCCATGCGCCGGGGGCTAAGGGCGCCCCGCTTTTGATTGACGAGGTTCGCGCGCGGCTCGAACTGACTGGGGTTCCTTGGTGCATCGAAAACGTCGAAGAAGCCAAGTGGGCCATGCGTGATCCTATCACGCTTTGCGGGTCAATGTTTGATTTGGGATCCCAGGGTTGCCGCACGCAAAGACACAGGCTTTTTGAATGCAATTTCCCGATTGAGCAGCCGAAATGCAATCACGACGAACGGCCGGTCATTGGCGTTTATGGCGGCCATGCGCGGCGGCGCGCGGCGTCTGCTGGCGGGCGTGGCACGCGGGATATTTGGGACGGCGGCCATAGGGCGGCGGCGTCCGAGGCTCTTGGCATCGATTGGATGACGCTGGCGGAAATGAGCGAAGCGATCCCGCCGGCTTATTCGGAATATATCGGGCGCGCGGTTATGAAAATTCTTGAGAGAAAGGCCGCCGCATGACCGACTTCCGCACGCTCCAGAGCGCCCTGATCGCCCGCACTATCGGCGAACCCTTCCCAGACTGGATCGCCCGCTTCTGTCGCGAGCGTGGCATTCCCTGGAAACCAGAATACGCGATACCGATGGAGGATCGCGAGCAACCGAAACGGATGGAGGCGAGACGATGAGTGACGACGAAAAACCGAAGACATGGGTGGATTTGGCGAGTGAATGGGCGGTCGCGATATTTCTTCTCGCCTTGATCCTAGTCGAGAATATCCACATTGGGGGCTGCAAATGACGTTTTTCAGTTATTGTCCCGATTGTGGCGCGAGAAACGACCAAAAATGCTATCGCGGCTACGCGTGCTCGGCAAAATCCATCGCGATCGATCCCGACCAGTCTGACGGCCTTGTCGCCAGATTGCGGCGTTCGGCTCTGGCCCATTCCAGCCGGCTCGACGACCGCGACCAGCCGACTGCCGATCTTCTCAGCGCCGCCGCCGATTTTATCGAGCGGGCCGCTGGCGTGCAATCCGTGACGAAGGGACCTTGAACAATGGCGAAGAAACGCGGACGCAAACCGATCGAGGGCGCCGAGCGCGGCGAAACCGGGCGCATCAAGACGCAATCGCCTGCCTATGTGGCGGCAAGGGCGGCGCGGAAGGAAATCGACGACCACAACACGGCCGACGTCGTCAAATGGGCGCGCATGGCCTATGTGCTGCGCGAACTTGCGGTTGACCCGCGCATGGAAAGCGTCTGCGGTCGAATGCTGCTGATCGGAAAGCCGACGCAGCTTCACCCGCGCGAATTTGCGGCGGCCGTGCGGCTTCTGGGCGTGCTGGACAAATACGACCGCATCGTGCTCGGCGTCAAGCGATCGGCGCAGGCGCAGGACGTGAACAAGACCGTTGGGCTTTCCTGCGGCTCAGAGACGCCACAGGAGGCTATCAAAGCGGCGTCTGATGCGTGGATAGCGGCGCAGGGCGCGATGGGCCTTGGCGGGGTTGGCTGCGCGTCCGCAACAATGGCGCTTGTGCGTGAGGAAGCATGGGAGGGGCGGCTTGGCCTCGCCATCGCCGGGCTGCGGGTTCTGGCGCATCATTGGAAGATCGACGACGTGGCCGAACCGAAGATCAAGCGCGGCGTGGATTATATCAAATCGGTAGCGGCGTGATTCGCGCGATTTTGAATTTCTCGCGGGTATGTGATTTTGAGTAAAACAAAGGCGCTTGACAAGCATTGCAAATTTTCGCATTATGCTCGCAAGCGAGGCGTGTAAGCGGATTTTCAGGTCCGCGCGCCTGCAGGAAGCCCTGACCGTGGATGAAACGGCAGGGCTTTTTCTTTTAATTTCCGCCCCCGCGCGTTCGGGGCAACGCGCAATACGCCCTGGCTCGGCCACGGCGGGCGGCGCGAGTTTTCCCTGCTATCCTCCAATCTGGCGCGCTGCGATGTCCCATTGCAAGCTGCATAATCCCTTTGTTGAATCCGTCAGCGCCTTTGTGCGCCCGCTGTATGACGCCGATGCGCTTGGCGCGTTCTTCCGCCCGAATGACCTTTCGACGTATGACGCGGAAACCATCGCGGCGATGATCGAGGATATCGCCTCGATTGTGGAGACGGTGCGGCAGGAGATCAATGGCGGCAATCTGATCGTTCAAGAGCATCTGCCATGACGATCATGGTCGCGGTTCTGCTGGTTGTCGGCTTCCTCGCGATCATGGTTGATATTTGATGCAGCCCTGTCTCGGAACGCCGGAAAGCTTTGGCTGGCTCCGCATCCCACACGAGGACATCCTGAATGGCGAATGTTGGGAACTTCCCAACGGCCAGCGACGGTTTATCCCGCGCGGCCAAGCCTTTTGCGTTGTCCGTGATCATATCGGGGTTATCTCGATCAAACTGATGACGACCAAAGCCAAGGGGACGAAATGACCGATCCCCACGCCCTCGTCGCCGAAGCCCGATTAACGGACCACAAGGCTAAACTGCGCGCCATGCTTGGCTCGCTCCGCGAGATGCGCGGCGACTTCGACCATTTCAGCAAGAATCATCTCGACCTGGCGGCGGCGTATCTCGACCATGCCGTCGAGGTGGCGCGGCCGTCCTATGCCGCACAGGTTGCGACGCCAAGCGATCTGGCTTAGTCAATCGGCGGGACGCCGTGCGCCAGTGCGGCGCAGGCGAGAGCGATATAGCGCGGGATTTTGGCGCCCGGTTTCTTGTATCGCGCGATTGTATTGATCCCGCAGCCGAGCACCTTAGCGGCTTCGGTGTTTGACAGGTGCAGGCGGTCGAGCCAGCAGGCAAATCGATCGGCGGTCATTTCCTCTCGCCGCTCATATGAGCGCGGAAAATGGGGCGATTATAATACATTCCCACCTCTTCCCATTGCCACCTGTTCGGAACTTCGCGGTCAACTGGTAATTTTGTTTTCATCCCTGTGGGAGAGCAAAAGTAATATTCGCCGATTGAATACACAGCAGGGCTTGCAAACCGTGTTGGCTGATATCGGCATTCTTGGATGTCTCGGATATCAGAACACAAGTGAATCCCAATAAGTTCGGCGGCGGTGCGGCGTTTGGTGGTCATTGTCTTGCTCCGTTTCGATGATTGATAATCTCACCAATTGGTGAGTTTATCCATAGCTATTTTCACCGATCAGTGAAAAATGTTTACGGAGCGCCCATGCCGATTGACTATCTCCAGCGCGTCGAGCAATCGGCACCGGCGCATCGCTGCGAAACCCTCGCCCGCGACATCGCCTCGTGCATCAACGATCACCGCGCCAACCTGACGCGCTATGAGCGCAGCAAGCTTGAAGCGGCTATCTCAGACATTCACTACGCGCTCGGCTCGATCCGCACGCGCCTGACCGCAAAGACCGGCGAGATCGGCCGTGCGCCGATTTCCATCATCCACGAGGACTAGGCCAATGGGCGATCTGGTCAGCCTATCGGACGCCCGCATCGCTCGCCAGCGTCGTAAGCAGGCTGATCTGTTCAGCCCCGGGCCGTTCATCGCGTTGCAGTCCGCCTGGCTCGAAATGATCCGGGCGAATGTCAGCATGGTCATGGCGATTTGTTTTGGCGCACGGCGCAGTTGAGGATTGAGACGTGAGCGAGGGTAAGCGACCCGCGATCGATTGGGAGAGAATTGAGTCCGAATACCGCGCTGGCCAATTGTCTATCCGTGAAATTGCCCGCACCTATCAGGTTGACGAAAAAGCAGTCCGCACCCGCGCCGCAAAGTGCGGATGGACCCGCGCCCTTGCGGACAAGGTTCGGGAAAGGGTCAAAGAAAAGCTAGTCCGCAGTGAAAGTCCGCACCCTCTACGCGCGAGTGATGCCGATATTGTCGAGGCCGCTTCGCTTCGTGGCCTCGCCGTGGTCACGTCGCACCGGAAAGACCTTGCGCAGCTTCACGCCCTGAAGCGGATCATTCTCGATCGCCTCGCCGCACACCTGAACAGCGAGCCGATCGAGGGACCGTTTATGGGAGACAAGGAAACGCCAGGTGACTTGGTCGAGAAGCTTTCGCGTGTGACATCGAGGCTGATCCCATTGGAACGGCAGGCGCACAACCTGGACGACACAATGCCAGGCGCTTCGGGGGCATCGGAAGTTGACGCTGCACGAAGACGAATTATGGAAGGCTTATCGAAAATGGCCGGCGAAGAAGAAGCTTGAGTTTATCGCCAGCGTGCGAGACGAGGATTACCCGAGTTTCCGCAAAGAGGCTGTTCGGAATAGCTTTGAGTTTTGGTGCAACGAGGCTCTGTCGCCTCTAGGGTTTTCCCCCGCTCGTCATCATCGCCTGCTGATCCGCGAACTAGAAGCAGTCAGTGATGGCGATGTAGACCGGTTGATGGTGCTGATGCCGCCTGGCAGCGCCAAGAGCACTTACGTTTCAGAACTGTTCCCTCCGTGGCTGCTTAGCCGAAAGCCAAGATCGACGATCATTGCGGCATCGCATACAGGAGAGTTGGCGGAGCGATTTGGCCGCAAGGTTCGCAATCGCATTATCGAGCATGGCGATTTATTGGGGTTTGGCCTTGCCTCAGACCGCAAAGCAGCGGGGCAGTGGGAAACCAGCGAGGGCGGGGAATATTTCGCGGCTGGCGTCGGTGGAGCGGTCACGGGGCGAAGGTCTGATCTTGGCATCATAGACGATCCTGTTAAATCGCGTGAGGAAGCCGAAAGCCCGACGATCCGCGAAAAGGTTTGGGATTGGTATCGATCTGATTTCTACACCCGGTTAAAACCGGGCGCCGCCATTGTTTTGGTAATGACCAGGTGGCATGAAGAAGACCTAGGCGGCAAATTGCTCGATGAAATGAGCAACGGCGGCGACCAGTGGCGGGTGCTGAAACTCCCGGCGCTTGCCAATGCGGCGGATGATCCGCTCGGTCGCAAGATCAATGAGCCGCTCTGGCCCGGATGGGAGGGCGTCGAGGAATTAGCTAGAAAACGAGCGGCGATCGGCGAGCGCGACTTTGGCGCTCTATTCCAACAAAGCCCGAGGCCAGCCGGGACGTCATTTTTCGACGTGAACAATATTCTCGTCGCGCGTCCGAGCAATGATGGCGCCGTGGTTTATGATCCGGTTGATCCAGTTACCCCGATTGATGCGGTGTTCGCCACGATCGACACCGCTGTGAAGACCGGATCGAAAAACGACGGGACGGCTGTCATCTATTGGGGAATTTGCAAGCGGTCTGAATATCAGCTTGTGTTGCTCGATTGGGATATCGTCCAGATTGAGGGGAGCCTTTTAGAAACTTGGCTCCCGACAGTCTCGCAAAATCTTGAGGGATTTGCGCGGCAATACAAGGCGCGGGTGGGTTCGCTCGGCTCCTGGATTGAGGATAAGGCCAGCGGCATGATCCTGTTGCAGCAGGCCGCAAGGCGCGGGTTGCAGGCGCAGCCGATCGACAGCAAGTTGACGTCTGTCGGCAAGGATGAGCGGTGCATTTCCGTTTCCGGTTATGTGCAGCGTCAGATGGTCAAGATTTCTCGCTCTGCTTACGACAAGGTTACAAATTACAAGGGGAAATCGGGCAACCATTTCCTAATGCAGGTGTTCCGGTTTCAGATCGGCGTCAAAGACCAAAGCGACGACCTTTTGGACTGCTTCACTTATGGAATAGCGATGGCGTGCGGCGACGCGGAAGGCTTCTAAATGTCCGAACTCGTCATCAATGGATCGAACATCGGGAGTGAGCTTACACAACTCTTGATGTGCGATTCGATCGAGCCGGGTTCCGACGCCTCCTATGCGATGTGCAAAATCATCTACGAGTATCACCCGCTCGGAAAGAAGATGGTCGACACGCCGATCAAAAAGGCGCAATCGCGGAAGCGTGAAATCTCGATTGCGGCGTCTCCCGGAACGCGCGTCAAGGAAGCCTTTGAGCGCCAATGGGTTGCCGATGGCCTTGACGAGACGATTGCCAATGTGGCGCAGCTCGCGCGCATGTATGGCATCGGCGCACTGGCGTTGGTCATCGACGGTGTCGAATCGGACGCACCGCTTGATCTATCGAAGCTTCCGGGCGCCAAGATTTCGTTCAACAGCCTCGATCCGTTGAATACGGCTGGTTCGTTGGTTTTGAATCAAGACCCGAATTCGGTCGACTTCCAGAAGCCTGGCGCCATCGCAGTGCAAGGCAAGAATTATCATCCGTCGCGGA
>JARLJC010000028.1 GCA_031291435.1 Alphaproteobacteria bacterium | reverse complement strand
CGGCTGAGATAGCCCTGATCCAATCCCGTCATCCCGCGCAGGGCCGCCGCCGTCACCGGCTCACTATGAGCGATTTCATAGAGCACCCGCGCCTGGGCCAGCGAAAAAGGTGTGTCGAGCAGGTCTTCGGCCAGAACGCCAATCTGCCGCGTGTAAAAGCGGCTGAATCGACGGATTTCACGGGCGCGAAGGTCGGTTTCCGACATAGTTGATAAAGTCATATAGATACATGACTTTGTCAACTATGTCCGATGGCCTCCCGCTTCAGCAGGCCTTCCACGACCAGCAAAACAACCCCTGCCGAAATCGCGATGTCTGGAAAATTACTGACGAACAGCGGCATCCGGCCCAGATGCAGGAAAAGATAATCGAACACCGAGAGGTGCAAACTTCGGTCGACAAGATTGCCCAGCGCACCCCCGACGATCAGACCATAGCCTGTGGCCATCAGACCATTGGCCGCGCGCCAGGCCAGAATTCCGACACTCGTTGCCACCACGGCCAAGCCGGCGATCAGGACATATTGGCCGGTTTCGCTGCCCTGCCAGAGCAGGCTGAAGGAGACGCCGCGATTCCAGACCTGGGCATAGTCGAGCAGTCCGGGAATGAGAATCGCGTTGCCTTTGACCGTCATCAGCAGAAATTCGACAACCAGGCTGACAAGGAGAGCCAACCCGGCAGAGGCCGCCGCCATCGCGCGGATGCGCGTCAATGCGCGGCGTCCCAATTGTCGGCGGCGCGCGCCTCGACCACCAGAGGCACGGTAATTTCGACGGCGGGGAGCGCGGCCTTTTCCATGATCGATATCGCCAGCTTGCGGGTCGCCTCGACCTCCTTGTCGGGCGCTTCGAAGATCAATTCGTCATGCACCTGCAGCAACATCCTGGCCGACAGCTTTTTGTCCGCCAGCGCGCCCGGCAGCCGCACCATGGCGCGGCGGATGATGTCGGCGGCCGCGCCCTGGATCGGCGCATTGATGGCGGCGCGCTCGGCCCCGCCACGAAAGCCCGGAATCTTGGAATTGATCTCGCGGATATGGATGCGCCGTCCGAACAGGGTTTCGACAAAACCATGGGTGCGCGCGAACTGCT
>JARLJC010000190.1 GCA_031291435.1 Alphaproteobacteria bacterium | reverse complement strand
TGATGGGCGCATCTATTACATGGATGCCCATCCCGATTTCACCATCACCCGCAGCGTTTATGGCGGCCAGTTCGGCCAAAGCCCGGCCAAGCTCGGCGGTGGTCTGAAGAATTGGCGGCCGCAACAGCTGAAAGGCGCCCACGAGGACGGCAAAGGTCATCTCATCGGCGGGCGCATTGTGCTGGCGGGCAACGAACAGATCGCGGATTTTTCGCTGGTGCAATATCTCGGCACCGAGCCTAATCCGAAAGGCGACAGCAAAAAGGCGCGCTTTGTTTATGACGGCGAAGAGATGGGGCTTTACGCTTATGTCCGCACCGCCATGTCGGGCGGCAAGACGCGCTACAATCCGCTGCACGAGTTGCGCACGGCGCTGCGCGGCTTTTGCAGCGATTTGAAAGACCGCGCGGGTACGGTCAATTTGGCGATCTCGGAGAAGGTTCAAGACGAGCCGCATCCGTCGCAACTGCCTTACAACATCTTCGATGCGGGCGGTGATTGGGAGGCCTACGCCACCCCCGCGCGCGACGCCCGTCTGCGTGCCGGTTTCGCCGAGTTCTATCGCGAGATGGCGGCGATGATCGAGCTGTGGGTGAAGCGCGATCCGCGCCTGGTCTATGACGGCACCGATTTGCGTGAGGATTTGCTCGCCGCTTATGACGCCCAAAGCAAAGCTTGCGATCTGACTTACCTCAATTCGCAAAAACGTCCGGTGGCATTGGACTTAAACGATGTGGCTGAGCGCGTTTATGCCCTCAGCTACGATCCTTACGACTGCATCGAACTGCGCTGGGGCGCTTCGGGCGAAGAACGCAAAACCTGCCCGCAATCGGAGCGCAAACTGCGCTGGTACAGCGCTCAGCAGCGCCTGCGCAACATGGCCGAACGCGAAACCCATCGCGCCTATGATCTGGAAAGTTTGGAAAACCTCCGCCCCGGCCCCCCGCCGCCCCCCGTCGATGTGCGGACCCTGATCGCCAACATGCCCTATCAAGAGCCCCTAGCGCCAATGACGCCGGTGGGGAGATAAAAGCCGGTGGGATGGTAAGATTGTCATCCCCGGCCTCGCATGGTCCAGGTACGGATCATGCGAGGGGAAGGGGACCCAGGTCGAGACATCATCCCTCCCCGCGAAAACTATTCCTGTTCTTCTCCTGGTGTCGGCGAAGCGTGACCACAAACACAGTTGCCCTTCCCCTCACGACCTTCGCGCTCGCGCGCTACGGCCGTTCGGCCG
>JARLJC010000189.1 GCA_031291435.1 Alphaproteobacteria bacterium | reverse complement strand
TCGCGCATGGCCTCGAGCGTTTCGATCCCGCCATTGACGGCCACGGGAACCTGCGGCAAGGCCTGTTTCAAATCACGGACGAGGCCGTAATCGAGCGGCGGAACGTCGCGGTTTTCCTTCGGCGACAGTCCCTTGAGCCACGCCTTGCGCGCATGGACGATCAACGCGTCGGCGCCGGCCGCGACCACAGCCTGCGCCATGGCGAACAAGGCCTCGCGCGGCTCCTGGTCGTCGACGCCGATGCGGCATTTGACGGTGACGGGCAGATCGGCGGCCTCCTTCATCGCCGCCACACAGCGCGCGACCAGTTCCGGCTCGCGCATCAGGCAGGCGCCGAACGCCCCGTTCTGAACGCGGTCCGACGGGCAGCCGACATTGAGGTTGATCTCGTCATAGCCAAACTCGGCGCAAATTTGGGCCGCCTGCGCCAGATCGCGTGGGTCGGAGCCGCCGAGCTGGACCGCGACCGGATGTTCGCCGGCGTCGAATCCGAGCAGGCGCTCGCGGTCGCCACGAAGGATCGCGGCCGACGTCACCATCTCGGTATAGAGCCGCGCGTTGCGCGAATGCAGCCGCGCCAGCACGCGATAATGCCGGTCGGTCCATTCCATCATCGGGGCAATACTAAAGCGCCAACTATCTGTTTTTAAAGACATTTATTTTCGCTTCATTTTTTGGCTCATTTCGGCGTGCCGCGCCCATTTGGCGTCGATTTGGTCCCTTTTTACGTCCATTCTCGCTCATTTTGCCATCATTTCGTTTTTTGCACGCCTTCGTCGTGCAAATACCAACGCGGGCATAGACCGGTTGGCCGGTTGCCATAGGCAAGCGGTCAAAAGCGCACTAGGTGGCCATGCCCGCACGCCTTGTAAATTGAAACGATTTCATCGACGCATTGCGCATATGTCGGAGCGCCCGGCGTTTTCGGAGCCGCGGCGGGTACCTCCAAATTGCTCAGGATGGAGGCCAATTGCGCGATATTGCCGGGCTCGAAAAACAATGTCTGCCTGCCCATGAGACCCTTTTCCGCCATTCCGCCGACATTGCTGCAAATAAGAGACTTCCCGATCGACAGCGCTTCCTGAATCACGACCGGTGAATTTTCCCACCAGATCGACGGAACAATAATCCAGTCATATTCGTCCATGAGGTTGAGCACACGCGCGTTGTCGTATGAACCCATAAGAAACGCACAGGACGACGCCTTCGACAGCAACTCGCTGAGCGTTTCCTGAAACTGAACTGTCTGCAAATCCAGATTGGCGCCGTGTATGCCTATGAATAGCCGGTCCTGATCGCGCTGATCCAGGAGGGCGACCGCTCTCAGGAGCACATCGACACCTTTATACGCATTAATCTGCCCAAAATAACCGATCTTGATGCGGCCCTTGGCAATATTTCGGCTGTCTTTCACGTTTTTATGTCCATTGATATGGCTTGCCGCCTCCAGCGTGGAAAGCGAGAGCGGGTTCTCCACAACGCTTATTTTCGAAGGATGGAGACCCCACTCCACATAGCGTTGCGCGAGAAAATGACTGGGAGCAATGAAATGGTCGACATAGGATAGATATGCTTTAATAATTTTCTCCCGAACGAAGAACTGTCCAGCTGAAACATTCGAGAAACAATTTGCGCAATCTGAGGCATAGGCCGCTTCGCAAAGCCGACCATTTGTTCTCAGCATCTGCCCGTCTCGACAGCAAATGGCGATGAATTCATGGAGCGTAAGAATGACGCGAACGCCGCGCCGCCTGATGTGCTCAAAACTCTCGATTCCCCAATTTAAGAAATGATGGAAATGAACAATATCAGGCTCTGAATAAGCAAGCATCTTATCAACAAGTCCGGTCAGGTAAACGTAATCACTGCTTAAGAAGTTAAAATAGCTAACAGCAGGCGCTGAAACCAATATTTCATCGCGCTTTCCGTGATAGGCGCCAAATTTGTCTCCACGCCCAATATTTGATTGCTTTGCATAAGAAAAAAAAGTGCATCTCTCTATAGAATTATGTCGTTTGAGATATTCGAATGCGGCATAGGCTGCGCGCTCGCCTCCACCGGGCGACAAAGCGGGATGACCGTGGGACACAACCGCCACATTCATCGGAACCACTCCTTATTATTAATTTCGTTCGCGATTGTGCTGCCCCACTTTCTATTGAAATTTATACAGTTCAAATAAACAACGATGCCGGCCAGACTCATCTCTCCAATTGCGGCCGCCTCTTTCTGAATCAGGCGATAGCACCCGCGATCGCGGATAAGGCCGACCTGCTTCCGCGCAAGCCGATTGATTTTCAAGCAAAGATCAAGATCTTCATATTCGTGAATGATATAGCTGTCATCAAATCCGCCAATTTCGTCAAATATTCCCCTTGATATCAGGAGAAGAGCGTTCGTCGCAGCGGGAACAGAAACGATGCTGGAATCGTCATTCTTGGGCGGCAAACCCTGTCCCGGACAATCCGACAAAAGCAAATCATAGGCCGCAGCCGATTTTTGGAAGCGCAGCCCATCGTGCAGAAGGGTCCCATCCTCATGGTACAGCCTGAAACCGACCGCGCCGTAAGCGCCGGAGTCGATTGCCGCAACGCCCGTATTGAAGACGGAAAAATCGTCGATCCAGACATCGGCGGCCATGAAAAGCAGCATCCGACCCCGCGCGACTTTGGCTCCGATCATATTGGCGCGTGCATAACCGTAGCTGTTCTTATTGCAAACCAATAATGTTCGTCCCCTCAACACGCCACGTCGCGACTGCAATTGCGCGAGCAGGTCGCCATGCAACGATGGATCGTCACAAACCATGATCCACTCAAGCGAAGGTGGCGATTTCAACTGCATCGCAATGAATGACTGAATTGAACGCACATCTCCGGCAAGCGCGACGATAATGCTGATCTCGGGCGATGCGTCAGCCCCGGATATGAGGTGGCTTTGGAACTCCAAATCGGGCGCAGCTGCAGAAATCATTGGCCGAATGAACCGTTCGGCAATTTCCGGCGAGGGCAGACGCCCATTGCCGGCGACACTGACAATCCTCTCAAACAAATCCTGGCTTGGCGCCATCGGCGTCGTTTCAATTTTTTGTATCGCGACGATCTTGTTGTCTGTTATTTCCGCCAATGTTGCGCCGTTATTGGCGCAAAATTTGCCCTTCAGAGAAACCAGGACTCCATGTTGATCCGTCTCAACGACGCAGCCTGATTTCGCGATTGCGTCGTTCAGTTCTGGACGCGGTAAAAACATCAACTCGTCGCCGGCCGCGACGTCCATCAGATCGGGCGAAAACGCAACCAGATTCCGCTTGCCGGCATTGGCCGCCCAAAGTTCGATCAGCAGCGCTTCGCCCGAGCGGACGAATGTTTCGACGCGAGCGCCGACCGACGGCAGTTTATCGGAATGCGCAAATTCGAAACGCGCGAGCGCAGCTTTGTCATCACTGATGAGACCAGCTTCGATGGCGCGCATGATCGCCCATCGCGCCAGAGGATCGGCGTTCCCGTCCGGCAGATACATCGGGCGCGCGCGCGCGGCGAGCTGGGATTTCGATCCAGCTTCGGTTTCGACGGTCCAGCATAGGTTTCTTTGCAAAGGCCGCAACTCCACGACCTCCTGATAAGCCGCCTTGAGAATAAATCCGATTGCATCGCTTTCGCCATTTTGACCGCGCTGAATGCGGCGGGAGCCATGAACAATCGGAATCGCACGGGCGAAACATGCGTTCGGCAGCCGGACCGAGACGGCCGCGACGGCATCGCTGGAAGAACATTGACCTTCGATGATCAGATAACCGCCAAAGGCGGCGACGATATCAAGGCGTAATTCCGATCTCCGCAGCACGATGTCTGACATGGGGGCGTGGTCCAACAAATCGCGGAAGTTTTTTTGATTCAAGGACGCCGATCGTCGAGCTCGATCCAGGAACAGGCCGAGGGCGGGCGGCCGCAACCAATCTGACCAAGCGCCTTCCGCGCCCGGGAATTCTGGATCAGTTCAGTGGCGGCGGGACTGGCTTCGGCGGATTAAGAGTAAGGCCTGAGTTTATCGCCGCGGAAACGAGTTCTCGGCCGCGGATGAGGTCTTGCGCGACGCCCTGCCCTTTTTGCAGCATCACGCCGAGATTGTATTGAGCGACCGGATGTCCGGCAGCCGCCGCGCGCTGATACCAGGCGACGGCCTGCTCCAAATCCTTTTCCACGCCTTGGCCATTGCAATGGACAATGCCGAGATAGAATTGGGAAGGGGGATGTTCGGATTCGGCAGCCTGCGACAGCAGCTCTATCGCTTGATCGAGATCCTGACGATCGGCGTTTCTTTCCAGCAAGGCCAACGCCAGCACATATTGCGCCTCGACATTTCCGGATTTCGCGGCGGCCGCATACCATCGGATCGCATCTTCCGGGCGCGCCTCGACTTCATATTTGCCTGAATAGAGATGCCCAAGTTGCATCGACGCGCCAAGATGTCCCTGGC
Organism: Alphaproteobacteria bacterium; assembly: GCA_031291435.1. Taxonomy (GTDB): domain Bacteria; phylum Pseudomonadota; class Alphaproteobacteria; order UBA9219; family UBA9219; genus CAIXLI01. Next base: position 2,219 of record JARLJC010000189.1, on the reverse strand, counting down.
CTGCGGCCTGCCGCAGCAAGTGTTCCGCGACTCCGGGATCACAGGCGACGCCGTCCCCCTTCAAATGAAGCTCCGCCAGCCGGGTCGCGGCATCGAGGTCTCCCTGCTCCGCCGCAGATCTTAGCCATTTGCTGGCCAGTTCGACGTTGCGACAGCCATCCTCCCGGTCGAGAAATAGAGACGCCAGTCGCCCCGACGCCTCCTTTACGCCGCCCGCCGCCGCGACGGAGTACCATTTCGCCGACGCGTCGAGATCTTGCTGAACGCCCGATCCTTCCGCATAGAGCGCGGCGACATTGAATGCCGCGACGGCGTGCCCCTGTTCGGCGGCCCGCAAAAACCAGCGGGAAGCCTCGGCCAGGTTGAGAACGCCTCCTTTGCCGGTCGCAGCCAGGTTTCCAGCGATGAATTGGGCGCCGACATCGTCCTTTTCGGCGGCGCGCCGATACCAATCGGCGGCTTCACGAAAGTCGGGCGCAAACGCGCCGCCCTGGCTATACATTTCCGCCAAGGCGATGATCGATGGCAGATGGCCAACCTTCGCCGCCGCGCGCAGATAGGTTTCCGCGCGATCGTAATTTCGCGCCAGCCCCTCGCCGGAAATATGCATTTTCGCGGTCAGGTAGATCGCTTCCGGCTCGCCCAATTCGGCCGCCTTGGACAAGAATCTCCCAGCCAATTCGAGATTTCGATCTCTGCCTTGGCCGGTCAGATAGATCGACCCCAGGGCCAGCAATCCTCGCATATGGCCCTGGTTCGCCGCTTTTTCATACCAGTCGGCCGCCCGCGATTTGTCCATCGGCACGCCCAGACCGTTAAAAAAGAGATCTCCCAGTCCAAATTGTGCATGCATACTGTTGAATTCGGCGGCCCAGGAATACCAGCGGTGCGCCTCTTCGTAACTTTGCTCGACAAAAGCGCCTTGAAAATGCAGCGCCCCCAAACTTACGCCGGCGTCGGCTTGTCCAGATTCCGCGGCCGACCTGAACCATTCTATGGCCTGTTTCGGATCGGCTTGCAGGCTGAATCCCTTCGGATAAAGCAGAGCGGTTGAAGATTTGACGAATTCGACCTCTTCTCCCCCGGCTTTGTTCACCCAATTCGCCGCGACCGGACATTGGCCGCCGTGAAGCAACAATTGGGCAAGTCGAAGCTGGGCCACACCGAGGCCGAGAGCAGCCGCGCGCTTGTACCACCACGCCGCTTCGACCGGATTGCGCGGCACTCCCTTGCCATGTTCATAGAGTTCGCCGATGTTGAAATCGGCCTGCATGTCCCCGCCGTCGCTCGCCTTACGCCAATGCCGCAGCGCCTTATGGGTCTGCCCACGCTTCATGGCGGCGGCGGCGAAACCGCTGTCGCCGAGCCTGTATGCCTGGATCGAATCCAGCAGATTTTCGATGATATTCACGGTTCACGCATAGCGCCGCTCGCGCCCCTTATAAAACCTTCGAGCAGATAGGCGCCAAGGGAACGCCTGCCGACATTGATGTCGGCCTCGAGCGTCATGCCGGGAATCAAACGGAAGTTTTGCGGCACGCGGATAAAATTGAGAGAGACAAGGCTGACGCGCGCCCGGTAATAGGCTTCCGTCGGTTGCCCGGTTTCTTCGTCGATCGATGATGTGCCTTCGCTTATCCATTTGACTGCGCCTTCCGCAGTGCCGTGCTCGGCAAAATTAAAGGCGTCCACTTTGATCGTCACGCGATCTCCCGGCCTGACAAAGCCGACCTCACGCGTGGAGATGTGGATCTCGGCTTCGAGCGGCGTTTCCAGTGAGACGATCGTCACCAGGGGATCGCCAGGTTTGAGGACCGAGCCCATGGATAATTTCGCCACCGACAAAACCGTCGCGTCTTCCGGCGCCACGAGGCGAACGGATTCCGAATGTTTGTTCGCCTTTTCCAACTGCGCGACGGCCGTATCGAGCGCATTCTGCGCCGCCACCAACTCCTTGCTCAGATCCGTCGACCAGGACTGGACGAAAGCTTCGCGATCCGCGACGAGCGAAGCGAGCTGATGCCGCGCTTCGATCAAACTATTGTGCTGATTTTCCGTCGTCCGCTGCATCTCGACACGCTGGTCGGTCGAGGACAGCTGATTCAGGAGCGAACCCGCCCCCTTTTCAAGCAATGTGGTCCGCATCGCTTCGACTTTCTGGGCGATGTCGGAGCGCTGCTTCAGCCTTTCTTCATCGGTGACGAGCTTTTGGATGGTCG
>JARLJC010000188.1 GCA_031291435.1 Alphaproteobacteria bacterium | reverse complement strand
GTGCTTGTCGTGAAAGGAGGAAATGTTGCATGTCTAGGCCAACGGTTATCGTTGACATTGACAATATTCGTTGAAATCAGTGACGTCAATATAAATCGTTGACGTTGACGAATATGTTCGTCGTTGTTAGATTGCGCGGATGACGCCTGAACAATGCCGCGCTGCCCGTGCATGGCTGGATTGGTCGCAAAGCGACCTCGCCGCCGCCGCGAAGGTTTCGAACTCGACGGTTCGAGACTTCGAGGCTGGTCGGCGCGTTCCGATTGCGAACAATCTAGGGGCAATGAGAGCTGTTCTGGAATCGGCCGGGATTGGTTTTGTTTTCCAGGATGACGGCGTTGATACGAAGGCATGTGGGATCACCTACGCCAAGCCAGAACAAGGCACGGCGCACTAGACGGAATCTGCTGATTCTGGTACTCATAAATGCACAACCGCGCCCCTAGGCTGGTTCCTAGGAACGCGGCTGCTCCGTATCCCTTATGGAAGGGGCCGGGCCGGGGTTAAACCCTCCTCGCGGTTTGCCACATGGGATGCTCCTGACACGGCTCGCGGGCCGCAGTTTTGGGCGACAGAGCGTGTCCGCCACAGACAAGGCGCTCTGACAGGGACTTAAAGGCGTCACTCATGAGTGACGCCTTTATTCTGTTCGGCGTCATTCGGGTTAATGACGACGTAATCTTTTGTAACGGTCACCGTTGCCCCTTCGGGGATTTGATCGGCGACGTGGGGCAGAAAATAAAGCTCGTCACGCTTCGTCAAGCGCCCCTCTTTCGCCATGCGCCACATGGTTGGGCGCACGTTGTTCGGATCAATGTTGGGTTCATATGTCTCGCGGATCGCGTTCAGAACAGCGTCCGGTCGGACACCGTACGCAAGCTCCGGTCGCCCCATGACATCAACAATCATTTCTGGGACGGTCATTTTAGGCTGGGCCGAAATCGGCTCCGTTGGCATAGCCTCTTTCGCCGTCACCCCCATTCGTTCAAGCGTGCGAAGCGTAATCGTCAACTCGTTACGCTCTGTCTCAAGCCGCGCGAGCGCGGAACGAAGGTCAATCGATTCCGTGTCGATGCTGTCGAGACGGGCTTTAAGTCGGGCGGTGATCGATTCGCTTTGCATGGAAGACTTGTAATTGATTCACGCGCCCGTATCAAGCGGCAGCAAGTCAAATCACGCCACACTAACAAGCCTCACATTGGCGTTCTGCAAAACGGACGGATGTTCGCCACGCAGAACAAAAACTGAATATCAAGTTGGTGAGCTTGCTACCTAATACCGGGTTATCGCGCATCGTCCGGCGAAAAATGATTCGCGGCCAATGGCTTAGGATTGGCGCCTTTCAACCAGAAATGCGCAAAAATCCGCCCGACTTTTCAAAATTCCGGTCCGCGCCGAAAAACAGAGTCGCGGCAATGGATTGGAGCGCGAAACCTTGGCCGCAACCATGACTTTTCCTGCTGAGACGCGATTGACGGTGTTTGGAATTTCTGAATCCATCGCGTCCGTTACACGGCGATCTATGGTCGCAGCAACGAGTTTCGGGCGGAGGCGTGCAGAACACGCTAGGGGCCGTGTTGCGCAGGGCCAACCCCGAGGAAAGCCGCAGTCTGCCGGACACCACACCGGCCCGCTCGATCCACCCTTCCGCCTAGGCGGTTCTCATGCCTCAGCCTCGTTGCCATCACTGCGGCTTGCCCGTCCGCATCCACTTCGCCTTCTGCGCGGAAAGCGGGATCGTCGGCAAGATGGCGCCCGAGGCACTCGCCCCGAACGCGATCAAGTTCGAACCGGGCGAACTGAGGCAACCGCCCCTTTCCGCATGGAAGGCCAAGCACGGAAAGCGCGCCTGATGGCCCTTGAAGTTCTCCAGCAGGCCGAGAAAGACGCGCCGGTCCATCATCGCGTCGATATCCTCATCGGAGACGTCGCCAGCTATCTCAAGGACCGCAGGGGCGACCTGACCGATTACGAGCGCAAGGAAGGCGACAAGGCGCTCGCCGCGTTGCAAAGGCTGTCCGGGTCGATCAAAACCCGCGTCATGGCGAAGAAAGGCCAGATCGGCGGCGCCGGGCATGAGTGACAGCCCGAGCAAGATACTCGCGCCGCTCCACACCTGTGGCCTGCGCCATTGGTCCACTGAGCCTGAGAAGTGCAAGTTCTGGGAAGCGCCGCCAGCGCCTGTTGCCCAACCTCGCCAGCGGTTCGCAAAGGCCAAGGGCGAGACAAAACCCAAGCCCGAGACGAATTCAAACGTCGCTGAGACGAATTCAAAGCGCGGTGGAAAGCGCACTGGCGCTGGCCGTCCCTCAGATGGGAAGCCGTGGGACGCTGCGGGTCTGTCCAAAGCCGCCTATTATCGCCAGCGCGGCAAATGACCGACCCGGATCGATGCGCCATGTTCGACCCGAACGCCCTTGTCGCCGAGGCTAGGCTTGCCGACCTCCACCGTGAACTCGATCACATCGCCCGCCGTCTCGACAAGATGCGTCCGGCCTATGACGCGGACTCGGCGACTGATCTCCATGTCGCGGCCACGCATCTTCGGCGCGTCGCCAAATCTGGGCGCCCGTCCGTATCGCCCGCGCCCATCCCGATCATTGGGGACGTCTCGTTTTGATCGACACCATGAACCAGATCG
>JARLJC010000187.1 GCA_031291435.1 Alphaproteobacteria bacterium | reverse complement strand
CGCCGGCGATTACGCTCGCTGCTCCCCGGTCACAATTCTTTTGCCTTCAATCGCCGCGCGAATGGCGGGCAGGGCCCGCAGCGCCGCTTCTTCTCCTGCGCGCACCAATTCCATCGTTTTGGTGAAGTCATCCCAGGCGTATGGCGACACATCCGGTTCGATGATTACGTCCGCATGCTGCCGCCACTCCAGATCGGCATGCTTTTGAATGATGGTGAACGACCGGCTGAGCACATCCGTGAAGGTCCGAGGGCTTTCGATCGTTTTGGATTCCAGGTAAACGGCGATCACTAACTCCGCCCCCAGGAGCAGCACCCCTTCGATGGGCACAAGTGCGGTGAGGAAGCCATCGACCAGCGTGCGGCCCTCATATTGGATCGGTACAAATAAACCGGGGTAGGCGCAGGATGCACGCAAGGCCGGCCCGATCGGCCCGCTGTGGTAATAGACCGACAACCCCTCGTTGATGTCGGTTGCGGCGATGGCCAGGGGTTTCTGCAGGTCTTCAAATTTTTTCACCGGCGTCAATCGCGAAAGATATAGTTCCAGGCGCTGATTCGTTGCCAGGCCCAGCCAGGAAGGCGTCCACCGGCCAAAATCGCTGAATTTTGTCTGCAGCGCCAGATCTTGCATGGTTTCCAGCGGCGTGCCGGCGCAATACCCCGCAGCGATCAGCGCGCCCACGCTTGTGCCCGAAACGACGTCAATCGGAATGCCCGCCTCTCGGAAAACGCGCAACACGCCGATGTGCGCGATGCCGCGCGCAAATCCGCCCGCCAGAGCCAAACCCACGCGCGGACGCCGCGTCCCCGGGGCGGTGCCTCCGTAGGCAAACGCGCGAAAGACCTCTTTCGCAAGCTCGCGGAAGCGCGCGGCTTTCCCGGATTCTGCTTTACTCATATGCTTGCCATTCTATGTCCTCGGGGCTTTACCAAACAGGCGTTTGACCAGCGCATGCCGGTTTTGTAACCTGTTTTGCCGTACCAATCACGCTCCACAAGGCTTGCGTATGACACACCGAATTCAGAAAGCCGCTGTTCTCGGCGCCGGCACCATGGGCGCGCGCATCGCCGCGCATTTTGCCAACGCCGGCCTCCCCTGTCTTCTCCTGGACATCGTTCCCAAGGACGCCGCT
>JARLJC010000027.1 GCA_031291435.1 Alphaproteobacteria bacterium | reverse complement strand
TTCAGCACCTCGCTCATATCCTTAACTCCACACCCAGAAAATGCCTTGGCTTCAAAACCCCCGCCGAGGTATTCTCCTCCCACCTCCAACTGTTGCACTTCAAATGTGAATCCACCTCCCGGCTTACGCCGGGATGACGACTTCAGTTGCATCGCCATTCTTATCATCCCGCTTTTCTCCGCGCCTGCATCGCGGCGGCCAGCGTTCCGTCATCGAGATAGTCCAGTTCGCCGCCCACCGGCAAGCCGTGGGCGAGGCGGGTGATCGAGACATTCAGGGGCGCAAGACGTTCGGCGACATAATGCGCCGTCGCCTGACCCTCGACCGTTGCGTTAAGGGCGAGGATGATCTCGCGGGTATCGTTAGATTTTACCCGTTCAAGTAATTTCTCAATGCGCAGATCGGCGGGCCGCACGCCTTCGAGGGCTGACAAAGTTCCGCCCAGCACATGATACAATCCGCGAAAGGCGTGGCTGCGTTCGAGAGCCCACAGATCGGCGACATCTTCGACCACGCAGATCAGGCCCCGATCTCTTCCATTGTCGCGGCAAATCTCGCAGGGGTCTGTCCCGCCCAGATTACCGCATTCGCTGCAGCCTTTCACATCCTGCGCGGCCTTCACCATTGCCTCGATCAGCGGCAGCATCACCGCCTCGCGCCGTTTCAGAAGATGCAGCACCATGCGTCGGGCCGAGCGCGGGCCGAGGCCCGGCAGGCGCGAGAGATGCTTCATGAGGTTGTCGAGAGGGGACATCGTTAAGTGATTTACCGGATTAGAGTATCAGTTTGACAAGGACACCTTCATTTCCACCACGTCCCTTATCACGCGAGACGATACCGACATCGAACGGAGAAGTTTCGTTTCCGTCGAGATATTTGCATTCAACTCTTGCCCCCAGTTCAGCCATCGCACGCACAAATAATGGCCTTAGTGCGTCGGAAGAAAGCAGATCTTGGCTACCATAACCGCGCTTCAAAGCTTCAACCAGATATCTCGCTTTATCATTGTCCGTCGAAACATCAACGAAATGTCCGAACGATATAAAAGCAAAAGCGGTTCCTTTCGGATGCGTCCGAAGTTCACTAATGCCTTCATCAACGGCCTTTGCAATCTGAACATTGTTCTCGGCAATGACCGACTTTATACGACTTACGACACCCTGTAATTTTTGCCGATATATTTCTGTTTCCGCATGCACCGCGATTTTCTCCTATATATAGCTTTAAGTTAAAAAATTTAGGGCTAAGAGACGAAAATAAATAACGGTGGATTAAAACGGCAACTTCACGCCCGGCGGCAATTGAATGCCGCCCATCATTTTCTCGGTCTCGGTGGCGATGTGGGCTTCGACCTTGGCCTTGGCGTCGTTAAAGGCCGCGACGACCAGATCTTCCAGCATTTCTTTTTCCGAAGGGTCGATCAGTTTCGGATCGATGGAAATCTTGCGCATCTCGGCCTTGCCATTGAGCGTGACGCATACGAGACCACCGCCCGACTGGCCGGAAACCTCAAGTTCGCCGAGGCGGTTCTGCATGTCGCCCATCTTGGCCTGCATATCCTGCACCTGACGCATCATTTTGCCGATATTCATTTTAATCCTCTATTTCTGGGGAAATATTTTCGATTTGCGGCGCATCATCTTCGCTGCTGGCAGCGACGGGCGCAACATTTCTTTGCTTGAGCGCGACCAGTTTGGCATCGGGAAAAGATTTGATAACCGCCTGCATCAAAGGATGCGCGCGGGCGCGTTCGTGACGTTCTTTTTCGGCGGCGCGATCCTGATCGGCCAATGTGGCCTCGCCTTCCGCCGCGGAAATCGACACCACCCAGCGTTGCCCTGTCCATTCGGTCAAACATTGCCCGACACGGCCCGCGAGATTGGCGGGCGCGCCCGAACCGACGCGGATTTCAAGATTGCCGCCGGCGCAGGCGACGAAATGCACCTGCCCATAAAGCTGCGCATGCAGGCCGGCTTCGCGATGTTCGGAAAAGAGCGCGACAATTTCACGGAAATTCTGCGGTTGAGGGCCAACCACCGCAACGGCTTCGGTCACCGTTTGCGCGACAACGCCGCCGCCTCCACCCAATGCCATTTTGGCGCGACTTCCACCGCCACCGCCCGAAGGCGGTGCAGAAGCAGGCGCGGAACCGCTGGCAACAGAATCTTTCAACTGCTTCACGAGATCGGCGGGCGAAGGCAGGTCGGACGCATAGGCAAGGCGGATCAAAACCATCTCGGCGGCCTGCGCCGGATGCGAGGCGCTTTGCACTTCGGAAACGCCTTTCAGCAATATCTGCCACGCCCGCGCCAATGCGGGAATTTTGATATCCGACAAATCCGTCAGCAACTGCCGGTCATATTCGGCCAGAGCCGGATCATTGGCGAATTCCGGTATCACCTGCCCGCGCGTGAGCAGATGAACGAGATCGCACATATCCTGCAACACCTGCAACGGGTCGGAACCGGCCTGCTGCATGGCGGCAAAGCCGTCGAGCGCGGCCTTCATCTCGCCGCGCAGCAATTGACGGCACAAAGAAAGACTCTGCCCGCGGTCGGCGAGACCCAGCATATCCTTCACATCGAGCGCGGCGATCGTTCCATTGCCGCGTGCAATCGCCTGGTCGAGCAAACTCAACCCGTCGCGCGCGGAACCGTCGGCCGCGTTGGCGATCAGTTTGACCGCTTCGGGTTCGGCCTTGGCGCCTTCCATTTCCGCGATTTTGGTGAAAAAGGGCGCCAGCACGGCGCTGTCGATGCGGCGCAGATCGAAACGCTGACAGCGCGACAAAACGGTGACCGGAACCTTGCGGATTTCGGTGGTGGCGAAAATGAATTTGGTATGCGGCGGCGGCTCTTCCAGCGTTTTCAAAAGCGCGTTGAACGCGTTTTTGGACAGCATATGGACTTCGTCGAGGATATAGATTTTATAACGCCCGGCAACGGGGCCGTAACGCACGCCGTCGATGATTTCGCGCATGTCATCGACGCCGGTGCGGCTGGCCGCATCCATTTCCATGACATCGACATTGCGGTCTTCCATAATCGTGCGGCAAGCGTCGCATTGGCCACAGGGATGAATGGTGGGGCCGCCTTTGCCGTCCGGCCCGGTGCAATTCAAAGCGCGGGCGATGATGCGCGCGGTGGTGGTCTTGCCGATGCCGCGCACGCCCGTCAGCATCCAGGCATGCGGCAAACGTCCGGCGGTAATGGCGTTGGACAGAGTCCGCACCATGGCTTCCTGCCCGATCAGTTGCTCAAAAGTCGTGGGGCGGTATTTGCGCGCAAGAACCCTGTATGCGGCGGGCGCATCGGTGGCGGGTTCATCAAGGGCGAATAGTTGCGACAATATACAGGCTCGATTATCAGGAGTGGGGTGAGGGAACGGACATCGACCCGAACCAAAAATGTTACGGCTGCTGCCTTTCGGCCCTGACCGGGTTGGCACCCGATTCGCCCGAGCCGCCCCCTCGGGGTTCTTATAGCAAAAGCCGAGACGAAAACCGAACCTAAATTTAACCCAGAAGCTCTTGTAAAACCGCGGGAATTCCGGCCACGATGTCTTCGGCGATAAGTCCCGGCCCGTGCAAAGCAGCGGCCCGCCCGTGAACCCAGGCGGATGCGCAGGCGGCCTCGAACGGGGCCATTTTCTGCGCCAGCAGGCCGACGATCATCCCGGCCAGAACATCGCCCGAACCGGCGGTGGCGAGCCAGGGTGGCGCGTTGCGGTTAACCACGGCGTTGCCATCCAGGGCAGCGATAATAGTTTCGGCGCCTTTCAGCAGCACGACACAGCCCGCGCGAGAAGATGCGGCGCAGGCACGCTCGATTTTGTCGCCCGTATTTTTGCCGAATAATTTCGCGAACTCGCCTTCATGCGGGGTGAGGACGCATTGCGCATGAAGATTTTTGAACAAAATTTTAGGATCGTCGGCAAAGGCGGTCAAAGCATCGGCATCGAGAACGCAAGGACGTTGAGCGGCCAGCGTAGCCAGAATTTCCTCCTTCTGCCCCTCGCCCTGCCCCAATCCCGGCCCGATCAGCAGCGCCGGTTGTTTGGCGTCAGCGATCAGGCTTTCCCATTCCGCTAGCTCGTTGCAGGGACGCACGATGACGCTTTCCAAAGCTTCGGCATAAATCGGCAAAGCGGATTCCGGCGCGGCGACAGTAACCAGTCCCGCCCCGATACGCTGTGCCGCCCGCGCCGCGAGACGCGAAGCCCCCGTCATCACCGCGCCGCCGCGAATAAGCGCGGTTCCACGCGTATATTTATGGCTGTCCGCCGTCGGGAAAGGAAACGCCGCGCGCCACAAAGCAGGCGCATTGTCGCGAGGCAGACTCACGGCTTATCGTCCGTTTTGGCCTCGGGCTTTTTCTCCTGCACCTTGGCGGCCAGCAGCGATTTCACTTCGTCGCCGAGGCCCTCCTCGTTCAGTTCCTGAATATCGGGACGCAGGATATTCTGCACGATGCCGTCTTTGTCGATCACATAAGTGATGGGAATCATATCGGGTGTGCCGAAATCATTCTTGCCCAACATATTCAGCATCGCCGCCGGATAGGTGAAGTAATGCATCACCTGCTTGACGTCGCCGCGCGCGCGGGGACGGTCGGCGCTGACTGCTATCACTTCCAGCCCTTCGCCGTGATATTTCCGCCAGACCGCTTCGAGCGCGGGCATTTCCTCGTGACAAGGCGGGCACCAGGTCGCCCAGAAATTCACGATCACCACTTTGCCGCGCCATTTGGCGAGATCGAAATCGCTGCCGTCAAGTTCGGGGCCCGACAAAGAAGGGGCAATGTCGCCGACAGCAGGCGCGGCCCGCGCCGGGCTGGCAAAAAACAGCGCGCAAAATCCCGCCGCCGTAAGCATCGACAATTTTGCGCGCATATTTTCTCTCCTAAAAACTGTACCCCACGACCAGTTTCGTGAGCACGGGTGCGGTAAGCTGGTTGCCGTTGACATTCTGCCAGACCGGCAATTCGATATCGGCATACAGCCTAACAGCATCCACGTCATATTCAACGCCCGGCGAAATCAGCAACCGGCGATAGCCGGAATTGTCCGGATCAGCCGCCATACCGACATCATGCAGGCGGTAGGAACCGATCAGTTGCAGCAAAGGCGCTATATGATCGGCCCCCAGCATTGGCCCGGCATTGTAATAGGAACCCAGCGCGGCATCATATTCGTCGCCAGGGCGGTAGTGGCTGGCGACGGTGAAGGCGTGATCCCATTGCCCGTTCACGAACCAGTCGAACTTGCCGCTCAACTCGCCCTGATGATAGGCGCCGAGTAGCCAATCGGTACTCCCCGAGCCGATGGCGGTATCGCGGTCGAAATGGGCATAATGATAATCGCCGGTCGGCAGTTTAAGGCCGAAAGTAAGCCCGGTGGACATATCCTCCGACAATCCCGAATAGATCGCCTTAACGCGGATATCGCCGAGGCCGCCATGATTGAAACTGGCGGAGCCGCCATCGTCGCCGGTGGTGTTGAACGTGCGGGTAGTGAAGGGGATATCGACCTCGGCGCCCCACGACCGGCTGAACATATATTGGCCGCCGGCGACGAAGAAATTACTGACGATTTCCTTGTCGTCATTGTTGGCGGGGTCGGATTTGCCGGTGCCGCTCCAGTTTTTGTTCTGATCCATATAATCCCATTCCAGCCAGACCTGCCCGCCTTCCGCGCTGGGCATCATGGTGCCGGTTCCGACATCGAACACGCCGCAGCCACAGGCGCAGGCATGGGCTGCGGTAGGCGCAAAGGCCAGCAAGGATAAAGCGGATAGCAAAAGTTTTTTAGACATAGGGAGTCTCCGTAAAAGCATGGGAACAGGCGCGGGCGAAACCCGCGCCGATAGAGGTCGGTTGCTTAGACGGAGACAGGCGGCGCGCGCGGCCTGCCCTGCGAGGCCGGCGCGGCATGAATGAAAAAGACGCGCTCATGGACAACGAAATCGCCCCGGGCGGGGACGGCGGCGCTAACGATAATATTATCCGGCGGCACAAATCCGCCACCCAGAAGATGCAAACTCTGGCAAATCGGGCAGGATGGCATTTTATGCGCCGGGGCTTTGGCGGGCGCGGTCTTATCCTGCGTTCCCTCCTGCATCCCCATGTCGCAGCCGGGCATGGACATGGCCATCGGCATGGGCGCGGATGCCACCGCCGGATGATGCACCAGCATCGTTCCCATCGGCACAAGCATCGCCAGCAACGCCACATAAGCGACGAAACGGTAAAACACGGCAAAGCGGGAACGCAGGCGGAACATGGCCGCACTATGGCACAAGGCTTTTTTGCCGCAAAGGTTGTTTATCGGCGCCTAATCGCATTATAAAAGCCGGCATGAACAGTTCCTCGCCCCTCATTTTCGACCGCGACGCGGTACGCCGCCATCTGGCCCGCGCTTTGCCGCGCTTTACCGAACATGATGCGCTATTCCGCGACAGCGCCGAGCAGATGCAGGAACGTATCGCGGATGTGAAGCGGACATTCACCGCGCGGCTCGATCTCAGCCCGTTTCCGTTTCTGCAAAATGCCACGACCGGCGGCGGCGTTTTTCTTGACGAAGAATTGCTGCCCTTCGATCCGCAAAGTTTCGATCTGATCGCCAGCAATCTGGGACTGCATTGGGCCAATGACGTGCCGGGCGCCCTCAAACAGATTCACAATACGCTGAAACCCGAAGGGCTGTTCATCGCCACTCTGATCGGCGAACAATCTTTACGCGAACTGCGCGCCTGCCTGATCGACGCCGAACTTTCCGTCAGCGGCGGCATCAGCCCGCGTTTGTCGCCGACCATCGATCTTCTGACTGCCAGCCAGCTGATGCAGCGGGCGGGATTTTCCCTGCCGGTCGTGGACAAGGAAACCGTCACCCTTCTCTACAGCGACATGTTCGCCCTGATGCGCGACCTGCGCGGCATGGGCCAGACCAACGCCCATACCCAGCGGCTGCGGCACGCCACCCGCCGGGCGGTGTTTTTCGAGGCGGCGCGGCTCTATCAAACCCGCTTTGGCGACGCCGAAGGCCGCATTCCCGCCAGCTTCGACATCCTGCATCTGCACGGCTGGAAGTGATTGAAATCCCAGCTTTAACCGGATGTTAGGGGTTATCCTTCACCTTATACCCTATGTCCGCCGATATGCCCCATCTGCCTCCCGAAGACCTCGCCGCCGCGCTGCGCGAAAGCGAGCGTAAATACCTGGCTTTGGTCGAGGCCGAGAGCGAACTGACCCGCGCCAAGGAACAGGCCGATTTCGCCAACCGCAGCAAATCGGAATTCCTGGCCAATATGAGCCACGAACTCCGCACCCCCCTCAACGCCATTATCGGTTTCGCGGAAATCATCAAAGACCAGATGTTCGGGCCTGCGGGCAATCCGCAATATGTCGAATATGCCAAGGATATTTACGACAGCGGCCAGCATCTGCTGTCGCTCATCAACGACATTCTCGATATGTCGAAGATCGAGGCTGGCAAGCGCATGCTGTCCGACGCGCAGCTGAATATCGACGCCATCGTGCAATCGGTCTCGCGCCTTGTCGCCGCACGCGCCGCCGAGGGCAAGGTACGGCTCAATCTGCATGTGCCGCGCGACCTGCCCACGCTGCGCGGCGAAGAAAAGGCCATGAAGCAGATTTTGACCAACCTTCTGACCAACGCCGTGAAATTCACTTCGGAAGGCGGCAGCGTGACCTTATCGGCCATGATCGACGATGCGGGCCGCATGAATATCAATGTCGTCGATAGCGGCATCGGCATCGCGCAGAAAGATATCGCCGTGGCGCTCGCCCCGTTCGGGCAGATCGAAAGCGCGCTGAGCCGCAAGCATCAGGGCACCGGGCTCGGCCTGCCTCTTACGAAGGCCCTTGTCGAACTGCATGGCGGCACATTGACCCTCGAAAGCGAACTCGGCGTCGGCACCACGGTCAAACTGATTTTCCCCGCCGAACGCGTGCAAAACAGGGCCTAAAATCCCCTTTCTTTTGCCGCATTTCCCCGCCATTCTGGCGCCATGAAAAAACTCATCCTCACGCTTATCCTTCTGTTCGCGCCCGCGCTGGCTTTCGCCGCGCCCAGCGCCAAGCCCGCTACTTTGACGCCGCAGGACAAAGCCGATCTGACGCGCATGGAAAATTACCTCAACGGCCTCAAGAACATCGCCGCCGATTTCATTCAGGTTGACGATGCGGGGGGCATCCTACATGGCGAGATCGCCATTTCACGCCCCGGCAAAATGCGCGTGGATTATGAGCCGCCGGACAAAGATTTCATCATCGCCGACGGCAGTTTCGTCCATATATGGAACGACGACCTTAAATCGCAGACCAATGTCGAGGAAGGGTCGAGCCTCGCCGAATTCATCCTGCGCGACCCGGTGCGGATGGCGGGCGACGTCACCGTGACCCAGTTCAAACACATGCCCGCCAAGATGGAAGTGACCCTTGTGCAAAGCAGTGACCCCGCCGCGGGAAGCCTGACGCTCGTATTCGAAGACAGGCCGCTGTTGTTACGGCAATGGAAAGTGATCGATCCGCAGGGCCACACTACCGGCGTCAGTTTGCAGAATATGAGTCAGGATGTGCATTTCATCCCCAATTATTTCGTCTTCATCCCGCCGAACTTCTCCAAGAATTCGACGATGTGATGCGTATAGCGACGTGGAACATCAATTCTGTGCGTCTGCGTATGGGCTTGGTCGAGCGTTTCATCGACGAGGCCGAGCCCGACATCATCTGCTTGCAGGAAACAAAAACCGTCAACGAGACTTTTCCTGCCGAGGCTTTTGCCGCCAAGGGATACAAGCATCAACATATCCTCGGCATGAAAAGCTATAACGGCGTGGCGATTGTGTCGCGCCAGCCTTTGACGGAAATGGGTTCGCAGAACTGGCAGGGTCGCGAGGATTGCCGCCATGTGTTTGCGACCACCTCGAACGGCACGGAAATTCATTGCATGTATGTGCCGGCAGGCGGCGATATTCCCGACCCCAAGGCCAATCCGAAATTCGCGCACAAGCTCGGTTTCCTCGACGAATGCGCGGCGTGGTGGAAGGCGAAGCAGGATAAAAAGCCGAAAATCATTCTCGGCGATTTCAATGTCGCGCCTCTGGAAAACGATGTGTGGTCGCACAAACAGATGCTTGACGTCGTTTCGCACACGCCTGTCGAGGTGGAAAAACTGATGGCGTGGCAGAAGGCGCATCAATGGTATGACGCTGTGCGGCATTTTACGCCGCCCGAGGAAAAACTTTATTCGTGGTGGAGTTATCGCGCGGCGGATTGGGAATTGTCGAACCGCGGCCGTCGCCTCGACCATATCTGGATTACGCCCGATCTCGCGCCGTCGCTGAAAAAGGCCACGATTTTGCGCGAAGCGCGCGGCTGGGCGCCGAAGCCCAGCGACCATGTCCCGGTTTATATCGACCTGAAATAAACCAACAGGCTCGTCATCCCGGCGCAAGCCGGGATCCAGGCCCGAAGCACCCGCAAGACAGTACCCATGGCACTTTCAGGACTGGATCCCGGCTTGCGCCGGGATGACGGCTCTATCGGCAATCATCAGGCCTTGTGATAACCGCGATACCATTCCACGAATTTGGGAATACCCTGTTCGATGCCGGTCACGGGCTTGAATCCGAAATCGCGGGTGCTGGCGGTGATGTCGGCGAAAGTCTCGGGCACATCGCCGGGCTGCAAAGGCTGGAAATCGATCACCGCTTTTTTGCTCAACGCCTTTTCCATCACGGCGATGAAGTCCATCAAATTTTCGGCCTGCGAATTACCAAGATTGTAAAGCGCGCAAGGCGCTTCGCCCGGCGTAGCAACTGGCGGCTTTTCCAGCGCCCCCAGAACCCCCGCCACGATATCGTCGATATAAGTGAAATCGCGTTTCATCTTGCCGTGGTTGAAAACCTTGATCGGTTCGCCCGCCAGAATCTGTTTCGTAAAAATATACGTCGCCATATCGGGGCGGCCCCACGGGCCATAGACGGTGAAGAACCGCAAACCGGTCATGGGAATGCGGAACAGATGGGCATAGGTATAGGCCATGAGTTCATCGGCGCGCTTGGTCGCGGCGTACAGCGAAATGGGGCGCAGGACGGGATCTTCGACGGCGAACGGAATCTTGCTGTTACCGCCATAGACCGACGAGGAACTGGCATAAACGAAATGCGCGAGGTTGGGCGTCGCGCGCGCCAGCTCCTGCATCACCACCTGCCCCATCACATTGGATTCGGCATAAGCGTACGGATTTTCCAGCGAATAGCGCACACCCGCCTGCGCCGCCAGATGGACGATATGGGTGATGCCGGTTTTCGCCAAGGGCAGCATCGCCTCTTTGTCAGCGATGTTGAATTTATGAAAGGAGAAATTCGTATGCGCCCACAGGGCGTCGAGCCGCGCTTCTTTCAGCGCGACATCATAATAATCGTTGAGATTATCGACGCCGATAACTTCGCCGCCCCGCGCCAGCAGGGCTTCGGCTACATGATAGCCGATGAACCCCGCCGCGCCGGTGACGAGAACGCGCACCGTTACTTCGCCTTCATCATCGCCACGGCGGTGTCCGACATGCGGTTCGAGAAACCCCATTCATTGTCGTACCAGCTCATCACGCGCACGAAGGTTTTCTCGATGACCTTGGTTTCGTTGATCGCGAAGATCGACGAGCGTTTATCGTGGTTGAAGTCGGTCGAAACCAGCGGCTCGGTGTAGGTACCGAGGATGCCCTTCAAAGGCCCGTTGCCCGCCGCCGCGCTGATGGCGGTATTGACTTCTTCGACCGAGGTTTCGCGGTTAGAAACGAATTTGAAATCGACCACCGAGACATTCGGCGTCGGCACGCGGATCGAGGTGCCGTCGAGCTTGCCCTTAAGCGCGGGCAGAACCTTGCCCACCGCCTTGGCCGCCCCGGTCGAAGTCGGGATCAGGTTGATGGCGGCGGCGCGGGCGCGATGCAGGTCGCTGTGCATCGTATCGACCGTGCGCTGATCGCCGGTATAAGAGTGGATTGTGGTCATGAAGCCGTGCGTGATGCCGATGGCGTTATGCAAAACGAACGCCACGGGTGCGAGGCAGTTGGTGGTGCAGGAGGCGTTGGAAACAATCGTGTGCGACGCCTTCAGATCCTGATGATTGACGCCATAGACCACCGTGAGGTCTTCATCGGTAGCGGGGGCGGAAACCAGAACCTTCTTGGCGCCGGCGGTCAGATGCTTGGCGGCATCGTCGCGCTTGGTGAAGCGGCCCGAGCATTCCATCGCCACATCGATACCGAGATCGCCCCAGCCCAGCTTGGCCGGGTCGGAAACCTGCAAACCCTTGACGCGCTTGCCGTTGATGATGAGGTCATTGCCGTCGACCGACACATCGCCGCCGAAACGGCCATGCACGGAGTCGTATTTCAACAAATGCGCATTGGTTTCGGGCGGAGCCAGATCGTTAATGGCGACGATTTCGATATCCTCGCGACCGGCGTCGAAGGCGGCGCGAAGGACAAGGCGGCCAATGCGGCCGAAACCGTTGATAGCGACACGGATGGTCATTTGTATCTCCTTCTACTTATAAACGAGTAGGTTCTATGAATATCAGCCTTTGCGGGCAAGCGCTTTCTGCGCCAGAGCCGCCACCGCATCGGCAGTTATGCCGAAATGCGCATAAAGTTTCGGTGAGGGAGCCGAGGCGCCAAAGCCATGCATGCCGACGAAACCGCCATTGGCACCTATATAATGGTCCCAGCCCTGGCGGATACCGGCCTCGACCGCGATGCGCGGGGCGGTACCCAGAACAAAGGCGCGGTAATCATCGGCCTGTTCCTCGAACAGTTCCCAGCAGGGCATCGAGACCACGGCGGCGGTAATCCCCTGCTCTTTCAGTTTGGCGCGGGCCTCCATCGCCAGCATGACTTCGGAACCGGTCGCAAGCAAAGTCACGTCGCGTTTCTCATCCATACCCGCCAGAATATAGGCGCCGCAGGCCGACAGATTTTCCGGGCAGGCCTTGCCGTCACGCGAACGCAAAGTCGGCAGGCCCTGACGCGAAAGCGCCATCAAACTCGGGCGGTTTTTGTTCTTCAACGCCAGTTCCCAGCATTCCGCGGTTTCGATGCCGTCGCACGGACGCATCACCAGAAGATTGGGAATGGCGCGGAGCGCGGCCAGATGCTCGACCGGCTGATGCGTCGGCCCATCTTCGCCAAGGCCGATGCTGTCATGCGTCATAATATAGACGACGCGCTGGCTCATCAAAGCGGCCAAACGAATGGCCGGGCGGCAATAATCGGCGAACTGCATAAACGTGCCGCCATAGGGAATGATGCCGCCATGCAGCGCCATGCCGTTCATCGCGGCGGCCATGCCATGTTCGCGCACGCCGTAACGGATGTAGCGCCCGTCGTAATTATTGTCGGCATTGGCATCGACGAAATTCTTGACCTGCGTGTTGTTGGACGGCGTTAAATCCGCGCTGCCGCCCACCAGTTCGGTGATGACGGGCAGCAGGACTTCCAGCGCCGCGCCCGAAGATTGCCGCGTGGCATGATTGGGTTTTTCGGCGGCCAGCTTGTTTTTGAGCGCCAGCAGCGCGTCATGCGCCGTCTGCGGCATATCGCCCTGCATCGCGGCATCGAAAGCAACATGGTCAGCGTGCGCGGCATGACGCTTGCCCCATGCTTCGTAATCGGCATGGCCGCGCGACCCGGCCTTGCGCCATTCGGCAAGGATATCGGCGGGAATGGTGAATGGCTCATAGGGCCAGTCGAGCTGCACGCGCGCGGCGGCGACTTCTTCCTCGCCCAGAGGCGCTCCATGCGCCCCATGCGTGTTCTGTTTCTTGGGCGCGCCGAAGCCTATGATGGTGCGGCAGGCGATCAGCGAAGGCTTGCCGGTTTCGGCCAGCGCGGCTTTGGTCGCGGCTTCGATAGCGGTGGGGTCATGCCCATCGACCGCCTGCACATGCCAGCCATAGGCGCGGAAACGCATCTGCACATCTTCGGTGAAGGACAGCGACGTGGAACCGTCGATGGAGATTTTATTGTCGTCGTAAAACACGACCAGACGGCCCAGTTTCAGATGTCCGGCGAGAGAGGCGGCTTCGTGGCTGATACCTTCCATGAGGTCGCCGTCGGAAGCGATCACGAAAGTCCGGTGATCGACCAGATCGCTGCCGAAGCGCGCCGCAAGGATGCGTTCCGCCAGGGCGAAGCCGACCGAATGGGCAATGCCCTGCCCCAGCGGGCCCGTGGTCATTTCCGCGCCCACTTCGGGATCGACTTCGGGATGGCCGGGGGTATGGCTGCCGAGCTGGCGGAAATTTTTAATCTCCTCCATCGTCATTTTCTTGAAGCCGGTCAGATGGGCCAGCGCGTAAAGCAGCATCGACCCGTGCCCTGCCGAAAGGATAAACCGGTCACGGTCGGGCCAATGCGGGTTGGCGGCATCGAAACGCAGGAATTTGGTCCACAGCACGGTGGCGACATCGGCCATGCCCATCGGCATGCCGGGATGGCCCGATTTGGCTTTCTCAACCGCATCCATCGCCAGCGCCCTGATGGCGTTGCTGAGGCTCTTGAAAGAAGCCTGAGGCGAGGGCGAAGTCTGGGCAACTGCGGCGTTGGGCATTCCGTATCCATTTTAAGGGGTGAAACAGGGCCCGAAAATGCCGGATTTCTCGCCAAGAAGCAATGTTTGGGTTTAGCCCCCAATCAGGGGCTTGCCGCCTTAACCGCGGGGCTGCGGCGGCGAGAGTCGTTCTCCCAATCTATTGCCGCCCGGATGCCGGGGGCTTCGCGTCGGCCCATAACTTTCGGGATTCGACAGGCCTTCCGCCCGTTCCGTCACGAAATTCGAAAAAATGGAATTGGGCTCGCGCGTCTGGTTACATATGGCGACGCTGTCACGAATAAATTTCTGCGCCTGAACTTTATCCCAGGCAGCCACCCTGTCGGTCACATCGGCCAGCATATCGATCATCGGCTGCGTCAAAAGAGAGTTTTTCGGCAGACGGCTGCCTATCCTGGAGAAAAGACCCGCCCACTCGCCAAGCCCCTTGATAACATGATCCTTGTTCTGACCGATTCCTGCAGCCTGTTCACGACAAGAGCGGCCCATACCTTCCGCGAACATCAGCAACACCCCTTCGCCACTCGGGTACTTGCGCGCACTATTCGCGGCCGTCACCATGAAATCACACCCGCGGTCATTATCCGCGTCGAAATAGTTCGCGATGAAAAAAAGCGTCGTCTCATGGACAAAATTGCCGATAGATGTTTTTTCCACGGGAAAATGACGGGCGGCGGCATAAAAGATCTCAAGGCCGTCACGATAAAAATCAGGGCTTTTCTCCCGCCTATATAAAACAGCCTGTACGCGTTCGAAAATATTTTGCGCTTCGGGTACGCGTTCGGGCAAACATTCATGGGTCAGAACATAGGCCGCAAGCTGCGAGGCACAGGCCCAATATACAGGCTCTTCGCGTTCGGTCAGGAAATCGGCAAATTCCAGAACATCGTCATGAAAATCATCCATCGCTATCGTAGGCGAACGTTCGCGATTCATCTCGTTTACGATGTGATCCTCGAGCATTTCATCGAGAACGGAAATGATGTCGCGCCGGTCATAGAGAAAATCCAGCGCGCGCAGCGGCCCATCGATAAACAAATGGTCGTCAAAGTCACCGAGTGTTTTTTGCGTCAGCATGACATATGGCTTTAAACTATTTAATACCTTAAATTAATGCGAATCGGACTGGTCTTCAAACGAAACATGCTCATCTGCAAGCCCTATCATCAAATTTCCATTCGCGATTGCGGCGAACCTCTTGTCGCCCTTCCGATGCAGGAATTCGCATTCTTCCCTACCCATGCTTATGTGGCGGCGGGGGCGCCCTATAACGGCCAGTCGCCATGGATGCTGCGGCAATCGGTACTAGAGTCATTGCGAAAGGCGCAAAAACGGCTGAAAACCCTGCGCCCCGGCTGGAACCTCATGCTGTTCGACGCCTATCGCCCCCAGGCGGTGCAGGCCTATATGGTCGAGTACGAGTTAACGTTAATGACGAAGCAGGCTGGCTTAACGGTTGAAAATCTTAGCGCCGAGCAACGCGCCGCCATGATGGAAAAAATCCTGCGCATCTATGCCGAGCCTAGCGACGACCCGGCCACCCCGCCGCCGCATAGCACGGGGGCGGCGGTCGATTGCACCCTCGCCGACGAAAAGGGGCGCGAGGCCTGGATGGGTTCGCCTATCGATGAAAATTCCGACCGCTCGAACCCCGATCATTTTGCCACCGCCGAAGACACATCCGGCAAACGCGCTCACACCAACCGCACTTTGTTGCATGACATCATGCGCGCTGAAGGCTTCAGCCGCGACGGCACCGAATGGTGGCACTTTTCCAAAGGCGACCAGATGGCCGTATGGCGCGAGAACAAGACCACGCCGCCCGTGCAGCTTGTCGCCATCTATGGCCGCGCGGATTTGTGAAAAAATGAAAAAAGCTTCAATAGTGGCTTTTGGCTTTATGACGCCCCCGTAAAATTCCAGGGAACTTTTTTCCGATCTTCATTCTGCTTAAGAAGCAGCCATAAACGGCTCAGATCGAAACGAAATTTTAATTCTTCTAATGAACCATACGAGGAGGTTAAGGATAAGAAAATCGGCGAATCATCTATATGATGGGGCGTAACAGCTTTTCACCCCTCATGCAGGTGGGTAATAAATAATATACTATTGTCGCCCCCCCTCTCAGCAGCCCACATTCAAGGCAAATTGACATGGCCAAGCGAATAAGCATCTGGGACATTTCCGTGGAAGTTGAAGCCAATGGCTATAACTGGAAGGATGCGCCTGTTGTCACGAAGGCAAAAGAAACCAATAAACAGGCCTCGCTAATCCATATTGATCTGTTCTGCGGTTGCGGGGGTTTCTCTGTCGGGTTTGAAGCTGCGGGCTTTACGACAGAAGTCGCCCTTGATATTCACCCTCCTTCTTTGAAAACGCTTCAGGGAAACCACAAACACGCCAGCACAATTCTTGGGGACATATGCCACGTCAGCTCACAGACGATCTCGGAACTTATCTCGAACGATAAGTTACCTGTGGTCGTTACTGCTGGCGTCCCATGCCAAGGGTTTTCTCTCTCCAACAGAAAGAGACATGCTGGAGATAAGAGAAATTTTCTCTTCCAAGAATTTATCAGGCTTGCCGAAGATTTAGAACCTGATGCCGTTGTTCTGGAAAATGTTTCTGGCCTCGTAAGCACGGCAGATGGCGAGTTTAAGCGCGAGATTGCAAAGGCTATCTCCCAGCTTGGGTATGACGTATATTTCTCCTGCCTGAACGCAGCGGATTATGGCGTCCCCCAAAAAAGAAGGCGCGTGTTCTTCGTGGGCGTCCGCCCAGGCGTCCGCTGGCTTTTTCCCAAAAAAACGCATGGAGAAGGGCTTAAGCCTTACCATACGGTAGGAGACGCCATTTTAGGAGACCTCCCTTCGTTGCTTGCGGATGAAATGAGCGAAGAGTATGAGACTACAGCACAGACCGAGCTTCAGAAAAAGTTGCGCGGCAAGCAAAAATCGCTTTTGAACCACCAGGCTCCCAATCACCCGCAAGAAACGATAGATAAAATTGCCAAAACTGCCCCGGGACAGCCTATGTACCCGGAATTCAAGCAAAGGATTAGGCTCTCTCCTGACCAGCCAAGCCCGACTCAGATTTGTGGAGGCATACGTCCACAATTTCAGTTTGGACACCCCACCCAACCTCGCGGGCTTACTATTCGAGAAAGGGCGCGACTACAGAGCTTCCCGGATAGTTATTTCTTCTCTGGTGGCGTTGTTCAGGGGAGAGTTCAAACGGGCAATGCCGTCCCCCCGCTCCTGTCTCAGGCATTGGCTGAACAATTGGCTAAAGTTCTGGCGGGAGAAAAGATTTGTGGCGATCAAGGAGAGTTCATTCAAGACGATTTATTCGATCAAGCAGCCGAATGATTGCGTCTCCGCTTGAGTGAAAACCCCGCTGCCCTCCTCGGAAAAAGCCACAGATGCTATACGTTCCATAGGAATGGGGACACCGGCATAAGTCATACAAAAGCGGATTTTCTTGATGAATTCTTCCTTTGTCGGATAGCTAGGCTTCAGCCCACTTTTTTCTAACATCCGTCTGGAAACAAGCTCGTCATAGAACGCGCCTTGTCGGGAAAGTGAACCAGCAATCTGTTCAAGTTTTAATTTATCGCCCATATTAAACGCGGGCTTACATTCAACCAAAACAACATAAGCATCATTCGCAAAAACCAAGTCGGGCTTGTATGACCCCTTGCTGCCTTTGGCTAATTGATCGGGGTCTTTAATCTCAATAACGGGGATGTTGTCAGATCCGTTGGGTGGTTGCCCTGCGATGGGTATAAAGCCTCTGCTTTTGAACCATTCTTTTGACACAACATAGATTTCGTCTTCACGCATAAGGGCTACCTTAGATAGATACACCCGTCTTTGAAAACGAGGCAATTGGCGGTTAAGTACCAATTGCATGATTTTCTCGATCTATCATCAGGATTTTTCTTTTCCCAAACCTCTTTTCTGATCGCCGGAAAATGGAGGATGAGGTTCTTTGACTTGCTCGCCGGTGATTTTCCCTTACGGCAATAAATGTAATCATAGATGAACTGCGTTCCCGTGTATGGGTCTTCTCTGCGGCACTTCTCTTCGGTCATAACCATTTTATAAATCACGCTACCGTCCTTTGCCCGCAATGCCCGTAATTGTTGCGGTGACAGTAACTTTTCTCTTGATGCAAAAAAGCTGGTGGTCTTTTCAAAAGTTACCGAAGGAGGAGGTGCTGCATACTGCTTTTTTTGATCAATGCGTTTTTCATATTCGCGCAGCATGTTCTTTCTAGTCTGTGCAAATGAAGCGTGGCCATCGAAGCCAGAGGAAACAAACTGCTTCATCAATGCCTTCATTTCGTCGTCTTCTGTGCCGTCAGAAATAAGCTCCCCATGCTTATCCGCAATCCAGTTTATTGCGACAATGGGGGTATCATGGATTTCCCACATGCGCTCAAAAGCCAATAATAGCCTAGCGTTTAAACGGCATATCGCGGCGTATTTTCCATGTTTCTTTGCGTCAAATGGGAAAAACTTTATTGTTGGTATCGAAAGTTCTACCGCGCGCACCAAGCGAGCCACGCGTTGCCCAACATTATGCCCCGTGGGAACCTCTCGCGTTTTCTCAATGACCAAGATGGGGGTTTCGCCCTCGACCAAAATTATGTCTGGCCTGTCATAGGAAATGAGATCGTCGATTAAGGGGGGATTACCTCCCCTTTGCTTGATCGTTGTTACCCCCGCCTTCGCAAATTGGGGGTGCAGGGCTTTAAACCAATTCGCTTCAATCGCGTTATCACAGAAAATACTTAAATCTGACATGGAGAAAATTCCTGAAAGGGAAGGAACCCTATGCTTAGTTATATTCATGCGTTTTGCAATTTTTTCGCCACTTTGGGCAAATGTTCTTTCGACGTTCTGCATAGATCGGCGGAACGGTAAAAACAGAGCGTCGGCAATGACGCTATATTTCATCAGGGGGAATGGTGCTGCCGATAGGAAATGAACCTACGCCTCCGTCCTTAAGAACGACATGTCACCCATGTCCTCAGAATATATAATTGAAGAATTGATCAGGACGATGAGATTTGAATCTGAGAACACAGTCCCCCAGACTGATGCACTCCATCCCGACCATGTAAGCGTCCGGAGTTTAGGGGTTGCACCT
>JARLJC010000026.1 GCA_031291435.1 Alphaproteobacteria bacterium | reverse complement strand
GGACCACATTCGCGACGAAATGCCGAACTGGAAGACGCGCTACCCCGGCGTCGAAGTGCTCAACGTCGCGGTCATGGGCTGCATCGTCAACGGCCCCGGCGAATCCAAACATGCCGATATCGGCATTTCGCTGCCCGGCACCGGCGAGACGCCGGCCGCGCCCGTCTTCATCGACGGCAAAAAGGCCGTGACCCTTCGCGGGGCGAATATCGCCAACGAGTTCAAGGTCCTCGTCGCGGATTATATCGAGCAACGCTTTGGGCAGGGCAAGCAGAGCGCGGCGGAGTAAGCAGCGCCCCGTTATTGTTGCCAAAAAGCGCGCTGATCCACCCGCCTTTAGGCGGGCGGATCGGTCTGCCTTGTTTCAATCGACTATGCTTTAAAGAAAGCAAGCATGTCCTTATTGATGAGATCGGCGTGGGTTGTCGCCATGCCGTGGGGCAGGCCATCGTAGACCTTCAACTCGCCTTTCTTGAGCAACTTGACCGCCAACAGCGCGGCATCCGCGATTGGCACGATCTGGTCATCGTTGCCATGCATGACCAATACAGGGACGTCGATCTTCTTCAAATCTTCGGTGAAATCGGTCTCGGAGAAAGCCTTGACGCAGTCGTAATGCGCCTTGGCTCCGCCCATCATGCCCTGACGCCACCAATTGCTGATCACGCCTTCGGATACTTTCGCGCCCGGCCGGTTGAAACCATAAAACGGACCGGCGGGAACATCATGAAAGAATTGGGCACGATTGGCGGCCAAGGCGGTGCGGAAACCATCGAAAACCTCAATCGGTAAGCCGCCGGGATTGGCTGGGCTTTTCAGCATCACCGGCGTCACCGCACCGATCAACACAGCCTTGGAAACACGGCCGTTGCCGCCATGCCGGGCCACGTAACGCGCCACTTCACCGCCACCGGTCGAATGCCCGACATGGATCGCGTTCTTCAAGTCAAGATGGGTCGCCAGGGCCGCAACATCGGCAGCATAAGTGTCCATGTCATTGCCCTTATCCGTCTGGCTGGAGCGACCATGCCCACGGCGATCATGGGCGATGACGCGATAGCCTTGCGATAGAAAGAACAACATCTGGGCATCCCAGTCGTCGCTGCTCAACGGCCATCCGTGGTGGAAGACGATAGGCTGACCAGCCCCCCAATCCTTGTAGAAAATCTGGGCGCCGTCATTGACCGTGATCGTACCTCCTCCCGAGCCGAACTTGTCCGCCGCCGAATGATTTGAAGCCGCTTGCGCGGATTGGACAAGGGCCGTCGCGGCCGCGAGGCCGATACTGGCGGTCATCACTCCCCGGCGGGACGTTTCGATGTTTGTGTCACTCATGCCGACCTCCTATTTCATAGTCGCGATAATTATTATCGCGATAATGATCTATAAGCAGGGCGCCGTCTTCCTGTCAACAAAAATTATTATCGCGGTATATATTATTGTGGTATGAAATTTGACGTTCCCGCCGCAGAAAGGAAAGATTCGTGGCTATCCCTTTGAAAAATCAAATCTGTTTCACTCTTTACACGACCAATATGGCGATCAACCGTACCTACAAGCCAATGCTGGATGCGTTGGGGATCACTTATCCGCAATATCTCGTGCTAAGCGCGCTAGGCGAAGAAGGCGATATGACCATCGGTGCCATTGCGAACCGGTTGTCTCTGGAATCGAGCACGATAACGCCACCGGTCAAGCGGCTGGAACAAGCCGGCTTGGTCGCGCGCCAACGCGGCCAGATCGATGAGCGCCAAGTGCTGGTCCAGCTCACCAGCGCTGGCCGCGAGCTTCTCGTCCAAAGCAAATGCCTCGGGGAAACCCTTATCAACCGGTCAGCCATGACGGTGGACCAAATCGAAGCCCTGAATCAGCAAATTCAAGCACTACGCGATGCGCTGACCAGCGATTCATAGCGCGCATCCCGGAAAAGCCCCGGCGTTTGCGGCAACCTGTTAGATCAACCCGGCCGCGATATTGATCGTTAGCGCCAGGATCGCGCTGTTGAAGAAGAACGCCAGCACCGAATGAACCAGCGAAGTCCGGCGGATCGCCTTCGACGAGATCGACACGTCGGCGGTTTGCGAGGCGACGCCGATGATGAAAGAGAAATACATAAAGTCCCAGTAATCCGGGTCCTGCGTTCCTGGAAAAACGATCCCGCCGCGGAGCTTGTAGGTTTCGCCGACCTCGTTCTTGGTCTCGTCGAAATATTCGTGCGCGTAGTGCAACGCGAACGTCAAATGGATGAAGACCCAGGCGCTGATGATCGTGGCGCCGGCCAGCGCCATGTGCCAGTTCTTGTCC
>JARLJC010000186.1 GCA_031291435.1 Alphaproteobacteria bacterium | reverse complement strand
TGCTGGCCGCGTGCGGCGCGTTCGTGCCGATGATTTCCGGGCGCGGCCTGGGCCACACCGGCGGCACGCTGGACAAGCTTTCCGCCATTCCGGGCTACAAGGTCGATGTCGATCAGGCGACCTTCGCCCGTGTTGTCCGCGATGTGGGCTGCGCCATTGTCGGTGCGACGGAAAATCTGGCGCCGGCGGATCGGCGGCTGTACGCGGTGCGCGACGTGACGGCGACCGTCGAAAGCCTGCCGCTCATCACCGCCTCGATCCTGTCGAAAAAATTCGCCGAGGGCACGCTTGCGCTGGCGATGGACGTGAAGGTCGGCAACGGCGCGTTCATGGCCGATCTCGACAGCGCAAGGGCCTTGGCCAACAGCATCGTCGCCGTAGGCCGTGGCGCCGGCGTGCCGACCACGGCGCTGATCACCGACATGGATCAGGTGCTTGGCCGGTTTGTCGGCAACGCGCTGGAAGTCGAGGAATCGATCGCCTTCCTCGCCGGCGAGGCGCGCGATCCGCGTTTGGCCGAGGTCACGTTTTCGCTCGTGGCGGAGGCGCTGGTGCTGTGCGGCATCGCGCCGGACATATCGGCCGCGCGACGGCTGGCAGGGACAAAACTGAACGACGGCGGCGCGGCGGACGTCTTCGCCCGCATGGTTTGTGCGCTTGGCGGCCCCGCCGACATTTTTGCCAGCCGCGCGGCGTTGCCCCGCGCGCCGGTGGCACAGCCGGTGTTTTCGGCGCGGCCGGGCATCGTGACGGCAATGGACACCCGCGCCATCGGCCTCGCGGTGATCGGCCTCGGCGGCGGGCGCACACGCGCGGACCAGGGCATCGATTCTCGCGTGGGGTTTTCCGAATTTGCCGGCCTGGGCGAGGCGGTGGACGCATCGCGCCCGCTCTGCGTCGTCCACGCGGCCGACGAGGCAGCGGCGGCGCAAACGGCTGAGGCGATCCGCGCGGCGGTGACGGTGGGCGACGTGGCGCCTTCGGTGGCGCCGGTGGTGCGGGAAAGGATTGATATACTATCGGGACAGAATAACACTCATCCAATTTAAACATACGCACCAAATTCTATTAGAATGGAAACGGTGTCTCTGTCCAATTATTTGATATTGTCCCGTCTGGTCCTATATAATAATCAAATACGTCCCAGATTGGCCATTCTGAGATATTGAGAAAATACTGCAACTCTGAAGTGTAAGCCAAAGCGTGACTACGATCAAATTGTGCAACCATCATTATATAGCACGCGCTTACCGCTTCAAAGGCGCTTCGTAATGTGGATCTACTGAACTGCGTCTCTCGATTGTGCTTTATGGCATTGTAGGCGTCATACCAACCTAAACTCGCCGTCGGCCCATCCGCATTCCAGTTTGCAAACGGTCTAAAAAATTCTAACCAAGGATAACCTGAAAATGTGATAGAATACTCGTCTAATTTCATCGCATGTTTCAATTTTATATAATCGTTTGTGTTATAGTTCTTTTTATGTACTCCATTTGCGTGTAATATGCCACGCCAATGACTCTCGACTTCGGTGCAGGCGAGGATAATGAGATTCCGAATCTCATGACCAAACGTAGATAGTGTTTCGCTGGCGGGATGAATCGTTCGACAAATATCGTCGAGTTGTCGAATGAGGGTTGTTAGCTGTCCTCTCGAAATCGCAATGCTATTGACATCGGCGTCCGCGCCAGGGCTGAACGTCGTGAGTTCGCTAGATTGTAGAGCGATTGGACGAGCCATTCTCGGATAAAATTCACCCGGTCCCAATGCTATCCTTTGGAATGGATTATTTCCACTGGGCTCGAACCAAGACGTCTGCCGCTTAATCGCGTCCCAGATGGCCTCTCCTGGTTGAGCGCAAAAGTATGTTCCTATGCCATTCAGGGGATTTGGCATGCCAATAACAAAAGCAGCTTCTTCATCAATTTTCCAGACCTGTCGTTCAACACGCAGATTTAATCCGATAAATTCGCGCAAATAATAGGGCATTGGACATTAACCCTCGAACCGCGCGACCAAGCGGTCCTTAGTGTCCGTCCACAATCATCTTGAGTCTGATGAATCGGTTGTGATTCCATTGGTGCAGCCCCGATTCGCAGGAGCCGCTCGATGTGGACTGTTGAGAACCGTGCCCGGTATGACCGCGGCAAGCTGCGCTACCCCAGCGA
>JARLJC010000185.1 GCA_031291435.1 Alphaproteobacteria bacterium | reverse complement strand
TTCCAGAAACCGGACATGAATTGCTCCAATTCCTCAGCGTCATTGGTGAATCGCGCCAGATGCGCCGGACTGAAATCAGCGGTCAGAGCCGCGCCAGCGGCCGGGGCTGTATCAAAAGTAATCGTTGCTGGCAGGATCGAAACGGCATAGGCGCTCGACGAGAGCGCCACGCCGTCTTGATAGACGGTGGGCGACCCGATAAGCGCTTGCGCCGCCTCGCTGAAACCAGCCACGAAGCGGTGCAAGATAAACACCCTTCGCATCCCATCGCCGACTCCTAGCGCCGCGCCGGAAATCGTGGCGAACGCACCGGGTGGCGGCAACAGGAAGGGCGTTGCCTGGCCGGCATGCGCCGCGATAAAGCCGATAACCTCTTGCAATTCGCCGAAGGCCGGCGCATCCCGCAGCACATCGAACAACAGCTCGACATCGTAGAGCGGCGTCGACATTCGCGCAGACCTGGTTTCGCGCCCTGAGACATGGGCTAGCGACCGAGTCACAAAGCGCGGACTGTATTTGACGCTCCAGCCCTCCCCGCTTAGGCTTGGAAATGCATCATAAGAACCGGGACCGGGCGCCGTGTCAGACGCCGGCGACGGCAAAGCCGGCCCCTTGCCCGCCAGCCACATACCCGAGCGCCAGTTGACGCCGTCGCTCCAGATGTCCAGCCGTAGCGGGAAGGTCGGGAAAGGCCGCGCATCCCAATTCCACGCGAACATCATATCGGTGGCGATCATCTGCACACCGCTACGCGACATGACATTATTGCCGCCTGCGATCCAATATTGATACCAGGCTTGATGCCCGGCAAATTGTATGAGTGCATCCTGTTTCGGCGCGAGAGCCGCGCCGTCGATTCCCTGCCACTCGCACCAGAAAGGCGCGCCGCCCGCCACCGTTCCGGGATTGAAAAAAACGTTCTCCCGATTGGTGTCGCGATCAATCGATGCGAAGCCATATTCCATGAACATGATCGACTTCGACTGCGCCGCCCAAGCGGTAACATTGCCACGCGGAATCGCCCCAAGACCATCGTCGGCGTCGTAAACGGCGCGGTGCGCATTGTTCCACCACCAACGGAATTTCTTGAATGCGAACAGCTCCTGGCCGGGATAATAAGCATTGCGCGACTGCGCCCGTCGGTCGCCAGC
>JARLJC010000184.1 GCA_031291435.1 Alphaproteobacteria bacterium | reverse complement strand
TCGGTCCTTCGGCGACCTTCGTCGCGGGGGCGGCGTTCACCGCCCTTGGACTGCTGACGCTCTTTTTCGGGTGGAAAGCAAACCCGGTGAAGTAGTCGATATGATCTTGTTTTGACAAAAGTCTTGGGGGCTCTTTCGCGCCTTCGCGGCCGAGCCCCATCGCGGTGATGGATCGAGATTGGCTATGTCCTCGGCGGTGGTCGGCGTCATGGTTTCTTGCAATTCAACCACCATCAAAGAGCTCGAAACCCTAGAGCATTGGGCCCCGTCAGACCGCCGTTGATAATCGCAGGCGTGTGATCGGATATTTCAGAGCGCCAAAGCCGGCGGGACTCGACTTCGGGATCGTTTATGGCGAAGATTGAAGAAGTGGAAAAATAGCCAATAGAATTTATTGGTACGCCCCCAGCGTTTAATACAATTTCCTAAATTTGAAATTCGGGAAGACTGACCATGACGTCCGCAACCGTGGTTACGCCGAAGCGTTTCCGGTTTTCCTCTCCCCTCGACGCATATGCTTCCCATCTGCGCTATTCGCTCCAGGACGTATCCTTTCTCTTCGGCTTTGTCGGCCTCTTGTTCGGCGGTATTTGGTTGTGGCTTCCCCTCATCATTTTTCTCGTCGTGGCCCATATCTGCACCGCCGGATTCCGGGACGATCTCACAGAGCCTGAAAACCCGCCGCACGCCTTACACGATTTCTTCTTGCGGATCGGCCTGCCGCTCATGCTGGCAAATGGCCTGCTTCTCGCCTATTACTTCACCAGCGGCGACCCCTTGCACATCGCTGCAAGCCTCAAACACCTGGGCATCGACTTCGATGCCGCCCGCGCCGCGACCAGCCCCTTAGACAAAGCGCTTGGCGTTATCGTGCATGGATTTGCCTGGGGCATGGGGCAGACGGCAGGACATGAACTGTCGCATCGGCTGAATTCCAAGCTCGATCTCACGCTCGCACGCCTGATCGGTGGCTTAGGCCTCGACCCGGTCTTTTTCCTGCATCATCCTTTCTGCCACCACCGCTTTCTCGGTCTGCTGAAAGATCCCGGCACGGCAAGGCGCGGCGAAAGCCTTTATGCTTTCGCCATCCGCTGCGTCATCGGCAACACGCGTTACGCCGCCAAAGCGGAAGCCGATCGCATGCGC
>JARLJC010000183.1 GCA_031291435.1 Alphaproteobacteria bacterium | reverse complement strand
GGCGGGGCCATCGTCGATCCGATTGGGCCGCGCTGTGGGCGGCGCGGGTGCAGGATCGCCATCCAGACGTGATGCGGGCGGTCAAGGCGGGTGTGTCGTTCATTGCTCCACGGGAATCGTCCGGTATGGGCAGGCCACAGCGGATCATTCCCGACAAGAAGAACGAGGATGATCAATCAGCACGGTTGCACCTGGCGCTGGCGGAGGCGGTCGGCGAAGCGGTAGCCCGACAATGGTTCGCACCCTGCGCGGTGATCATGGCCGACGATGCGCTAACTGTCATCGCACCGACCCCGTTTCACGCGGATCATGTTCGACAGAACTTTGCCAGCGCTATCACGACCGCGCTCGAACGGCTGGGCTGGAGCGCTGATCGCATCACCGTCACTCATTCGGCTTCAATCGCGAAACGGGAAACCGCAAAATGAGCGCAGCAGCGACATCGATCACGATCAGCCCAGCAGGCCGATGTTTCACGGTGCGCTTTGACCCGCCGTATCCTGGCCATGGCGCACGCCTGTTCGGCGATTGGCAGACCGCGCACAGCGCCGCGACGTTCCTGCGCATGGTGACTGGCTGGTCGATCTTTGACCGAACACCGCCTGAACGGCGGATCCTTTCCGGGGCTGGCGCGGGATTGCTCGACCTGAAGATCGGTCAACTGACCGAATGACCGCCACACAACGAGAACCCCGAGATGAAGACCCCGAGGCTGACAACGTTCAAACCGAGCCTGGCGACGATATCCGGGCGGACTATTTCTTTGCCGCCCAAGACGGTCGATCCGGTCTACCAGACCCCTGAACATCGCGCATGGCGCGATCATGTTGTCGACCGGGCTGGTGGCCGGTGTGAACACGTCGGCGATGATGGCCGCCGTTGCCTGAAAGCCCGCCCCCGGCACAGGATGTTCGCCGATCACGTGCGGGAAATCCGCGACGGTGGTGCCACACATGACCTCGCAAACGGGCAATGTCTGTGCGGCGCGCATCACACGGCGAAAACCGCGCGCGCGCGCGCCGCTCGGCGGTTCACCTGATGGCGATGTGGACGATGGTGACCGCCAGAGGGGTAGGGGGTTTCGGCTGGCGGCCCGCCGCATTGAGCTACCTCAACGATGCTCACGCAGAGATTTTTTTTCGTGTCGCAAAATCAGGGACGCAAAATCGGCCTCGATGGAAAATAATTCACGGCACAAATTCGTTATTATTCAGAGATTTATTTTTTTGCCACGGATTATTTTTCCGGAAAATAAATCGAGGTCGAAAAGAAAAATATTCGGCGGCGGCCGCATGCCCTCCCCGTCCGGGGCGATGCGAGCATGCGGGGTATCCGTTTCTCCGTCCTGTTCCGCTTCCAAAACCGTCATATTATCAAGGATTTTCAACATGAAACTTGCAGTTCGCTTTGATCACACCACGCCACTGGCGGTGGCACTGAAATTCGAGCAGTTTCCTGACCAGCTTCGCGAAGAGTTGTTGGCTACCGTTAGCGCGCTGGCCACCGAGGCGTTCGGGCAGGTTGCGGCTCGCGTGCCTCGGCGCACAGGACGGCTGGCCAGCCAAGAGCGCATCGCGATCAAAGACGAACCGACGCGGGTGTCCGCGCGCGTCGATTTTGACGGGGGCGATGCGCAAGGCGGCGACTTTGCAAAAGGCGGTGCGCTCGAATATGGCAGCAAGGGCGAACCGGTCGACTATGCTGGATATACTCGGCAGCAGGACCATGTGTGGAACAAGAGACTGAGCGCGCCGATCGACGTGCTGATCGGCGCGCTGACCCGCACGCCGACCATCGCGCCGCAAAATTTCGTGCGGAGTGTTGCGGCAAGCATGCAATCCGAGGCGGTCGAGCGGTTAAATGCCGTCGCAGATAGAGCTATCGAAAAACTGAACAATGATTGATCACCAGCGTTTGCAGGCAGTGCCCTTCGATGACTGGAACGCAGTCGCCGAAAGCGCTGTCCGCGATGCTGTGCGCCGCGCAATGAAGGGCGTCTTAACCGAGGACCAAGCGGTCGCGGCCGTCGCCGCTGTAATCGATGAACGGCGCGCCACCGTCACGACAAAAGCCCGCGAGGCGGCAGAGGGCGCG
>JARLJC010000182.1 GCA_031291435.1 Alphaproteobacteria bacterium | reverse complement strand
GTCAGCGGCGCGATTACGCTTTCTTCCCTCAGCGCCGCCCAGGTCCTGGCCCAGCCGGCGGGCTCGCTTGCCGCGACAATCTCGGACAATTCGGCCGTGCTGCTCTCGGCGAAATACAGCTACGGGCCTTTCAAATTTTTCGCCGGCTATGAAAATATCAACTATAGCGACCCGCAGGACCCCATCGTCGCGCCTTATGTCGATTCAAACGGCTATATGGTCAGCGTCGCCACAAATAACGCCTATCAATATCACGACAAGATCCTGCAATTGCTTTGGGCGGGCGTGAAATACGCCTACGACAGCCATCTCGATCTCAGCGTCGGCTATTATCACGAATGGCAGAATTCCTACGGCAAGATCGCCTGCAATTTCGCCAACAACACCAAGCTGGTCGCCAACGCCGCGACGTGTTCGGGCGCGGAAGACGCGATCGGTTTCGTCGGCGAATATCATTTTACCAAGAAATTCGAGGCCTACGCCGGTCTGATGTATTCGACAGTGTCGGGCGGCATGGCGAACGGCTTTCTTTATAACAACACCGTCGATCCCACGGTCGGATTGCGTTACGCATTCTGAAGTGATTTTCGCAACCCGTAAATGAACTGCCAATTGTTGTCGCTGGGTGGAGGTATTCTCTCACCCAGGCGCGGCGGCGGGCAACGCCATGATCGTTGATGCTCCGATTATGACAGTTTGATGAAGCGCGATCATCCTGCACTGCACAATGTCGCAAATTCTTCAGCTTTCAAATGGCTTAGCCTTTAGTTGAGCCTTCAACTATTGCAATAGGGCAACACTGGGATTCTTTGTGGCGTAATGGCGCCTGAATCAGGCCCTCGCCAATTGCCAAGCAGCAGCGATCTGACTATTCGATGAACAATCGCGATGGAAAATCAATCTTTCGTGATCGGATTTCGCAGCCGCGGCTCAACCGCGGTCATATGGATAGGGCCCTAGCGCGATGTTTCGCACGAGGCGGCTCTGAGAACTGGAGACGGGCATGAAAACCAAACTTATGGCCGCTGTCGCCGCGGTCGCGGTTATGACGGCGACCGGCGCGGCTTACGCCGAGACCGCCGACAGCTCGCAAATCAATTCGCTCAAGGCTCAGTCCGCCGCGCTCAAGAAGCAGAACCAGGCTCTCGAGGAACGCCT
>JARLJC010000025.1 GCA_031291435.1 Alphaproteobacteria bacterium | reverse complement strand
GCTTATAAGCATGACAATGTGGGCCATGGGACGATCAACACGTCAAACGGCAACCTTGGCTCGGCTACCGGCTTGCAGACCGGCAGTTACAACGAAATCGGCCTGTGGGGCGATTTGCAGTGGTAGCCTGATGGCGCGGCCTCCCCAGCCGCGCCATTCTTTCTTCCGAATTTCCCGCGCCATGGATCGGCGCAAACGAAAAGGACAAAATCATGAAACGCACGATGAAAGCGTTCCTTACCGCAGCCTTGGCTACGACCCTGCTTTCGAGCGGCGCGATGGCCGCCAACAATCTGACCGGCGCGGGCAGCACCGCCATTTATCCGGTGTTGCAGGTCTGGGCCCAGAAATACCAGCAGCAGACTGGCGATCAGATGAATTATC
The DNA here is from genome assembly GCA_031291435.1 of Alphaproteobacteria bacterium. Taxonomy (GTDB): domain Bacteria; phylum Pseudomonadota; class Alphaproteobacteria; order UBA9219; family UBA9219; genus CAIXLI01. The sequence goes on along the minus strand of JARLJC010000025.1, from coordinate 1,335 downwards.
AGGCGATCGGCTCGGGCGGCGGCATCAAGCAGATCGAATCTAAGACAGTGGATTTTGGTGCCACCGACAAGCCGTTGGCGCATGACGAAATCGCGCAGAATCATCTGGTGCAGTTCCCCCAGGTCATCATCTCGATTGTGCCGGTGGTGCACCTGCCGGGCATTCAGCCGGGCCAGATGGTGCTCAGCGGTGACGTTCTCGCCAAAATATTTCTCGGCCAGATCAAGAAGTGGAATGATCCGGAAATCGCCAAGCTGAACCCGAAAGTGCCGCTGCCCAATATGGCGATCCTGACAGTGCATCGTTCGGACGGTTCGGGCACCACCTTCAACTGGACCAACTATCTCGGCAAGGTGAGCCCAGAATGGCAGAGCAAGGTCGGGTCGGATACGGCCGTTTCCTGGCCGGGCGGCATTGGCGGCAAAGGCAATGCCGGCGTGGCCGCGAGCGTGCAGCAGACCGTGGGCTCGATCGGCTATGTCGAATACGCCTACGCCAAACAGTCGAACATGGTCTACACCGACATGATCAATTCCGCCGGGCAGCGGGTGAAACCGACAATGGAAGCCTTCCAGGCGGCAGCGGCGAACGCCGACTTCTCCAAGGTTCAGGATTTCTTTCTCGTCCTCACCAACCAGCCTGGTGCGACGAGCTGGCCCATCACGGCGACGACATGGGTTCTGATGCGCACAGACACGCCTGCTGCGAGAAATCAGGCGGCGGTGAAATTCTTCGACTGGGCGCTTAAGAATGGCCAGTCAGATGCCGAGAAGCTGGATTATGTGCCGCTTCCGGATAGCGTGGTGAAAAGGATCGAGGCCACCTGGGCTTCGGAACTGCATGTGAACCCATAAGACGTTCCAACATTAACGGCTCGATGGCCGGCGAGGGCGACCTCGCCGGCCATTTCCGTGTTGGCGGCGACAATTTGCGATCATAACCTTATTGCACGTTATAATAGCGTGGCTTAGCTTATTGGAATGCACTGCTTCGACCGGGATATGCTGATCCTCCTGCACGATGTCGCCCGGATGCAGCGCACGCGATTTGACCAATGGGCGCGCAATTACGGAATGACGCGTGCGCAAGGCATCATCCTTACGCGCCTGGAACGTCAGCCCGGCCTGTCGCAAAATGAGATGGCGGCGCTCTGCGAGGTGGAACCGATCACGGTCGGCCGACTGGTAGACCGGCTGGAAGCGCGCGGGTTCCTCGAACGACGCCCCGATCCCTCTGATCGGCGCATAAGGCGGTTGCATCTTTTGCCTGCTGCCGCGCCAATTCTTGCGGCAATTCAGGATTATAAGGTCGCGCTTGAGAATTACGTCACCGATG
>JARLJC010000181.1 GCA_031291435.1 Alphaproteobacteria bacterium | reverse complement strand
CGGCGTTTCCACCTCGAGCAGTACACCCATAATATAACACATTTGCGTTAACAATGTCGACCGCAACTATCCTATCTAAATCAATGAGATGGATCGATTCCACAAACATAGGCGATTCCCGCCCTGATCGCCTGAAGTTCTTGAGCCGTAATCTTCGGCACAAAATAACGCCGTTTTCCTGTTTGATCGCGCGACGTCCGGAACATATCCAGCCGATTGAACGCGACGGTTGCCATCATATCAATTTTTGCCCACATCTCGGTTTCCGCGAAGGCTTGGGAAATCGCCTTCTCAAGAACGATTTTATGGACATAAGGAACTTCAATACGCGGCGGCGTCGTACTTAACGGCACAACCGTACACAAAGAACCGCGATGCGGAAGATGCCTGCAAACGACAATAACGGGACGCCGCTTGACCATTTCCGGCTCACGGAATCCCGTATTGTAGTCGCACAATAAAATCGACCCCGCTGCCACGGGGTATTGTATTGGCATAAATTACGCCGCAGGCGCTTCGGCAGCCGGAGCTTCGGCGGCGGGCGCTTCAGCGGCGGGAGCGGCGGCTTCGGCGGCCTTGGCGGCCTTGGCGGCGGCTTCGGCTTCCATCTTCAGGCGTTCCTGGGTCTTGGCGCGCGGCGCGGACTTCTTGGGCGAGTCGCGATATTCGACCTTGGGGCCAAGCTTGGCGTCGAACAGGAAACGCGCGACGCGTTCGCTGGGCTGGGCGCCGTTCTTGATCCAATGGGTGATGCGTTCGCCGAGGAGCGTCACGCGCTTGGCGTCGTCCTTGGGCAGCATCGGGTTGTAAGTGCCGACTTTTTCGATAAAGCGGCCGTCGCGCGGGCTGCGGCTGTCGGCAACGACGATGTGGTAGAACGGACGCTTCTTGGCGCCGTGACGGGTCATACGCAATACGAGCATTATTCTTCTCCTTCGGGTTCATCGGTATCGGGCACAGTAATCACCGCTTCGATCTTGTGCCCATCGGGATCGATAACGTATGCGGCAAAATAATTTTGGCCGTAATCGGGTCGCAGCCCCGGCGCGCCGTTATAGTCGGCGCCGCACAAAAGGGCCTGGGTGTGGAAATCTTCGACCGCCGCGCGGCTGGGCGCGTCGAAAGCGACATGGGTGCCGTTGCCGACCGTGGCGCGTTTCTTGTTGCAGGGTCTGGTGATCCAGAACATGGCTTCTTCCGCGCCATAACCGGAAGCGTTGTCGCCGTCGTCGATAAGACGAAGGAAGCCCAGAGGCTCGAGAACGCGATCGTAAAAAGCGCGGCTGCGTTCGATATCCTTCACGCCGAGGGAAATGTGATGGATCATTTGCCGTCCCTCGTCATGGAATTCGGGCCGAGACGCGGCATCATCGAGCGCATGAAGCCGGATTTGCCCAGCTTCTGAACCTGCTTCATCATTTTCTGCATTTCGAGGAACTGCTTGATGAGGCGGTTGACGTCGGCCACCTGCACGCCCGCGCCCAGCGCGATGCGGCGCTTGCGCGAAGCCTGCAGGAGATCGGCATTCTTGCGCTCGGTAGGCGTCATCGACTGAATGATGGCTTCCTGCCGCCCGATAAGTTTTTCGTCGATATTGGCGCCTTTAAGCTGCTCTTTGATTTTGCCCATGCCCGGCAGCAGATTCATCATGCCGGCCATGCCGCCCATTTTGCGCATCTGCTGGATCTGTTTTTGCAGATCGTTGAAATCGAACTTGCCGCCCGAGAGGAATTTCTCGGTCATCGCCTCGGCTTCGTCGGCGTCGATAGTGGCGGCGGCTTTTTCGACCAGCGAAACCACGTCGCCCATGCCGAGGATGCGGCCCGCGAGCCGGTCGGGATGATAGATTTCAATCGCATCGGTCTTTTCGCCGGTGCCGAGGAATTTGATCGGCTTGCCGGTGACGGCGCGCATCGACAAGGCCGCACCACCGCGCGCATCGCCGTCGATGCGGGTCAGGACGATGCCGGTGACGCCGATTTTCTGTTCGAACTGCTGCGCGGTGTTGACGGCATCCTGCCCGGTCATGGCATCGACGACCAGAAGGCTTTCGGTCGGGTTGGTGGCGTCGCGGATGGCGACCGCTTCATTCATCAAATCTTCGTCAATCGCCAGACGCCCGGCGGTGTCGAGGATAACGACGTCGTAAGATTCCTTGCGGCCCATATCGACCGCCTTGCGGGCGATGGAAACAGGCGTCAGCAATTCGATGATGGGGAAAGTCGCGACGCCGGTCTGCTGGCCAAGCACGGCGAGCTGCTCCTGCGCCGCCGGACGCTGCACGTCGAGCGAGGCGAGCAAAACTTTCTTGCCTTCTTTATCGGTGAGGAACTTCGCCAGTTTCGCGGCGGTGGTGGTTTTGCCCGAGCCTTGCAGCCCCAGCATCATAATGATCGCAGGCGGTGTCACATTCAGATTGAGCGGTTCTGCCGTCGTGCCGAGCAACTCAACCAGATTATCATGCACAATCTTGATGACCTGCTGCCCCGGCGTGACCGAGCGCATGACGTCCTGACCGATGGCCTTTTCTTTGACGGTGGCGACGAAATCCTTGACGACGGTCAGCGCAACGTCGGCTTCGAGCAGCGCCACCCGCACTTCGCGCATGGCTTCGGTGACATCGGCTTCGCTTAACGCGCCGCGCCCCGTAAGCCGGTCGAAGATGCCGGTCAATTTGCTGCTCAGGCTATCGAACATCGTTCCTCAAATTCTCCAAACCCCAAAAGCCATCAGGCCCGTGCACGCAACGCGTGGACGAGCCTTACGCCCTATAGTCTAGGACGTGTCCTCTGGCGGCTTGCCTATTATTACCTAGGCTGTGCCGCCGCCTGATGGCGGGATGAGGGTTGTTACCAAGAACGGGGAGGTAGAGTCAACGGGGACAATAAGCCGAATATCTTGCCGGGCACCGAGAATCGCGTTATTCAAATAGTACAGTATGGTTAAAGTCCGATTGGCTAGTAGATAAATAGAATAAAAACCTGCCTTTATCGCCTTTCCTTCCCCGCCCCCTCCCCTGCATCCATCCCCCCTCCTCCTGCAAATGGGAATGCCATGAAAAAACATTGGGCCGTGTTGACCGCCTTGGGTGTTCTGTCTGCCTTTCTCCCGCCTTCCCCGTTACTTGCCGCCAATGCCGGAGATTTTGCCGGAGGTGTGGCTATCGGAACCGGATATGCAGGGATTGCGGCGGCCCCAACGGATGGCGCGATTGTTCAGGGCAATGTCGGGATTGGGACGACGGCGCCAAATGCCTCGCTGCAGGTCGGTGCAGGTGTCGGCACAGCCGGACAATCGCATACCACAGCCCTCATTAGCAATCCTGGCCCAACTAATTTTGCCGTTTTTGACAGCACCAACAATGTCGAATTAACAAATTATGTTGGAGGATACGACCCGAATTTCTCGGGCGACCTAGGGGTTCTAGGCACATTTACAAATCACCCGCTGGTGCTTCGTACGGGGAATAATGACCGTGTGACAATTGACACAAGCGGCAATATGGGGATCGGGACGACTTCGCCCGGCGGCGTCCTTGATGTGCGCGGCGGCATAGCGGCATCTGGCCCCGGCCACCCCCTCATTATCGCGGCCCAACAGGGCAGCCCCGGCAATGTCGGCGGCAATCTCATTCTGGATTCAGGTACAAACGGGGTTGGGGCGATCGGCAACGGGCAGATCATCTTTTCAACCGGCGGCGGAACCATCAACACCACGCCACCAGGTTCGGTCATAGATACCAGAATGCTTATCGATACCAACGGCAATGTCGGGATCGGCACAACGACTCCGGCTTATTTACTCGATGTCGGATCGCCTGCGGCTACGGGCGCCGTCGCTCAATTGCAGAATTCTTCCGGCGCCTGCACCCATACGCCAAGCGCGAGTTCGGAGACGGTTTCATGCAGCTCCGACCAGAGATTGAAAGCGGATATCAAGGATGCCCAAAGCACCCTGCCGTGGCTTGCCGATATGCGCGTGCGCGACTTCACGATCAAATCCACCGGCGAGCACAAAACCGGCGTGATCGCGCAGGAGGTCATGGTCAAGCACCCCGATATGGTTCATAAAAATTTGGCAGGAATTTATTCTGTCGATGAGCCCAATCCGTGGGTTCTCGTCAAAACCATTCAGGAACTGCATCAGATCACCGCGACGCAACAGGCCGAGATCGAGGCGCTCAAGAAAACGATTGCGGCCATGAGCGAACAAAAAATAAAGCGCCCGACAAATGACTCACAACAGCATTAAGGGGAATGCCATGACAAAAATCATAATGACGTTGGCATTCGTTTTCCTAGCCTCCCCTGCGTTCGCGCAATCGACGACGCTTTTTTCCAACTCAACAACCGGCAATGTCGGCATAGGCACAACCGCCCCGGTTAATCCCTTCGATGTATACGGACAGGCCGCTATCGGCACCGGCTATGCCGGGGTCAGCACTGCCCCCGCCAACGGATTGCTGGTTCAGGGCAAGACCGGCATTGGAACTTCAGCCGCGACCGATGCGCTCGATATCGGCGGAGCGGTCGGCATCGTCACCACATCGACCGCCCCCAATTACGGCATGTATGGGGCGACGACGACATCGCTGGCTTTCTCAACCAATGGCGTCAAGGCTTTGGAGATCGGCAGCAGCGGCGCGATTACCACCGGCCTGTGGAACGCGACCCCCATCACCGTGCCCTATGGCGGCACGGGCGCCACAACGCTGACCAGCAATGGCGTGCTTTACGGCAACGGCACGGGCATTGTGCAAGCGACAGCACAGGGCGGGGCCAACAGCATCCTGACCGCCAATGCCGGTGCGCCCGCATGGTCAGCGGCGCCCACCATTGGCACATCGGTCACCACGCCGCTTATCGTCGGCGGCACGAGCGCGAGTTCGACCCTGACACTGGAATCGACTTCGGGCACCGGCACTTCGGACGCGATTGTGTTCAAGACAGGCAGTCAGGCCGAGCGGATGCGCGTTACATCGGCAGGCAAAGTCGGGATTGGGACAGCAAGCCCCGGCTATCAGTTGGTGGGATATACTTCGACTCCGGCGGCCTATGACGGATTCCAAATGGTTGATATCAGTACGTCGGGCGTTGGCCTTATACAGGCTGTGAACAGGGGTGGAAGCAATGTGGCCATAGTCATTGGCACGACAGGGCAAACCGTGCGCACAGAATATGGCCTCACCGGCAATTTTGCCGATCTCTCATCCTATGGGGTATCGGATTTTGCGGTAGGTACCGTCGATAATAATCCACTTATTTTTGGAACAAACAGCGCAGAGAGAATGCGCATCAGTTCGGCGGGAAATGTCGGCATCGGCACGACAGCCCCCGGAACGGTGCTTGATATAGCGGCATCCCCTCCCACCGTCCGGCTTACAAACAGTTCGACGACGCAGTACGCTGGTGCGGCTATCGACTTGATAGGGCCCAGCAGCCTCGGCAACCAAGGAGGAACTTATATAGCCCAACAGAATAATAATTCAGGCGCCACTCAGGGCGGGTTTATCATTGATCAACAGAGCGCATCCGGAGTCTTTCAGGGTGTAGTTTTGTTTGCAGATTACAATGCGCAGACATTCGCCCTCTATACCAACAACACACCAGGCTTATGGATAGACAGCGCGCAAAAGGTTCTGGTTGGATATACGGCTTCGCAAAGTTCCTGCTGCCGCCTGCAGGTCAACGGCACGATCGGTGCGACATCGACATCGATCACCAGCCTGTCGGACCGGAGGCTTAAGGAACATATCGAGCCTTTGACCGGTGCGCTTGGCGTCGTGAATGATTTGAAGCCTGTGACGTATAACTTCCTGCCGAACGATAAGCAGCAGTTTCCTGAGGGAACGCAGGTTGGCTTTATTGCACAGGACGTTGAAGCTGCGGTGAAAGATCAGCCTTATGCCGCCGCGCTCGTCGATACGCCAAAGAAAAGGGATGATTATTATACCCTGCGCGAAGGCAACATGATCCCGTTGCTGGTCAAGGCCATTCAGGAACAGCAAGCCGAGATCGACGCGCTGAAACGCACAATTGCGGATAAGAAAAACGCCAAAATCAATTAGCGATAATTTCTCTGTGCCTAGCCCGCGACGGACTCTGCTTTACCGGCTTTTTTCCTGGGGCGGCCCGGTTTGGCCTTAACCGGGGCGGCGGGTTCGGCGGCATTCGCCGCTGCCGCCACCGCCGCCATCGCGCTCATCGCGGTCATGGCCTTGGCGAGTTTTTCCATCGAGGCCGAGGCGCGGGTCAGCTCACGCGCCTGCGCGGCGCTGGCGATACCGAAATTGGTGATGGTCTTGCGGGTGTTGCGCGCATCCCACCAGATCATGCCGACCAAGGCTACGAGGGCGATATCGGTAATATGGATATCGAACAGAAACGACTTCAACCAGCTAAAATCCATGACTTTGCTCTCGGCTTTCTTTTCTTCTTTATATTGCGGGGCGATTATTTGCGGCATCGGTTCGGAAACGCCCGCCGGTGTCGCGGTGCCGACGATCATCATGCGCGCGGGTTCGGGTTTGCGCGCGGGCGAGGGCGAGGGCGTCGATTTACGGGTGATGTCGCCCTGAAGCAGATGGCGCAATTCATGGGCATCGACGATTTTGCGGCTGTCGCCTTTATCCTGCGTCGAAGGCAGCCATGCGGCAGCCAGCAGCAGCCCGAAAAATCCGGCGATTACTAAAGACGCGATATGGCCACTGCGTGTCGTCATCGGCTTAAATATCCTCGTTATCGAAATAAATGTGCCGGGCCTTTGAAGGGCCAGACCTATAATTGGTATGTGCTCATAGCATTATTCAATAAGCTTTTCCATCCTCCATACGGTGGCAAGCCGGCTGTCCTGATCTTCGAGGTCGCGCGAGGTCGGAATCTCATAAACCGCAAGTTTTTCAAGGCCTTGCTCGGGGACATAGGCGCGCCCGGGGTCGGCCAGATAGACAGCTATGCCCTTTTCCACGCAAAAACGCAGCCAGCGGGTGACCGATGTGCTGGTCGATTGCTGGTAGCATATATCGCCCGCGAAAATGATGTCGGCCTTGGTGAAGGGCTTCATCAGATCGACGCCGTTACGGATTTCGACTTCGACCTGATTGAGTTCGGCGTTGAGGCGAATGGCTTCCAGCGCCAAAGGATCGATATCCACCGCCAGCGCCTGTTTCGCTCCGGCCTTCATGGCGGCAATCGCCGCGACGCCGCTGCCCGCCGCGAAATCGACGATGCGTTTGCCTTTGACGAGATCGGGATGGTCGAGAATATAGCGCGCCATCCCCTGCCCGCCCGGCCATGCGAACGCCCAGTAAGGCGGCGGCAGATCGGCATGGCGCAGCCGGTCTTCGGTAAGTTGCCACAGCGGCGTGACTTCGGTCGCCATGTGCAATTGAATTTCCGGCACCGCCGACGGCGATTTGATTTGCGTCTGGGTGCGGATGAAAGCGACGGGGTCGAGGCTCATGCCAGTTTATCCAGAATGATCGCCAGCAGAATGATCAGGCCGAAATCGCGGTTGGATTTGAAACAGGACAGGCAGCTGGCGGGATCGTCCATTTTCCACAGGATGAGACGCACAAGGGCATAGCAGGCCGCGACGATAAGCCCCCAATGATAAATCTGGCCAAGCCCCGCCGCCCAGCCCGCCAGCGCCAGCAAAGCGAGGGAAATTGTGTAGAACAAAGCCACCCAGCGCAGGGAATTCTCGCCAAACAGAAGCGCGGTCGATTTGATATCGGCGAGTTCATCGTCGCGTTTATCCTGATGCGCATAGACGGTGTCGTAACCCAGCGTCCACAACACGCCCGCAAGATAAGCGAGGATAATCGGCAGGGTCAGGGTATTTTGCACCGCCATGCCGCCGAGCAGCACGCCCCAGTTGAAAGTGAAACCGAGGAAAAGCTGCGGCCAAAAGGTAATGCGCTTCATCAAAGGATAGGTGAAAACGAGAATAAGCGACGATACGCCGAGAATGATCGTGGCTTTGTTGAACAGAAGCAGGATGCCGAGGCCGAGTGTCAGCAGCCCGGCCAGAAACAGGCAGGCCTGCCACAGTTTGATCTCGCCGCTGGCGAGCGGGCGGATACTGGTGCGCTCGACAAGCCGGTCGAGATTGCGGTCATAGATATCGTTCACGACGCAGCCCGCCCCGCGCATAATCACCGAACCGAGCCCGAACAGAACCATGTACCAAAGGTTGGGGAAGGTATCGCTGGCGAGAGCCACGCCCCACCAGCAGGGCAGCAGCAGCAGCCATGTGCCGATAGGCCGGTCGAGCCGCATCAGCCGCGCATAAGGTTGCACCACGGGCGGCAATGTCTCGACCCAGCCGGTGCGGCGGATATCGGTGAAGAAACTATGGGTCATGGCGGCGACTCCTTGAAAGGCAAGGTCACGCTCGGCTCGCGCGCGGCCATCAACCCGCCCGGACGCCAGACCATGATGAGTACCATGCCCGCGCCGAAAGCCAGCATGCGGTATTGCTCGAACTCGCGGAACAGTTCCGGCAGACCGATGATGAAGAACGCCGCCAGCACGATGCCGAGCGGATGGCCAACGCCGCCCAGAATGACAATCGCCAGAATGGTCGCGGACTCGGTGAAGGTGAAACTTTCGGGGCTGACGAAGCCCTGCCGCGCGGCTAAGAACGCCCCCGCCAGCCCGGCGACCAAAGCGCCCAAACTATAAGCCGCCGATTTGATCCATGTGCTGTTGATGCCGAGCGAGGCGCAGGCGATTTCATCCTCGCGGAACGCTTCCCACGCGCGGCCCAGCGGCAACCGGCGCAACCGCGCGGCGAACAATCCGACCAAGAGAGCCAACACCAGAATAACGAAATACAAAAACATCACGCGCTGGATCGGGTCGAAATCCATATGGAAAAAATCATTGAAGGCGGCATGGCCGGCGGCAGCCGTGCGCGAAAATTCGAGGCCGAACAAAGTCGGGCGCGCTATGTCGGAAATGCCGTTGGGGCCGTTGGTCAGGCTGGTCCAGTTGATGAGGAACAGGCGCACGATCTCGCCGAAGCCAAGCGTCACCACCGCGAAATAATCGCCGCGCAGCCGCAAGACCGGAAAGCCGAGAATGAAGGCGGTCGCCGCCGCCACCCCGCCCGCCAGCGGCAGGCAGGCCCAGAAGCCGATGCCGGTATGCTGCGCCAGCAGCGCGTAGCAATAAGCGCCAAGGGCATAGAAACCGGCATAACCGAGATCGAGAAGCCCCGCATAGCCGACGGTGATATTAAGTCCGAAGGCCAGCATGATATAAGTGAGCACCATGGTCGAGACATCGAGCGAATAGCGCGTCGCCAGCGGCGTGAAGGGAAAGGCAATCGCCGCGAGGATAAAAATCACCGAGAGAAGATTGAAGTTCGCGCCGATGGCGGTCAGCTTCTCCGGCAAAGCGATTTTTCTGCCGCGCAGTTTCTGCACGAACAAGCCCAGCAGCAATCGCCCGCAAAAAACGGCGAATGTGGCGATGCAGACCGCCCCGATGCGCCAATGGATAAGCACGCCGTCGAGTCCGTCTTCGGTGCGCACGCCAGCCAACGGCAACGCAAGGATCAGCGCGATCAAAGCTGTAAGGGCGGCGTCTTTAAGGCGGGCGCGCAGCGGCATCATACTTTCTCGATCTCAGGGCGGCCGAACAGCCCGTTGGGCCGGATCAGCAGCACCAGCATCAACACGCCGAACACGGCGACATCTTTATATTCGGCGTTGACGTACCCGCCCCAGAAAGATTCGATAAGGCCGATAAGGACGCCGCCCACCATCGCCCCCGGCAAAGAACCGATGCCGCCCAGAACGGCAGCGGCAAACGCCTTCATCCCCGCCATAAAGCCCATGAAAAAATCGACCACGCCGTAATAAAGCGTG
>JARLJC010000024.1 GCA_031291435.1 Alphaproteobacteria bacterium | reverse complement strand
CGCGCGGCCTTCCGCATAATATTCGCGCGCGCCTTCGCCATGGCTGAGCGCCATCAGCAGGTCGGCGCGGTTGGTGATCTGGCCGCCCCAGACCGGGGCCCGGAATTTCGCCAGCGATTCACGCGCGATGGTGACGATCGGGCTCTCCGCGTCGTCGCGGCGTGCCGGCGCTCCGTTGAGCACGACCGCATAGGGCTTGCGCGCGGCGCGGCAGGTCTGAATGGTTTCCTGCACGGCGTTGACGTCGAACACCCCCGGCCGCGCCGGAATGATCACCATGGTGGCGTTCTTGATGGAATCCTCGACCACGGCCGACAGGTTCGGCGGCGTGTCGATGAAAACCCATTCGAAGCCGTCTCGTTTCGCGGCCGCGACGATCCCGCTGACGGAATTGACCGCGGTCTTGATCGGCGGCTCGTTGGTGCCGCGCAGCTTGTGCCACAAAGTCAGCGAGCCCTGCGGATCGGCGTCGACGAGCAGCGTGGGCTTCGTTGATTTGTTGACATGCGCAGCAAGATGGGCGGCCAGGGTACTTTTTCCCGAGCCGCCTTTACGCGAAGCGAAAACAATGACGTTCATACCTTGGCCTCCAGATTGACCCCAGAAGCCGAAAATGAATCAGCGCGCTGATTCGTGAAAGAAAAATTTACAACCAATCGTGGCGCGCCCCCTGATTAATCATAGGGGTTGGCTTTTGAGTCACACCTGCGCCGCAGCAAGGGCGAAACCGCGACGATCGAATCCAGAAAAGCGCTCGTTGGATCAATCGCGTGATTTTTTCGCGGGGTCCCGGCGTCAAACCGATGCGCATTCAACCTGTCCGAGCATCCGCGCGGCCGCTATTCGGGCGCCGGGCCGGGTGCGTCGAACAAAAGGAGTCCGCATGGCCGTCGATTGTGCCTGCAAAGGAGGCAGCCGCTGAGTGAAATACGTAGTTGACACCACAAGCCCCATCATGTAGGGTTTGGCCATCGGAGCAAGACCATGGCCAAGAACAAATTCGCCCAGCCCCATTTCCACGATGAGGATGCCGCCCGTAGCTGGTTTGAGGCCGCCCGCTGGCCTGACGGGCCGATCTGCCCCCGCTGCAAAGGCGAGAGGCACTACGCCACCAAAAAGGTAGGCGTCTATCGCTGCGGCACTCCGACATGCCGGAAAGACTTCACCGTTATGACCGGCTCAGTGATGGAGCGCAGTCACGCCAAGCTGACACAGTGGGCGGTTGCCTTTCACCTTGGCGCATCCAGCAAGAAGGGCTTTTCGGCTCACCAGCTCCACCGCGAACTCGGCTGCCAGTACAACACCGCGTGGTTTTTGCATCATCGCGTCATGGAAGCGATGCGCCGTGGTGG
>JARLJC010000180.1 GCA_031291435.1 Alphaproteobacteria bacterium | reverse complement strand
GGCGGCGGCCTTGGGCCAGATACCGGCGATGGAAGCCGGTTCAGCGGCGTCATTCGATTATGGGCGGCTGTTTACCGGCCCGACTTTGTTCGCGCGCAGCAGCGAAACCCGCGCCCGTTTCCTGCTCTATCGCCAATCGAAGCCGTGGGATCATGTGCCGGGGCTCTTTATGGTGGCCGAGGCCGGAGGCTATGCCGCCGATTTGACCGGCCAGCCTTACGATATGGAAAAAGGCAAAGACGGATTGCTGCTGGCGGCGGATGAAGGCGAATGGCAGCGTATTCACCGCGCCTTTGCGCCCGCCATCGACCTCCTGATGCAGACAGCCGCCTGACAGGCGATTCGCCAACGAATCGATTCGTTTGGCCTATCTCAAAGAGGCTTTCGCCGCATAAAATGCCCGATTCGAGAGGCTTTTCCACCGATGAAAGGCGCAAAGTCGGTATAAAAAAGCGTTTGCAGAACGAATCAGCGTCCTTTTCAAGGGCCGAAAAACGAATCAGATGGGTAAAATCGCGAAAATCGCCTGAAAAGCCCGCTCTATATAGACGAATCACCCTTTTTGCCGTTCCTCATTCTGATATCGGAACAAAAACATCGGCTTGTGGATAAGTCTTCATTCGCGAGATCAAGGTATGCTGTTTTTGCACCCCAAAAGAGGGGTTGTGGCTATAATGGGCCCGCAAATCGGCTCTTTTCGGCGCTGATTGTGCAAATTCAATAAGATATCGAACGTTCTTAAACCACGCTTCGGCACCAGAAAAATGAGCAAATCAACGATCTATATCGATGGAGAAGCCGGAACCACCGGCCTCGAAATCCGCAAACGCCTTGAAGGGCGCAACGATATCGAGATTCTCAGCATCGAGGCCGACAAGCGCAAAGACCACGCCGCGCGCAAGAAACGGCTCAATGAATGCGATCTGGCCATTTTATGCCTGCCTGACGATGCCGCGCGAGAGGCGGTGGCGTTGATCGACAATCCGCGCACGCGGGTGCTGGATGCCAGCACGGCTTTTCGCACAGACCCCGACTGGGTGTACGGTTTCCCCGAATTGACGCAAACGCAGGCTGACAAAATCGGCGACGCCAAACGCGTCAGTAATCCCGGCTGTTATCCCACCGGGGCGATTGCGCTCTTGCGGCCTCTGGTCGATGCCGGGGCTATTCCCGCCTCGTTCGGCGTCACCGTCAACGCTATTTCGGGCTATTCGGGCGGCGGCAAGGAACTGATCGCGCTCTGCGAATCCAGGACAGGCGGCGACCGCAGCGCAGCTTTCTGCCTCTACGGCCTCGACCAGAAGCATAAACATCTGCCCGAGATGAAACTTTACAGCGGGCTGCATGATGAACCAATTTTTCTGCCTTCCTACAGCAGCGCTTTCTATCGCGGCATGCTGATTACCATCGCTTTGCGTCTGCGCGACCTCAACCGTATCACCGGCAAGCTGGTCGATGACGAAACCATCCATCTGCTGCTGGCCGAACGCTATGCGGGGCAGGCGCATGTGAAGGTCGAGCCGCTGCAGCGCGGCCTCGAAAAAACCTATGTGCTGACGCCGCTGGCGCAGAACGAAACCGACAATCTGCAACTGCGTGTCTTTTCCAACGAGGATAAGGAAACGATCATCCTGACCGCCTGTCTCGATAACCTCGGCAAAGGCGCTTCGGGGGCGGCGGTGCAGAATGCCGAATTGATGCTAGGGCTGGCGGCGCGATAAAGCGACGCCCGCGCCGGTCACAAGCGCGACAATCAACGCAAGAGCGGCGATAAGCGACGGCGTGAATCCGATCGCGGCGCAGGCCGCCGCACCGGCAACGCTGCAAGCCACCTCGATAATAAAGTAGCGCGCGCCGATGGAGGCCTTGCAATAACGGCAGCGCCCGCGCGCCAGCAGCCACGAAAACAACGGCACCAGATCGCGCGGCTGTAAAGTCGTGCCGCAGGACGGACAATGCGAACGCGGCGCGACAGTCGATATATGGCGCGGCAAGCGATAGGCCAGCATCGTGGAAAAACTGCCCAAAGCCGCGCCGATAAGGAACCCGACCAGAATCCGGAACCAGAGCGCGTCGAAAGGCGGCATTTCGTTCATGCCTGTGCCCTTATCATCACGCAGACGCCGTGTTTGAGCATCCAGCCGAGGCAACGCTGCAGCCGGTTACGCTGGGAAGAGGGGAACGGTTCGAAGATGTCGGCGACGCGCGCGGAACCGGCCTCGCGAATGGCGCTCACCAATTGGCGCATGCCGTCCTTGGGCAGCAGCAGATCGGGCACGAAATAATTCATTTCGTGGCGGAGGATGGTCTCGACCTCATCGGCATTCATCACCACGCGCAAAATGTCGGCGGGGGCGAGATGCATACTGGGGAAATCGGCGAACATCTGCCAGGGGTTGGGATAGGCCGGATGCACCGCCTGCCAGTTGGGGGGAACGGCGCGCGGCGGCGGGGCATTGCGGCGGCGATCGGCGAGGCTCTCCCATAATTCTTCGTAAGCGCGGATGATATGTTTCCAGTCGAACACGCCTTGCGCGCGGGCGCGGCCGCTATTGCCCATCTCGCGGCGTTTCTCGGCATCGCCGATGAGCAGGTTGAATGCGTGCGTGCAGTACTCGATATCGATGCCCGTGCTTTGCACCGCGCCTGACAAAGCCACGCCGTAATTTTCCTCGTTGTAATAAAAAGCGGCAATATCCATGCCCGCTTCGGGCTGCGGCGTGACTGTCGGCACGCGGTAACCGTCAATGCCGTTGCGCACGCCTTCGCGGTAGCCGTCCCAGTCGCTGATGACGGCGGGCAGACCCGCGGCCATCGCCTCGATGGGCGTCAGGCCGAAACTTTCCTGCACATTGTCGGACAGCGAGGCGAAAATATCCGCGCCCGCCCACAGACCGTCGGGAAACCGCGCATCGTCATTGGTGACGAACTCGACCCGCACCGTCTTGCACAGATCCGCCGCCAGGTTGCGGAAATGCGGTTCCATATCGCGCGGCTTGAAATAGCCGTACATGACAAGGCGGACTTTCTTGCCGGAAACCTGCGCCGCGCGCTCCGCCGCCAGGAACAGGGGCAGGGGATGCGCCTTGGTGGCGAAACTTAACCGGCCCACGAACAGGATAATCACTTCGTCTTCGGCCGCGCCCAGCGCCGCGCGTTGTTCCATGCGCTTTTCCGGCACCGTCAGCCGCACAAACTTATCGGTATCGATGCCCAGCGGAATAATGGGCGTCTGCACCGGGCATTTGAACGTCCCGCCGAACCGGTGATTGAGGTAATCGGCGTGAATATCCCACAGATTATGCACGGCGCTGCGAATGGAAACCGAAGGGCAGATCAGCGCGTCGGCGCCGTCGCTGGGGGCCGCGCACATATCGCCGACGGCGCGGGCGATGCGCTCGCCGCTCATGGTATGCACTAACCCGCAGGTGGCGAACCCCGCCCCGGTCATTTGCTGCCGCCGCCACATCAGATCGACGGTGAGTGGATCGGGCCGGAACAAACAGCCGATGCTTTGCAGGTTCTTTTCCGGGTGACGGGGGTCGAGGCCGATGCAGCGCGCCCCGGCATCCACGCCCGCAGCAGCAGCCATTTCCTTGAAATGGTCGAAACTCGGTATATCCGTGGGACGGCAGATGAATTGCGAAGCCGTGCCGTAACGAAACCAGGCCGACAGAAGATTCGTCACGGCGACGTCGAACCCGAAGATTTCGCTGTCGGTATTACCGGAGGCGGGGCGGGTATATTGGATGCAAACGGACATGAGATACCGCAAAGAGCAGATCGTGGGAGGCTGACACACTCGGGTGGCAGCCTCCCACGTGAATCTGCTCGACAAACAAAAAATCAGAGCATTTCCCACAAATGAGGGGCGTGTAATCCTTATCGGGAAATGCTCTAGGGGAAGAATTTATCGCATGCGTATTGAATCGGCACAATAAAATGTTGCGTCGGGTCGGTGTTTAGCGGATTCTTGACCGCTCAACGATTCGGAACTTCTCCATGAACGATATCATCAATGCGTTAAGCGGCTACTGGTCGCCCCAGGAAATCGCCGCCAACGTCAATATATTCGTCAGCAGCATCGGCGCGCTCTTTCTCGGCCTGATGGTCGGGTACGAACGTTCCTATCGCGGACGCGCGGCGGGCATGCGCACTTACGGCCTCGTCTGCATGGCGTCCTGCGCGCTCACGGTCATCACCGGCAATCCCGAATACTGGTATGGCGGCCACATTCCGACGGCGGTCAGCGCCATCGATCCCGGCCGCGTCATGCAGGGCATCACCACCGGCGTCGGTTTCCTCGGCGCGGGCGTTATCATGCGCGACGGGTTGAACATCAGCGGCCTGACCACGGCGGCCTCGATCTGGGCGGTGGCGGCCATCGGCGTTCTGGTCGGCGTCGGCTTTTTCGGCGCGGCGACGATGCTGGCGGTGGTATCGGGCTGCTTTATGATGTGGGGCTCGAAGCTCGAAGCGTTATTGCCCGCCAAGCATGCGGTTTCGATCACCCTGCATTTCCACAAGGATATCGATCTGACCGAGCAGGATATCGCGCGGTTGGTGCATGCGCAGGGCTATGAAGTCGCGAAAGGCTCCTTCTCCATCGACCAGCATAACGGCCAGAGCGAATGGCGGTTCGTCGCGGTATCGATGGGCAAGCGCAAGGGCGGCACCCTCGTCAAGCTTGGCGAAAGCCTGCGCAAGGCGCACGGCGTGCAGAATTTCCATATCGCGCACGCGCGCAATTAATTTAATCAGCCCGACATCAGGAGATTAGTGTGAACAAGAACGAATTCATTGCCGCCGTCAGCGAAAACAAGAACCTTGAAAAACTGGCGCTGTCGAAAGCCGCCGTCGCCGCCGTGATCGACGCGGCGCTGGAAACCGTCGAGCACGCCTTGCAGAATGACGAGGAAGTGCGCCTGGTCGGGTTCGGCAATTTCTATGTCGCCAAGCGCGCCGCCTCCAAAGGCCGCAACCCGCGCACCGGCGAGGAAATCGATATCAAGGCCAGCCGCGCCCCCAAATTCAAGGCCGGAAAACTGCTGAAAGAGTTGGTTAACAGCCTGCCGGTCAAAAAATAACCGCATTGGGGACACAATAGAATTAAGAAAAGACCCTTAGGGCTTTTCTTAATTCTATTGTGTCCCCTGCGCTCCTTCTGCTAATTCCGGTTTCGCGTGGGCGGTTAGCTCAGCGGTAGAGCATCTCGTTTACACCGAGGGTGCCGGGGGTTCGATCCCCTCACCGCCCACCACGCCTTGCCCTTCGGGCTACGCGTGGCGCAGCCACCACCGTGCCCGAAGGGCAAAGCGTGTCCGGCGTAGCTGGAGCGAAGCGGAAGCGAAGACGGACTGGTTGCCATGTGGTCTGTCTACATCATCAGAAGCACGAGCTTCCCCGATCAGGAATATACCGGCGCAACCTCCGACCTAAAACAACGGCTAGGCGAACATAACGCAGGAAAATCTACGCATACTGCCAAGTTCAAACCTTGGAAGATCAAGTGCTACATCGCAGTGCCCGACAAATACAAGGCTCTTGAACTTGAAAAATATCTGAAATCTCATTCCGGCAGATCCTTTGCGAAAAAACGTTTATAGCTACCTGACCGCCGCTCTTTGCAGCCTGTCGTTTATGGCAACTCCCAATCCGATAGCGGGAATAGGCGCAACCGCAATCGCCGCATGCGCGGGTTTGTCGAGTTCGCGCAGCATGGCGAACAGATTGGCGGCGGCTTCGTTGAGGTCGCCTTGCGGGCTGAGATTGAGGCGCGCGGCGCATGGGCGAATTTGTTTATCCGCGCCGAAAGCCAGCCATGCCTCATTGGGTTCGGCGCTTTCCGCATTGAGGCGCACGGGAATATTGGGCGCGTAATGGCTGGCTAGCATGCCGGGCGAGGCGGGGGCGTCAGGCGTGGCGGTTGCTTCGAACACGGCAATCTTTTGCCCCAGCACCATTTCCAGTTGTTCGCGCGTGATGCCGCCGGGGCGCAAAATCATCGGCGCGCCCGCGGCCAGATTGACCACCGTTGATTCAATGCCGATCTGCGAACGGCCTCCGGCCAAAATCAGATCCGCTTTATCGCCGAGAGATTCCGCGACATGCAAAGGCGTGGTGGGGCTGAGTTTGCCCGAGGCATTGGCGCTGGGTGCGGCAATCGGCAAACCGACGGCCCGCAAAAGTTTCTGCGCCGCGGGGTGCGAGGGGATGCGCACCGCGAGCGTATCGAGGCCCGCGCTGGCCAACAAAGAAATAGCCGCGTCCTTGCGGCGCGGCAAAATCAGCGTCAACGGCCCCGGCCAGAAAGACGCGGCCAGCAAACGCGCAATATCGTTCCATTCGATGAGATTGTCCAAGGCCACCGCGTCCGCGACATGAATAATCAGCGGGTTGAAATTCGGGCGGCCCTTGGCGGCATAAATCGCGGCGACCGCCTGCCCATTGGTAGCGTCGCCGCCGAGGCCATAAACCGTCTCGGTCGGAAACGCCACGAGTTTGCCTTCGCGCAGCAAAGCGGCGGCGCGGGCAATGGAGGCGTCATCAACGGGAACGACAGTCGGCATCAGAGTTCGGCCAGCGCCTTCTTCACTTCATCGACATGCCCCGGCACGCTGACCTTGCGCCACGCGCCGCGAATGACGCCCTTGGCGTCGATCAAAAATGTCGAGCGTTCGATGCCCAGATATTTGCGGCCATACATGCTTTTGAATTTCCATACGCCGTATTTTTCGCAGACTTCGCCTTCGGGATCGGAAGCCAGCGGGAAATTGAGATCGTATTTTTTGGCGAATTTTTCGTGGCTGACGAGATTATCTTTCGAAACGCCGATGACCGTGACGCCGAGTTTCGAGAATTGGGGCAGGGCGTCGCGGAAGCCGCAGGCCTCGGCGGTACACCCAGAAGTATCATCCTTGGGATAGAAATAGAGGATAAAGGGCTTCCCTTTCAGGGCGGCAAGGCTGACTTTGCCGATTTTGGTGGCCTGCATCGAAAAAGCGGGGGCTTTGGCGCCCGCCCCCACCCCTTCGGAAGGTTTGGCGACTGCCTTTACGGAGGGCTTTTTAACGGGTTTTGCTTTACTAGCTGCGGTTGGCATCGGCCTTCTCCCTGTGATACAACGATAAATTAAAGCATACAGGTCGCGGCCTGTACATCCTGCATCGCAGGTTTACCATTCTTTAGCTTGCGCGTGCGATTAGAAAAAATGCTTCGTTCTCTCCGTTATCTGGCCGAATTCGTGGCCGCCTTTGCGGGCGTTATCGTCGTGCTGGCTTTGCTGCTGGCGTGGCGGCTGAGCGCGAGCCCGATCAATTCGGGGTTCCTCACGCCTTATATCCAGTCCGGCATCGCCGACCTCATTCCCGACAGCACGGTTGTGGTGGCCGGAAGCCTGCTGACCTGGGACAGCAGCGCCCGCATGATTTCCGTCCATGCCGACGGCATCGAGGTCAGCGACAAAGGCGGTGAGAAGATCGCGGTCATTCCCGAATTCGACGCCAAGATCAGCCTGATCGGGCTGATGTTCGGGCAATTCGTGCCACGCGATCTTAGCATCGACCACCCCCAGTTCCGTCTCGAACGCGACAAAGATGGTTCTTTCAGTATCGGCGGGCGAAATGTGGGCGGCCAGACAGGCGGGCAGGGCGGCGATGCCCCGGCTGCATCCGATAGTTTGCGCGTCGTGGCGCAGCATGCCGCGCACCGGCTTTCGCATGCGGTTCTACTGCACAAACTGGCGGTCACCCGGGCGGTGTTTTCCGTCCATGACGATATGTCGCAAAGCGACTGGTCGATCGATGTGCCGGAAATATCGCTGGAGCGCAGCGTCGTCACCAGTATCGATCACAAGCTGGCCTATGGCGCGCTCGAAGGGCAGATGACCGTCAATGTCACGCAAAAGGATAACAGCGCCTCGGTCAATATACGCTATGTGTTCGACCCGTTGAGCGAGGAGCATAGTTTCTCGACTTTGTTCAGCGGCCTGACCCCAGCCTATCTGGCGGGCGGGCATCCGGAAACGCTGGGGCTGGGCGCGGCGTCGATTGTCGATATGCCGCTGAGCGGCAAGCTGCATGTCAGGCTCGACAAAAATCTCGATATCGACGCAGCGGAAGCGCAGATTCACGGCGACGAAGGTCATTTTGTCTATGCCGATTTCTGGGATCAGCCTTGCCCGGTTAAATCGCTCGACATCTCCGCCGATTTCAACCGCAAGATGCAAAAAATGACCGTCACCGATGCGCAGGTCGATTTCGGTGGGCCGGTGCTGACTCTCGCCGTCACCGGCGCGCCGCCCCAAAACCCGCAGCAGGATATGGATTATGCCGCCACCCTGACGGTCGAAAACCTGCCGATGAACCGCTATGCCGCTTTGTGGCCCAAGCCGGTTCTGCCCGATCCGCGTTACTGGCTGGAAGCCAGTCTGCATGACGGAACGTTCACCCATGCCGAAGTGACGGCCAAAGGCGCCCTTAAGTGGAGCGACCTCGGCAACGCGTCGCTCGACGAGGCTACCGGTAAAGTCGCAGCGACGGGCGCGCGCGTCATCTATCTCGATCCCATGCCGCCCGCCGAAAATGTTTCCGCCGAGGCCTCGTTTGATCTCAAACAAATGACGGTGCAGATCACCGGCGGCGGCATCGGCAATATCCGCATGCAGCCTTTCGCCATTCACATCACCGGCCTCGACAAGACCGATCAGGATATCGATATCCCGCTGGCGATTTCCGGCCCCATGCCCGAAGTGATGGCCCTCATCGATCATCCGCCGCTGGGTTACGCCAAGGCGCTCGGCATCGCGCCGGATGCGTTTGGCGGCCGCATCGCCGGTACCGTCGATTTCAAATTCCCGCTGCTGAAAACGCTTGCAATCAAGGATGTGGCGATCAAGGCCGAAGCCACCGCGACCGATTTCGCATCGACCAAACTGGTACCCGGATTCGCCATCGATCAGGGCAATCTGGCGCTCAGACTCGATACCGACGGTTTTGCTTTAAACGGCCCGATACAGGTCAACAAAGTGCCGTTCCAGATCACATGGAACGAGGCGTTCGAGACGAAACCCGGCAAAATGCAGCGTCAGGCCACGTTGACCGGCATGGTGCGCGACAATCAATGGAACAGCCTCGGCATCGGCGCCTTCGAGGGAACGCACGGGCCGGTCGCCGTTACGCTCAACATGAAGCGCGAAACCAAAGCCGAGACGTTATACGACGGAGCTCTCGACATGCGCGACGCGGCGATGGAAGTCGATCAGCTGGGCTGGAAGAAAGCGGCAGGACAGCCCGCCACGCTCAAATTCGCGGCCACCGCCCCGGCGGGCAAGCCGGTGCAGGTCACCAGCATCGATCTGCGCGGCACCGGCGTTTCGGCGGCGGGCAAAGCGACCCTGTCGCCCGATATGGACCAGTTACTGGCGCTCGACCTGTCGCCGCTGGCGGTAGGGCGCACCAATGCGCGCCTGCATTTTGTGCAAAGTTTCGGGGATAGTGGCGCTTTATCCTTCACCGCCAGCGGCAAATCGCTCGATATCGCAGGCCTGCGCGGCGGCAAGGACCCGGGGCGCAGCGATCCGCGCCCCAAGGAATATCATATCGACGTCGATAAACTATATACCGGCGCGGACGGCGAGATCGATCAAGCAAAGGGCTTTGCCATCCGCGACGCCGAGGGATGGAGCGCCATCAGCCTGCACGGCCTAGCCGACGGCGATCAGCCTCTGGCGATGGATCTGTCTCCGCAGCCCGACGGCCACCGCACTTTTTCGCTGACCTGCGACAATTTCGGCAAGATGATGAAGGGGCTGGGTTTCACCGACACCATTCGCGGCGGCAAATTCTTCGTCGGCGGCGAAAGTACGGTGGACAAACCGCGCGAAATCGTGGGCAAGGCCAAGATCAATGACTTCACCGTGGTCAATCTGCCGGTGCTGGCGCTGCTGCTCAACGCCACTTCGCCGTTCGGCTTCACCGGCATCCTGACCGACAGCGCCGATTTCAGCAAATTCACCGGCGAATATAAATGGAGCGGCGACACGCTGACCCTCACCAAGGCGCATGCCGCCGGTTCGGCCATCGGCATCAATATCAACGGCAGGGTCGATATGAATTCGGGCGACGCCAATCTGCAGGGCACGCTGGTGCCGTTCAGCGTCGTCAACAAATTCATCAATTACATCCCGCTGATCGGCGATTTGATAACGGGCGGCGAAGATCAAGGCGTGCTGGCCGTCTCGTATGAGATCAAGGGGCCGCTCGACAAACCCGATGTCAGCGTCAATCCAATGTCGCTCTTGACGCCCGGCTTTATCCGTAATCTGTTTTTCGGCGACGATACCAACGACGAGGATGACAAGGAATGATGTCCGCAAAGAAGCAAGTCAGTTACAGCGTGCGCCCCGAAGGCGATTTGTTCGCGGTCTATCGCGACGAAGCCGTTCTGGAAACGCCGCGCAATCTGCCGGTGGCGGTCGCTTCGCGGAAACTTGCCGAAGTTCTGGCCGAAGAATGCCGCTCGCAGGGCGATCGTCTGGACTTGCGCAAAATGCCGATGATGCAGATGACGCTGACGACGCTCGATATCACGGTCGCCAAGCGCGACGAGATCGAGGACGGCATCATGCGTTTCGGCGAGAATGAACTGGTCTGCCTGCGCGCGGAAGAGCCCGCGGAACTGGCAGCGGCGCAGGAAACGGCGTGGCGGCCCTATCTCGACTGGGCGGCGGAACGGTTCGGCGCGGTATTGCGCACCGGCGCCGGCATCACCCCGCCGCAACAGGATGTAGCCGAACTCGGCAAACTGCGTGAGTATGTCGTGAGTTGCGATGCCTATCGCCTGACGGGCCTTAGCGAGGCAGTCGGCATATCCGGTTCTCTGGTGCTGGGACTGGCGTTAGCGACAGGGCATGCCAATGCGCATGAAATCGTGCGCGCCTCGGAACATGACCAGATCTGGCAGATGAAGAAATGGGGAGAAGACCCCGCCGTGATCGGACGCAACGCCGATATCGAACGCGAACTCGCGCATTGCGAACATTGGCTGGCCCTGACGGCCTGAAAGAAAAAGGCCCGGTTTCATCCGGGCCTTTTTTACTCATTCAAACAGCCTCAGTTATAATCCTCGAACACCGGCATATCGGCGGGATTCTTGAGGCCGAGCTGCTGATCGCGATACTGGCGATAGACGCTGCGCATCTGGGCATAGAAGTCGAGCGAACCGGAACGCAGCGCGTCGAGATCGTCAAGCGACTGCTCGCGACGGGTCAAACCATCGGCGGCGAATTCCGAGTAGGTCACGCGGTTGGCGTCGCCCTGACCGCCGATCGCGGCGATGTACTGCCACGGCGACATAACCATATCGACGCCGAGGCCGATAGCATCGCGGAAATTCGACGGCCCGAACAGCGGCAGAACCAGGTACGGGCCGCCATTGATGCCCCACACCGACAGGGTCTGACCGAAATCGCCCATCTGTTTGTACACGCCGAAACTATCGGCCACTTCGAAGGTGCCGCCGACGCCGAGTGTGGTGTTGATGAGGAAACGTTCCGCCGTGATGCCGCCGCGGCTGGCTTCTCCCTGCAGCATGTTGTTGGCGAAGATCACCGGTTCGCCCATGTTGGAAACGATATTGGCGACACGATCACGCACATAATCGGGAACCGCGAAGCGGTACAATTCAGTTAGCGGACGGATGAGCAGACGATCGAGGAAATCATTCACATCGAAGATCGTGCGGTTCATCGGCTCCAGCGGATCGTCGACCGCCTTGGCTTCGGCCTGGGCTTCAGGTGACTTCGGCATATCGGCACAGGCTGACAACAGCGCGGGCATCGACATGAGCGCGAGGAGGAGAGCTAAGCGACGGAATGTCATGGAAAATCCGAATCGAAAGGGTTGCGTTTAATCTTTAACGTTTCTGCGCGTTCCTAGCAATACTGGAAGTAGTAAAAAAGTACAGGCCACGGAATATAACAGCGCAATGGTTAATAATTCGCCCATGCCGCGGGTGCCTGTATGCGGCGAAAGGCACAGGGAAGCGAAGGCTGTTAAAACCGTGGCGGCGCTAAATAATACCGCCCGCGCGACGCTCGATTGCAGCAGGTCGCGGGCCCCGGTCTGCGCGTAAAAAACAAAATAAACCGCATAGGACACGCCTAAACTGAGCAGCAGGGGCAGGGCAATGATGTTGGCAAAATTTAACGGCAGGTTAATGACGGTCAGCGTCGCCAGCGTCAAAACCCCCGCCACCAGCAGCGGCGCGATCATCATCACGACGTCGCGCGGACGCCGCAGGACGATCAGCGATAGTAGCGAAATTGACACAAGTCCGTAGATTCCGGCATGCACGAAAGCCGAAACGATGGTGCGCCCCGATTCGCGGATCGAGACCGGCGTGCCGGAAACATCGGGCGCAATCTTCACCACCGCATCGATGAAGCGGTTGAGGATGCTGAGATCGCGCGGATTGTTGGAAGCATCGCGTTTGGGGAAAATTTCGACGAGATATTCGCCGCCCGCCGTCACCCAGTCCTTTGTAAGTTCGGGCGGAATATCGGCGAGGGTGACGGGCTGCACCGCGCCGACGGAACGGATTTCCTGCATTTTGGCCTGCAGCGGCGCGACAATATCGGTCTGGGCGCGGGCGCGGGTTTCAGGCGCGGCCGCGGCAAGTTTATCCAGCGCATCGGCGAGATTTTGCGCAGACGCCATTTTGTCGCCCGCCCCGTGCAGCGCGGCTGCGGTCGCGCGGAGGGCTTCGATATTCTGGGCATCGGTCGGGGCCGGGTTTTGCGGCAGGGCGAAAGTCGGCGCCAGCAGCGAAGCGGTATCGCGGATCATCGCCAGTTTTTTGGTCTGGTCGTCGGGCACAAAGCTGGCCAGCGTCTGCACATGATCGACTTCGGGCAGTTTCGCAAGCTGATCGGCGAGATCTTGCGCGGCGTCCTGCGAGGGC
Organism: Alphaproteobacteria bacterium; assembly: GCA_031291435.1. Taxonomy (GTDB): domain Bacteria; phylum Pseudomonadota; class Alphaproteobacteria; order UBA9219; family UBA9219; genus CAIXLI01. The sequence continues at coordinate 1,217 of JARLJC010000180.1, read as the reverse complement.
GCCAGAATCTGCGCCGCATAGGCGTCGGAATCCGGGTCCTGCATGATGTCAAACATGGTGGAAACGGATTCGGTATGCGGGTCTTTGAGATCGAGCGGGTCGAAATCGAAACGGATATGCGCGGCGAGAACAAGACCGCCGACAACGATCAGACCGATAAGGGGGAAGAGCAGTCCCCGGTTGCCGCGCAGAAAATCATTGAGCGGCGCGAGCGATTTATAGCCGATGCTTTCAGATTCCGCCGGCGGTTTCGTCAATGTCATCAGAGCGGGCAGGAGGGTGATATTGAGGGTGAAGGCGATAATCATGCCCGCGCCCGCGATCAGGCCAAGTTCCGACACGCCGCGATAATCGGTGGGAATGAAAGACAGAAACCCCAGCGCCGTCGAACCCGCCGCCATCGCCAGCGGCACCGCGATCACCCGCGCGGTGTTGGTCAAAGCCCTGGCGTGATCGGGTTCGCGGTGATGCTGGTCGCGGTAACGCACGCCGAACTGAATGCCGAAATCGACGGCGATACCGATGAACATCACGGCGAAGGCGACCGAAATGAGATTAAGCGACCCCACGGCCACCGTCGCAAACGCGGTCGAGGCGACGAGGCCCGCGGTCAGGGTCAAGGCAATCGGCAACACGATGCGCCAGGTGCGCATGGCAAGGAACAGCAATACCAGCACCAGCAATCCGGAAAGCGCGGTCGCGAGGCCGGTGCCGCTGGCGACGCTGCCGAATTCCTGATCGTTGAGGGCGACTGGCCCCGTCAGGCGCACGCGCACGCCGTTATCGGGCGCGAGATTTAAATCCTGCGCCGCCTGCCGCACGGCTTTGGTGGCGTCCTCGCCGGGCTGTAAATCGGCGAAATTGAGAACCGGCTTGGTGATAATGAATTTGCGGGTTTGCCGCAGCAGCATCTCGGGGCTCTGGGCGGGCATCAGGTTTTGCCAGTCGAGCGGTTTATCCTGCCCGGCCAGAGCGGCGTTCACGGTTTCCGTTATGGCATCCAGCGGTCGCGCGAGCGTCGCGGCATCGACCGCGCCAGTTTGCGCGCCCTGCATCATCAGGCCGATAGTGCCGAAAAATCCGCGCAGCGAGGGATCGCTGACCAGCGTGCCGATCAAAGGCTGCGCCTGCGCGATCTGGTCGAGCGCCGAGGCCAGTTCATCCTGCGACAAAAACAGCAGTCCGTTTTTCTGGAAAAAGGGCAGGGCGTCGGGGCG
>JARLJC010000179.1 GCA_031291435.1 Alphaproteobacteria bacterium | reverse complement strand
CGCGCAGGCGGGAATCCAGGGCCACGCAGGGCAATCGTTGTTCTTGTGACTCTGGATTCCCGCCTGCGCGGGAATGACGGCTCTGGCGGCAACGCTTTTCTCAAGGAGCCTTGAAAGGAGCGGCTTTCTATGCTCAAAACACGCTCGCACCGTTAACTGGCGCTCGTATTTACAAGGCTTTAGATGACCGATCAGTCCCATATCCGCAATTTCTCGATCATTGCCCATATCGATCATGGCAAATCGACTTTGGCCGACCGGCTGATTCAAAGCTGCGGCGCGGTTGAGTTGCGCGACATGCAGGAGCAGATGCTCGACAATATGGATATCGAGCGCGAACGCGGCATTACCATCAAGGCGCAGACCGTGCGCCTGAATTACACCGCCAAAAACGGCGAGATTTATCAGCTCAATCTGATGGACACGCCCGGCCATGTCGATTTCGCCTATGAAGTCAGCCGCTCGCTGGCGGCGTGCGAAGGCTCCATTCTCGTCGTCGATGCCTCACAGGGCGTCGAGGCGCAGACTTTAGCCAACGTCTATCAGGCTATCGATAACGGGCATGAGATTATTCCAGTTTTGAATAAAATCGATCTGCCCGCCGCCGAGCCTGAACGCATCAAGCAGCAGATCGAAGATGTGATCGGGCTCGACGCCTCCGACGCGGTGCTGATTTCCGCCAAGACCGGATTGGGCATCGACAATGTGTTGGAAGCGATTGTGACGCGGCTGCCGCCCCCGCACGGCAAGCCGGATGCGCCTTTGAAGGCTTTGCTGGTCGATAGCTGGTATGACAGCTATCTCGGCGTCGTCATTCTCGTGCGCGTGGTCGATGGCTCGATCAAGAAGGGCCAGAAAGTGCGCTTCATGGTCACGGGCGCCGTGCGTGAAGTCGATCGCGTCGGTATTTTCACGCCCAAGAAACTCGAAACCGGCGAACTCGGCCCCGGCGAAATGGGTTTCGTTACGGCGGGCATCAAGCAGATCAGCGATACCAAGGTCGGCGATACGCTGACCGACGACAAGAATCCCGCCACCGAACTGCTACCCGGTTTTAAACCCTCGGTGCCGGTGGTGTTCTGCGGTTTGTTTCCGGTCGATGCGGCGGAATTCGAATATCTGCGCGAGTCCTTGGGCAAACTGGCATTGAACGATGCGAGTTTCAAATTTGAGGCGGAAAGTTCGGTGGCGCTCGGTTTCGGGTTCCGTTGCGGGTTCCTCGGGCTGCTCCATCTTGAAATCATTCAGGAACGGCTGGAACGCGAATTCAATCTGAACCTTATCACCACAGCACCTTCGGTGATTTACAAGGTGCATCTGACCAATGGCACGATGCGCGAGCTGCACAACCCCGTCGATATGCCCGATCCGTCGCAGATCGAACGCATCGAAGAACCGTGGATTAAGGCCACCATCCTGACGCCCGACGAATATCTCGGCAGCATTCTGGCGCTCTGCAACGACCGGCGCGGCGAGCAGGTCGAACTGACCTATGTCGGCAATCGCGCCATGCTGGTTTACCGTTTGCCCCTCAACGAAGTGGTGTTCGATTTTTACGACCGGCTGAAATCGATCAGCCGGGGTTATGCCAGCTTCGATTACGCGCTTGATGAGTATCGCGAAGGCGACCTCGTCAATATGTCGATATTGGTCAATGCCGAGCCGGTCGATGCGCTCGGCATCATCGTTCATCGCGCCAATGCCGAGAAGCGCGGGCGGCTGCTGTGCGAACGGCTGAAGGAACTCATCCCGAGGCAGTTGTTCAAGATCGCCATTCAGGCTTCCATCGGCGCGCGCGTCATCGCCCGCGAGACGATTTCGGCCATGCGCAAGGACGTCACCGCCAAATGTTACGGCGGCGATATCAGCCGCAAACGCAAATTGCTCGACAAGCAAAAAGAGGGTAAAAAGCGTATGCGCCAGTTCGGCGAAGTCGAAATCCCGCAATCGGCGTTCATCGCCGCCCTGAAAATGGATGACAGATAACCTTCCTCTAGCAGAGTCGTCATCCCGGCGTTAGCCGGGGTCCACGCCCGCAGCGCCCCTAAGGCGGCCCTTACGGCCCTTGCAGAACAGGATACCGGCTTAAGCCGGGATTAAGACAGCGGTTGTGGTTGTGTTATTTGGGGGGG
>JARLJC010000178.1 GCA_031291435.1 Alphaproteobacteria bacterium | reverse complement strand
TTCTCCAGCCCCAGCCCTTCGGTATAAGGCCGCCGCCCAATCGCCAGCAGCACGACATCGGCCTGCATCTTCTCGGCCCCGCCGCCCGCAGCCGGTTCGATCACCAGCGACACACCCGCCCCGTCATTCACCGCAGAGGTGACTTTCGACCCAAGCTTGAACTGCATGCCCTGCTTGCCCAGAATCTTCTGCATGGATTTCGAAACTTCGCCATCCATCGTCGGCAGAATGCGGTCGAGGAATTCGACCACGGTGACCTGCGTCCCCAGACGCTGCCACACCGAACCTAATTCTAATCCAATCACGCCGCCGCCAATCACAACCATTGTCTTCGGCACCGGCGACAGAGACAAAGCCCCGGTCGAGGTCACAATGCGTTTTTCATCGACGGTGATGCCGGGCAACGGCATGCTCTCCGAACCCGTGGCGATGAGAATATTCTTGGTGGTGTAGGAAGTCTGCGCTCCGGCGGCGCTCGCCACCGCGACCTGCCCCACACCCGCAATCGTGCCCTTACCCTTGAGCCAGTCGATCTTGTTCTTGCGGAACAGATATTCGATGCCGGACGTATTGTCCTTCACCACTTTATCCTTGTGCGCCATCATGGTGGGCAGATCGAACCCGACCGAGCCCACGCGCACGCCATGCGCCGCGAGGCCGTGCATCGTGTCGGCATATTTTTCGGAACTGGTCAGCAAAGCCTTCGACGGAATGCAGCCGACATTGAGGCACGTTCCGCCCAGCGTCGGGTCTTTTTCGACGCACGCTACCTTCATGCCGAGCTGCGCCGCGCGTATCGCCGCGACATAGCCGCCGGGGCCGGAACCGATGACGATGAGATCGTAGGTGGTGGATGCCATGATGAGGTGCCTTAGGATGGGATAACGAGGAAGAATTCTCGCCTATATGTAGGCATCCGAAGGTTGAATGGCAATCTTTTCGAGAAAAATAGACGCCCGCAAGGCGTCATCCTCGCGAAAGAGGGAATGACGCAGCATCATTAATTTCTGTCTTTATCCTATTTCCACTATTGGGGAGTAGTGTCGATCGCCGTTCCGTTACTATCCATGGTCGTGCCATTTATATAAAAAGCACACGGATCATTTGTTTTAATACCTTGACCTGCTCCCCTTTTCCGGGGCGTTCTGACGCAGAGTCTTTGGGTTAAAGTAATCATAGATTGGTCTCTCCGCAAGCGACAGACTGCGCGACCGCAAGAGTCGGGCGCAGGCTGACGCGGTACTGAGC
>JARLJC010000177.1 GCA_031291435.1 Alphaproteobacteria bacterium | reverse complement strand
GCGCGAGGAAAACAATGCATGAAAAACTCCGTCAAAAAAGATCGGCACGCCCAATTGTCTTAACCCGTAAAAGTTAAGCAATCGTGCACGTTAGCCACCTACTCGACGGTACGCCAAGTCCCATCCGGCTGCAAGCAGGCGGTTCCGGAAACGGGCGCATTATCTATCGTGGACTGAAACTGGCGACAGGTGCGGCCCTGCTGGTCAGTATAGGTCGGCGAAGCTTGCGTCGAGGGCAGCGCGGTTTCCGGCGGGGTCACATAAACCGGCGCGGGCTGGGTATAGATGACGGGCGGAGGTTCCGCATAAACCACCGGCGGCCCGTAATAAGGGTAGCCGTAATAATAGGGCGAATAATAAGGGTAATACCCTCCGCCAAAACCAAGGCCGATAGAAAGTCGGGCATGGCCGTGATCATGGGCCTGCGCCGGAACGACGGTGGCAGCCATGCCGGTCACGGCTAGCAAAGTGATAAAAGCGAGGCGTTTCATCATAAGAATCCCCCAAGGTTACCGTCTTATGAGACACTCTCTCTATGGCATATTGAAGGCGTCATTTCATCAGGAACAGGGCGGCAGCGCCCGCCGCCCAGCAATAATAGGCGAAGGGGTTGAGGGCCTCGATCTCGTTCTTCTTGAAATAATGCATGAGAATGGCCGTGCTGATAAAGGCGGTCACGCCCGCCGCCACGCCCGCCAGCACGACTTCGGCCCGGTCATAGGCGAACTGTACCTGCAGCATTTTGGGCACTTCCAGAACCCCGGCCCCGAAAATCACCGGCGTCGCCAGTAAAAACGAGAAACGCGCCGCCTCCTTGTGGGTCAGCCCCGCCAGCACGCCGCCGACCATCGTCGCCCCCGAACGCGAGATGCCGGGAATGAGCGCCAGCGCCTGACACGCGCCGATCGCCAGAGCCGCCTTCCATCCGATCTGATCGAGCGATTTGGAACCGGCATGTTTGATGCGCTCGCCGATAAACAGGATGAATCCGTTGACGATAAGAAAGACGGCGGCGAGCATCGGCGCGCCAAAGAAACCGCGCAATTTATGTTCGAGCACGAAACCCAGTACCGCGGCGGGAATGGTCGCGGCGCAGACAAGCGCGAAAATGCGGCGTTCGCGCGCCACCGTCGCCGCCTCGCCGCGCCCGAGAATAGCGCGGGCGAAACCGAACCAGTCGCGCCAGAAATAGGCCAGAAGCGCCGTGGCGGTGCCGAGATGCAGCACGACAAGGAACGGCAGGAAGGCGGGCCCCTTCTGATCGACATCCCAACCGAGCAGGCGCGGCAGGATCACGGCATGGCCGAGGCTGCTGACCGGAAACAGTTCGGTGGCGCCCTGCAGGATCGCGATGACGAGGGCCTGGAGAAAGGTCATTTGTGTTGCGCCCGGTTAGCTGTTAGCTCTTGCGTGAAGTCCTAGCCGACTCGGAGCTTTCCCACAACTCAAGTTTCCAATGAAATATTTATCCCAGACCCTGCGCCAGATTGCGGCGATATTTCATCCGCCCTTCGACGGCCTCGCTTTCATGGTCATTCTTTATTACGCCTGGGCGCAGATGGTTTTCCCCCATAACGACGTGGTGCGCGGCAATTTCCCCGATCCCGACGATTATATGTATCTCGATCAGGTCATCGACTGGCTTAAAGGACAGAACTGGTACGATAATGTGCAGCACCGGCTCGATGTCCCCTACGGTACGCCCATTCATTTCTCGCGTTTCGCTCAGATGCCGATGGCGGCGGGAATCTGGCTGTTTCATAAAATGGGGCTGGCCTGGCGCGGGGCCGCTACCGTGCTGGCGTGGATTTATCCGCTGTTCCTGCTCGGCGGCCTGCTGGCCGTCATGCGCCGCGCGGCCGCGCATCTGGTTCCGGCCAACTGGGCGGGCGCCTCGGCCTATGTCGTTCTCTTCATGCCCGGCCTGCTGTTCGAATTCATGCCGGGGCACGTCGATCATCACGGGCTGGTGATTATTCTTTTGATGGCGGCGTTCGGCTGCCTGATGCGCCTGGTCGAAAAACCCGAGGATGCCAAAGCCGCCATCAGCGCGGGGCTGCTAATGGCCTTCACTATGATGATCGCACTCGAGGCGATGCCGTGGCTGCTGCTGGCCTCGGCCCTGCTCGGCCTATGGGCCATGCGGCATGGGGGAGCAGGCGCGCGCAACGCCGCTTTCTATGCCATCGCCTATCTGCTCGGGACGATTGCCTGCCTGGCATTCACCCGCCCGCCCGCCGCGTGGTTCGAGCAGGACATTCTGACTTATTCCATTGTCTATGTGGCGATGGCCGCCGCCATAGCCGCGCCCTTCATCGGCGTGGCGCTGGCGCCTGCCCCGCTGGCGCGCTGGGCGGTGGGTTCCATCCTCGCGCTGGTCGCCGCCGAACTGTTCCTCATGCATTTCCCCGAACTCGCCTCAGGCCCTTATGGCGCGATCGACCCGCAGCTCGTGCCCTTGCTCCTTAACGAGGCGCAGGAGGCGCTGCCCATCCTCAAGACCACCGATGGCTGGAGCCATTTCACGCATTTCATGGGGCTGTGCTTTATCGCCGTCCCAGCGGTGCTGTATTTCGCCCGCACGGCACGCGGCGTCGCGCAGGAGAAATGGATTTTCGTATCCGTGTTGCTGCTGGCCGGGATCGGGTTGACGGTGTTCTATCAGTACCGCTTTATCGGCGACGCGCTGGCGCTGTCGGCGCTGCCGCTGACCGCGTTGCTGGCTCAGGGCTGGCGCTGGATTGGCCGCACCTATCAGGGACGCACCAGAGTTCTCGCCGAAATCGGCCTGCTCCTGCTGGTCGGCCCTCTGCCCTCCGTGCTGCTGCCTGCCCTTTACGACGATCGCAGCTTCAACACCGGCGTCTTGCTATTCCCCATCGATGCCGGACGCAACGCCTGCGACATGGTTAAACTGGAGCATGTGCTGCGCGATCCCAACGGCCTCGGCAAAGGTCAGCACACGATCCTGAGCGAAATGACGCTGGGGCCGGAATTCCTGTTCCGCACCGACGACAGGGTCCTGAGCGCGCCCTTCCATATGAATGTGATGGGCAATCTCGACGCTAACCGTTTCTTCACCACGCTTTATCCCGAGGAAGCCGAGCGCATCGCGCGGCGGCGCGGCGTCGATATCGTGATCTCGTGCAACCCGGCGCTGGGCCTCGATGTCGACCCCAACGCCAATCCGCCCAGCATGGTCGGGCGTCTATTCAAAGGCCCGGTGCCTGACTGGCTGACGCGCGTGCCGACGCCAGGCATCACCAACTTCGTGGTCTATCGCGTCAATCCCGAGACCAAAATGATTGGTGCCAAAGCGCCACATGCGAAAAAAAATCCCGTGAAATGAAATTTTTTATTGAATCTTAAAAGTTTTGACCTACATAGAGGTTTACGGAAGCGCACGTACCACTGGCCCAAGGACGACGAGGCATACCACCTTTTTCGTTCCCCATTGGTTTATGTAACGACGCTTTGCCGCCCATCTAAGCCCGGATTAGGCGAAAATGGGAAAGTGGTATGCAGCAAAGAGGTTGTCCGGCTCCCTTAATCAAGAGCGTCGGACAGGGTCTGGGTTGCGAGGCAAAGAGGGTAAGGGTCGGCTTCCGCTTTTCTGAAAGCGGCTGTCGCAGGCGAGGCATGGGATGCAAGGCATCCCGGCGCCGCGCATCGTCCTTATCCGGTTACGCGCCCCGCATTCTCGTCCACCCCCTTGGCTGTTTTTGGCATTGCAACCTTGGGGAGTTTCATCATGGACTACAACGAAACCGTACCTATCGCCGCGCAGAACGTCACCGCCGCACTCAATGCGCTGGCCTCCGATGCCCAGCAACACATGGGCATGCCGCGCTTTGCCGGCATCGACAAAGCCCTCAAGAGCCTGCGCCCCTCGCAGTCGATTTTGTGCATGCACCCCGAAAAGCTGCATGAAGCCGCCCGCCTGTTCGTCGAGAATTTCCCCGGCCACAGCCTTTATGCCGTCAAATCCAACCCCGACCCTTACGTGCTTCGGAAGCTCTATGAAGCGGGCATCACCCATTTCGACGTCGCCTCGCTCGGCGAAGTGAAATTGCTGCGCGATATGTTCCCGCGCGCGCATCTCGCTTTCATGAACCCGATCAAGAGCCGCGAGGCCATCCGCGCCGCCTATTTCCAGTATGACGTGCGCGATTTCGTGATCGATACTTTCGAGGAAATGCACAAGATCCTCGAAGAAACCGACAACGCCAAGGACCTGCTGATCGTCGTGCGCATCGCCATGCCCAAGGGCAGCGCCGCCTGCCAGCTGACCGGCAAATTCGGCTGCACGCCGGAAGCCGGGGCCGAACTGCTCAAAGCCGCCGACAAAGCCGCGCACCGCGTCGGCATCTCGTTCCATGTCGGTTCGCAGACCCTCGAACCGCAATCCTACGCCGACGCCATTGCCCGCGCCGGGGAGATTATCCGCAAGTCGGGCGTCAAGCTCGACGTGTTCGATCTCGGCGGCGGTTTCCCGATTCAGGGGCTCGGCATGGAAGTGCCGCCGCTGACCGATTTCTTCGACGTCATCCGCGAATCCTTAACCAAGATCAAACTGCCCAAGAGCTGCGAAGTCTGGTCGGAACCAGGCCGTGCTTTGTGCGGCAACGGCAGCACGCTTCTGGTGCGCGTCGAACTGCGCAAAGGCGATGTGCTTTATATTAACGACGGCAGCTACGGCAATATGTTCGAAGTCTGCGCGATGAAGTGGCAGAACAGCGCCGTGCTGATGCGTCCTGCACGTAAAAACCGCAAGCCCGCCAGCAAAACGCTAACGCCTTTCCGCTTCTACGGCCCCACCTGCGATTCGGTCGATTACATGCAGGGCCCGTTCCAGCTGCCCGAAGATGTCTGCGAAGGCGACTGGATCGCTCTCGCCGGCATGGGCGCCTACGGTTCGGCCTCGACCTCGAAGTTCAACGGCTTTTATTCGGACTTGCAGGTCGAGATTGTTCCCGACACAACTGCAACAGCCGGACGAAAACGTCATGTCCGCGGCGCAGCATACTTGAAATTGGTAGAGTAAATCGTAACCCTTGTGACTCATGTGAGTCGCGAGAAATGAGAGGTGGCCTAAGAATGGACTATAAGAAGTATCACGCGTTTAAAAACCACATCTACCTGATCGGCTTCGGCAGCATCGGGCAAGGCGTGCTGCCTTTAATCCTGCGACACTTCGAGGTCAAACCTGAACAGATATGCATCATCACGGCCGACGATCGCGGCCGCGGCGAAGCGCGTTCCTATGGCGTACCGTTCTTCAAAACACCGTTGACGCGGGACAATTACCGCAAATTGCTGGGCGAACGCCTGCAAAAAGGCGATTTCGTCGTCAACGTTTCGGTCGATGTGTCGTGCGTGGCCCTGATCGAGCTGTGCCAGGAAAAGGGCGCGCTCTATCTCGATACCGTGGTCGAACCGTGGGGCGGGATGTATACCGACCCCAACCTGACGGTGGCCGAACGCTCGAACTATGTGCTGCGCGAAAGCGCTCTCGAATTGCGCCCGAAATATCGCGGCGGCCCCACAGCGGTGATTTGCCACGGCGCCAATCCCGGCATCGTCGGCCATTTCGTCAAGCAGGCCCTGCTCGACATCGCCGCCGGCAACAATATCGCGGTCGAAAAGCCCGCAACCCGCGAGGATTGGGCGGCTTTGGCGCAGCGTCTCGGCATCAAGGCCATTCATGTCGCCGAGCGCGACACGCAGGCCGCCGAACTGCGCAAACAGCCCGGCGAATTCGTCAATACCTGGTCGATCGACGGCTTTTACAGCGAAGGCCGCCAGCCTTCCGAACTCGGCTGGGGCACGCATGAAAAAGCCCTGCCCGCCGACGGACAGCGCCACACTTTCGGCTGCGACTCGGCGATTTACCTCAACCGCCCCGGCAGCGCCACGCAGGTGCGCAGCTGGACGCCCAAGGAAGGCCCCTATATCGGCTATCTCATCACCCATAACGAATCGATTTCGATCGCCGATTACCTGACCGTGCGCGAAAATGGCCGCGTCACATACCGCCCGACCTGCCATTACGCCTATCATCCCTGCGACGACGCCATGCTGTCTTTGCACGAGATGAACGGCAGGGGCGGCGTGCTGCAACCGAAACAGCGCCTCATCACCGACGAAGTGGTAACCGGCTCCGACGAACTCGGCGTTCTGCTGATGGGCAGCGCCAAAGGCGTTTACTGGTTCGGGTCGCGGCTGTCGATCGAGGAAACGCGGCGCCTCGCGCCCTATAACAACGCCACCTCGCTGCAGGTCACGGCGGCCATTCTCGGCGCGATGGTGTGGGCGATTGAAAACCCCGATCGCGGCGTTCTCGAAGCCGAGCAGCTTGATTTCGAGCGTATCATGGAAATCGCCTCGCCCTATCTCGGCGAAGTGGTCGGTGTATGGGGCGACTGGAACCCGCTGCAGAACCGCAGCACTTTGTTCCCCGAGGATATCGACGAAACCGACCCGTGGCAGTTCAAGAATATCCGCGTCACACCGCCGGTTGCTGTCGTCCCCGCCGCCAAGGCCAAAACGGCTAAGCCGATTGCCAGTATCTCGTATCTTTCGACCGCCAAGAATGAGGATATCGACGATACGCCGCCGATGCCGAGGCGCGCCAAGGTATAAGACATACAGCAAGGGATGGACACGCTTGCCGAACCCGCTTCGGTGAGTTAGACAAAGCCGTCTTTCCCTCGCGCCTTGTCCTGCCATGACCGCCCCCGGCTTCGCCCGTCACTTCGACGCCTGCAACAGGCATGATCCTGCAGCTTTCGCGCCGCTTTTTATCGGCGGCAGGGTCTATGGCTATGTGACGCGTGAGCTGGCGCAACTTTTGCCCGCCGAAACCAAGACTTTCATTCCTCTCAACGATGGCATCGCGCTCGACCCGCGTTGCGAAACCTTCGACACCCGTAGCGCCGCTTTGGCCGAAGCCACGCAATTTCTCTCGCAGCGCCGCAACGATAAATTGCGACACGAACAATATGCCGTGGTTAAAAACTGGGGCGACGAGCCTGTGGCGCAGATCGACCGCGTCGCGGTGCCGTGGTTCGGCGTGCGGGCCTGGGGCGTGCATGTCAACGGCTATGTCCGCAAACCCGACGGCATTCATATGTGGATTGGCGAGCGGGCCAAGGATCGCCCCGCCAGCCCCGGCAAGCTCGACAACATCATCGGCGGCGGCCAGCCCATCGGCCTCACCGCCGAAGAAAATCTCTGCAAGGAAGCATATGAGGAAGCCGGTGTGGCCAAGGAGCTGGCCATCAGCGCGCAACTCGCCACCACGATGAATTACACCGTCGATTACAAAGGCGGGCTGCGCCGCGATACTTTATTTATCTATGACCTCGAACTGCCGGCAAGTTTCACACCCGTGAATACCGACGGCGAAGTGGCCGCGTTTCACCTGATGCCGGTGGAAGAAGTCGCCGCCATTGTGCGCGACACCGATCGGTTCAAATTCAACTGCAATCTCGTGATCATCGATTTCCTGATGCGCCACGGCTATTTCCTACCCGGCGACGATGAATATGAGAAATTGCGCCGCTGGCTGGCGGGTTAAGCGCCCCCTGCCAAGCTAAAGTCGTCATCCCGGCGCAAGCCGGGATCCAGACCCGAAGCACCCGCAAGCTACGCCTTATGGCACTTGTAGGACTGGATCCCGGCTTACGCCGGGATGACGAGGCGCGGATGGTTCCCGCATAATCAGCCGTAAATCTCCGCCGCCCGCGTTTCAAACGCCTCGACCATTTTGCTGAGCGCACGGTCGAAGAACACCGTCATCGCCGCGCGCAGCAAAGGCGAATGGAAATCGAAATCGACATGGAAGGACAATTCGCAGCCTTTCCGGCCTTTCGGGCGAAACTCCCATGCGTTCGACAAATGCGACAGCGGCCCCTTGCGGTAATGCACCGCGATGGCGCGCGGGCGGTCGAGCGTCACTTCGGAAGTGAACCGCTCCTGAAACAGCTTGTAGCCGATGACAAGATCGGCCACGACCTTGTCGCCGTCGCGCGACAGGATGCGGGCGTCCTTGCACCAGGGCAGGAATTCGGGATAACGCTCGATGGCCGCCACGAGATCGAACATCTGGGCCGGGCTATAGGGCAAAATGCGTGTTTCTTGATGCTGGGGCATGTGTTAGTCGTTGTTGGAGCAATATTAGAGCATGATTTATGTCATTGAATCGATTGAGTCGAAAAATCGTGCTCTACGTTTATGTAAGTCCCGCGATCGTTCGTCCATGAAGCGCCCGGCGCTTCAAGGCCGAACGCTAGCGGGGCCTGGCTATTCCCTTCACCG
>JARLJC010000023.1 GCA_031291435.1 Alphaproteobacteria bacterium | reverse complement strand
GACTATATCAATCTGCTCGCCCAGATCGCGTCGAACCTCGACGCCCATAATTATCCCGCCGCTGCCAACCTCGCCAATACGCCCGACGAAATCCGCGGCTACGGCCACGTCAAGGAAAATAGCATCGCCGCGGCAAAGCTCATCCAGAAAGACCGGATACAGGACTTCTTCGGAGCCCAAAAAATCCGACAAGCCGCGGAATGATCACGCGCGGCCATTCGCAATAAAAGCTTGCGGCGGCAACTCGGGTCGGGTTTTCCTGACGCCCGGCTTTGCTTTTGCGTCCTCACTGGAAAAACAGCGACATGAACAGTTCTTCCGCTGCGACGCCGCCGAAAAAATTTCCCGGTTGGCTGGTCTTGCTTGGCTCCTTGACGGCCGTGGCGCCGCTATCGATCGATATGTATCTGCCGAGCTTCCCGGAAGTGGAGCGGGCTCTCGCCGCGCCGCATGGCAGTATGGAATTGACGCTAGCCTGCTTTTTCATCGGCCTGACACTGGGACAATTATGCTATGGCCCGCTCAGCGATCGCTTCGGCCGCAAGCCGCCGCTCTATTTCGGCTTTGCGCTTTATACCGTCGCTTCCATAGGCTGCGCGCTGTCGGGCAGCGTGACGATGCTGTGGATTTTCCGATTTCTGCAGGGGATGGGCGGCTGCGCCGGCATCGTCATTCCAACAGCGATCGTGCGCGACCGGATGAGCGCGCGCGAATCCGCCCGGGCTTTTTCCATGCTGATGCTGGTGATGGGCTTGGCGCCGATCCTCGCGCCTTTGCTCGGCGGCTGGCTGCTGACCTCATTCGGCTGGCGCGCGATTTTCGTCGTGCTGGCGCTGTTCGGCGCGCTGTCCCTTGTCGCCATCACTTTCGGCCTGCGAGAGAGTCACCAGACGGCTCATGAACCGCCTTTGAGCCTGAAATCGGTTGGCGGCAATTATCTTTATCTGCTCCGCAACCGATCCTTCATGGGCTTTGCCCTGGCGGGCGGTCTGTGCATGGCCGGCATGTTCGCCTATATCGCCGGATCGCCCTTCGTGCTGATTGACCTCTATGGCGTCCAACCGAGCCATTTTGGCTGGTTCTTCGGGGCCAACGCCTTCGGGCTGATCGCCTCGAGCCAACT
>JARLJC010000176.1 GCA_031291435.1 Alphaproteobacteria bacterium | reverse complement strand
GGCGCGGTGCTACCGGCGGCGTCGGGGGGCTCTTTTTGTCCATCGGGTCACTCGGCTCTCGTCGTACGCGGTGTCATATCGGGCTTCCCGGGCGGATTGCCAGATATGACGGACCTGCGCCAGAGCCTTACGCGGCTTGTTGATCGCGGGGTTGTATGGTTAGGCTTTCCGGCACGCCCCTGAGTAGCCTTATGCTTTTCAACTCCTACCCGTTCATTTTTGTGTTCCTGCCGGTCGTCCTGCTCGGCTATTTCGCGCTCGGCCGGAGGGGCAATCTGGCACCGGTGATCTGGCTCGCGCTGGCGTCGCTGGTCTTCTATTCGTTCAGCAACTGGCAGTTTGTGCTGTTGCTGCTGGGCTCGGTCGCCTTCAACTATCTCGCCGGCCTGTTGTTGATTTCGCGCCGCCTGCGCGCCGCCCCGCGATTTACCGTCCTCACCTTCGGCGTGACCGGCGATCTCCTGGTGCTCGGCATCTTCAAATATGCCGGTTTTTTTGCCGCCAACCTCAATGCCCTGTTCGCGACCGGCCTTGTGGTCAACATCCTGCTGCCGGTCGGCATTTCCTTCTATACCTTCACCCAGATCGCGTTTCTGGTCGACGCCTACCGGGGCAAGGTCGCGCATTACGCTCTGCCGCATTACGCGCTTTTCGTCACCTACTTCCCGCATCTGATCGCGGGGCCGATCCTTCATCACAGGGATATGATCCCGCAATTCGAATCCGCGGAATCAAAGCGGCCGAATCCGCATCTGATCCTGTGCGGCCTGATCATTTTTGGGATCGGCCTGTTCAAGAAAACCGGCCTCGCCGATGGCATCCAGCCGCTGGTTTCGCTCGCCTTTGGCCCGGTCACGCCGTCGTTCGACCGGGCATGGATCGGCGCGCTGGCCTATACGTTCCAGCTCTATTTCGATTTCTCGGGCTATTCGGACATGGCGATCGGAATATCGCTGATGTTTGGGATTTTCCTGCCGCTCAATTTCAATTCGCCTTACAAGGCCGGCAATATCATCGATTTCTGGCGGCGATGGCACATGACGCTGTCGCAGTTCCTGCGCGACTATCTCTATATCCCGCTCGGCGGTAACCGGCATGGCCCGCTGCTGCGTTATGTCAACCTGATGATCACGATGCTGCTTGGCGGCCTCTGGCACGGCGCGGCCTGGACTTTCGTCGTGTGGGGCGCGCTGCACGGGGTGTATCTCTGCATCAATCACGCCTGGATCAATTACGGGCCCGCGGTCGCGCCGCGATTTGCGCGCGCCACGAATATCGCAGCGTTCATTCTGACGTTCGTCGCGGTCGTCGTCGCCTGGGTGTTTTTCCGCGCCGACAGCCTGGCGTCGGCGCTGTTCGTGCTGTCAAGAATGGCCGACCCCACCCACATCGTTTTCGGTCGCGGCGAGATCGTCTATAGCGTGTTCATCATGATCTATGCCGCGATCGCCTGGTTCGCGCCGAATACGCAAGCTATCATGGGTTACGACCACAAGAATCGCACCGTCGGTGAGCAGCTTAGCCCGTGGCAGAAGCGCCCGGTCTTTATCTATGTCACTGCGGCGGTGCTGGTGTTCGGGATTCTCGGAATCCAGCAGCACAGCGAATTCATTTATTTCAGGTTCTAGAGCATGATCCGGACCCGAAGGGCCGCGTTAGCGCAAAGTGGGTACCGGTTTTCCCTCGCGACAAACGCGAAGGCGTTTGCGCGGAGATCATGCTCAAACAAATGAGCGCGCCGGCAAGAAATCTGATCCGGTTTCTGTGCGCGAGCCTGTTTGTCATGGTCGTGGCGGCCGCGCTCAATTTCGCCGTCGATCCCTTGCAGATTTTCAGGCCCGCGCATTTGTTTGCGGCGATGTATTCGAATGACACTCGCATGCAGGATGCCGGGCTGATCCACAGCCAGCAATACGACACCGTGTTTATGGGCACGTCGCTAACGATTCATTTCCGGCAGAGCGACATCGACCGGATTCTCGGCGTCAAGTCGCTGAAACTGGCGTTGAACGGCTCAACCTCAAACGAACAGAATTTCGTCCTTGCGGCGGCGCTCAGGCATCGCCCCCGGCGGGTACTCTGGGAAGTGGATGACTGGACTTTCCATGATGCCCCGGACATCGATTCGAATATTTACATTCCGGCCGATCTCTACCGGCGAAATGCGAAGGGATTCGCCGGTTATTTGCTGAGCGGAAGCATGGCGCGCGAATCGGCGTGGATCATGGCGCGATCGATTCCACCGCTCGAGCCGGTCGTGGCGCGGCTGACCAATGGCGTGATGTTCAAATTCCCGATTCCCCGCGTCGACGATATCAATACCCTGCGGCCCGACTTCGACCTCGCCGCGGCCTACAACGCAGAGCGGGCGAGGGCCGCCTTCAGGCACATCACCGATCCGGTACGCAGCAAGTACTTGGCGGATGATACCAACTATGAGATGAAGGTCCGCGTATTCGAGCGCGACGCGATCGGCCTGATCGCCGCAAATCCAGACGTAACGTTCGACATCTACTTGCCGCCTTATTCGATCCTGCAATGGGTCTCGATGCGCGACACCTCGCCGGAAATTCTCAAGAGAGTCTACGATTTTTCC
>JARLJC010000175.1 GCA_031291435.1 Alphaproteobacteria bacterium | reverse complement strand
TGGAACGCGGCCAGGTTCTTTGCAAACCCGGCAGCATCAGCCCGCACACCAAGTTCAAGGCGGAATGCTACATTCTGACCAAGGACGAAGGCGGCCGTCACACCCCGTTCTTCACCAACTATCGCCCGCAATTCTACTTCCGCACGACGGACGTAACCGGCGAAATGACTCTGCCCGCAGGCACCGAAATGGTGATGCCCGGCGACAACATCACCTGCGAAGTGAAGTTGATTGCCCCGATCGCCATGGACCAAGGTCTGCGCTTCGCTATCCGCGAAGGCGGCCGTACCGTCGGCGCCGGCGTGGTGGCTTCGATTATCGAGTAAGAGGAAAAAGGGAGCTCGCGCTCCGGGAGGGGCGCGGGCGACCGATGAAGGATAGAGTGAGATGATGAAGGTTCAAAATCAGGAAGTTCCGATGCTGGTTCAGATACGCGCCGAAGGGCGTGGGTATGAATACGGAGATGAACCTTTTCGTCCGGTGACTTCGACGGGTAAGGCACCGTCTGCAAGGTCTGTCCAGCATGCAAGAAATAAGCAGGCCCGGGATATGTCTTCAGATTTTCCTGTCGGCCCCAGCGGCATTCTTCACTTTGTGATGTGATAAGAAACGAGTTTGAGGTTTAACATGGATACGCAAACGATCAGAATTCGCTTGAAGGCGTTCGATCACCGCACATTGGATCAGTCCGTGAGCGAGATCATCAGCACGGCCAAGCGCACGGGCGCGCAGGTGCGCGGCCCGATCCCGCTGCCGACCTGGTTTGAGCGTTTCACGGTCAATCGCGGCCCGCACGTCGATAAAAAGTCGCGCGAGCAGTTTGAAATCCGCACGCATCGCCGTTTGCTCGACATCATCGAGCCGACCCCGCAGACCATCGACGCTTTGTCGAAGATCGACCTCGCCGCCGGCGTCGATGTTGAGATCAGGGTGTAATTATGACTATGACATTGAAATCGCAACGTACCGGTCTCATCACCACCAAGCTCGGCATGACCCGCGTGTTCTCCGAAACCGGCGAACATATTCCGGTCACCGTGCTCAAGCTTGACGAAGTGCAGGTCACGGGCGTCCGTACCAAGGAAAAGAACGGCTATGCCGCCGTGCAGCTCGGTTACGGCAAAGCCAAGGCCAAGAACGTGTCGAAGGCTGTTAAAGGCCAGATGGCAGCGGCCAAGGTTGAACCCAAGATGAAGCTCGCGGAATTCCGCGTCAGCGACGACGCCTTGCTCGAAGTCGGTGCGGAACTTTCCGCGACCCATTTCGTGCCCGGCCAGTTCGTCGACGTGACCGCGGTCACTATCGGCAAGGGTTTCGCGGGCGGCATGAAGCGCTGGAACTTCGCCGGTCTGCGCGCCACTCACGGCGTCTCGGTCTCGCATCGTTCGCTCGGGTCGACCGGTCAGCGTCAGGATCCGGGCCGCACTTTCAAAGGCAAGAAAATGGCCGGCCATATGGGCCACACCAACGTCACGATCATGAACCTGCAAGTGGTTTCGGTCGATGCCGATATGGGCGTGGTTCTGGTCAAGGGCGCCATTCCCGGCCCCGAAAACGGTTATGTGTTCATTCGCGACGCCATCAAGCGCGCGCGTCATAAAGACGCTCCGCTGCCGGCCGGCCTGAAGACGAAATCTGAAAACGCGGGAGCCGCAGCTTAACGCGAGGGTGATATTATGAAAACGGCAATTAAAAATCTCGAAAACAAGGAAGTCGGTTCGATCGATCTGCTCGACGCCGTGTTTGGCGTCACGCCGCGCCGCGACATCCTCACCCGCATGGTGAATTACCAGCTGGCCAAGCGCCGCTCGGGCAATCACAAGACCAAGGGCGTAAGCGAAGTTGCAGGTACGACCAAGAAGCCGTGGGCGCAAAAGGGCACCGGCCGCGCGCGTCAGGGTTCGTTGCGCTCGGCGCAGTTCCGCAAGGGCGGCATCATCTTCGGGCCGGTTGTGCGCGATCACGCTCACGATCTGACCAAGAAAGTTCGCCAGCTTGCTCTGCGCATGGCTTTGGCCAGCAAGCAGCAGGACGGCAAGCTGATCATTCTGGACAGCGCCAAGCTCGACAGCCACAAGACCAAGGCTTTGGCCGAAAAGTTCAGCAAGCTGGGCTGGGCCAACGCGCTTATCATCGACGGCTCGAACCTCGACGAAAATTTCGCCAAGGCCGCGCGCAACATTCCGCATATCGACGTTCTGCCGGAGCAGGGCGCGAATGTGTACGACATCCTCCGCCGCGACGTTCTGGTTTTGACCAAGAACGCGGTCGAACAATTGCAAGAGAGACTGAAATGACCGAAGCAGCAGTAAAGAAAGCCAAAGCGCCGAAGGCGAAAGCCGCGAAGCCCGCAGCTCCGACCATCGCGCATTACGGCGTGATCGTTTCCCCGGTTATCACCGAGAAGGCGACCAACATCACCGCTTCGCGTCAGTACACTTTCCGTGTCGCGCGCGCCGCCACCAAGCCGGTGATCAAGTCGGCCGTGGAAAGTTTATTCAATGTTAAGGTTGAGGCTGTAAACACCCACAACCGTCAGGGCAAGACCAAGCGTTTCAAAGGCAAGATCGGCTTCCGCAGCGACGTGAAATTCGCGATCGTGACGCTGGCCGAAGGCAACAGCATCGACATGCAGTCGGGCGTGTGAGGTAGATTATGGCACTTAAACATTTCAATCCCGTTACTCCCGGCATGCGCCAGCTGATCCAGGTCGATCGTTCCGACCTGTGGAAGGGCAAGCCTGTCAAGTCGCTGACCGAAGGTCTGAAGAAGACCGGGGGCCGCAACAATCATGGTCGCATCACCACGCGCCATATCGGCGGCGGTCACGCGCGCCGGTATCGTCTGGTCGATTTCAAGCGCCGCAAATATATGGAAGCGACCGTGGAGCGTATGGAATACGATCCTAACCGCACCGCGCATATCGCTTTGATCATCTATAAAGACGGCACCAAGTCGTACATTTTGGCTCCGCAGCGTCTCGCCAAGGGCGATGTCGTGGTCGCGGGCGACAAGGTTGACGTCAAGCCCGGCAACGCGATGAAGCTGAAGAACATCCCCGTCGGCACCATCGTCCACAACGTGGAAATGAAGCCCGGCAAGGGCGGCCAGATTGCGCGTTCGGCTGGCGCCTATGTGCAGATCGTCGGCCGTGATGCCGGTATCGTGCAGGTCAAGCTGAACTCGGGCGAGTTGCGCATTATTCCTCAGGAATGCATGGCGACCGTCGGTTCGGTATCGAACGCCGAGCATATGAACGAACAGATGGGCAAGGCCGGCCGCAACCGCTGGAAGGGCATTCGCCCGTCCGTGCGCGGCGTGGTTATGAACCCGGTCGACCATCCGCATGGCGGCGGCGAAGGCAAGTCTTCGGGCGGTCGTCATCCGGTCACGCCGTGGGGCAAAGGCACCAAAGGCACCAAGACCCGTAACAACAAGCGCACCGACGGCCAGATTATCCGTCGCGCGAACAAGCGTAAAGACCGCCAGGCGGCGTAAGGAGTTTATGATGGGGCTTTTGATTGATGCAGATAACACCGCTGAGTACAAGCAGGCTCAGCGCGATTTTACGCTGGCGAATGCCGAGCATGCGCCGATGGAAGAAAACGGTCATACGCATATGATTTCGCATGCGACGGATAAGATTGCGCGCAGACCCAAGGGCAGCGTATCACGTTTTCAAGCATGGATTTTTGGAGGTTTAGCGAAATGACACGTTCAGTTTGGAAGGGCCCGTTCGTCGACGGCTACATGCTCAAGAAGGCCGACAAAGCGCGCTCTTCGGGCCGCAACGAGATCATCAAGATCTGGTCGCGCCGCTCGACGATTTTGCCGCAGTTCGTGGGTTTGACGTTTGGCGTATACAACGGCAACAAGTTTTTGCCGGTGTCGGTCACCGAAAACATGATCGGCCACAAATTCGGCGAATTCGCGCCCACACGCACATTCAAGGCACACAGCGTCGCCGAGAAAAAAGTTGAGAAGGCTGGCTAAGGAAAAACATTATGGCACTCTTGAAAGAAAAACTGCGTAAGGAATCCGGCGCTCTGGCGAAAGCCAAGGCCGTGCGTTCCAGCGCCCGCAAACTGAACCTCGTTGCCGCCAGCATTCGCGGCAAGAGCGCCGCCGCCGCGCTGACGCAGCTGACCTTCGAAAAGCGCCGCGTCGCCGACGAAGTGAAGAAAGTTCTGCAGGCCGCCGTTGCCAACGCCGAAAACAATCACAGCCTCGACGTCGATAAATTGTACGTCGCCGAAGCCTGGGTCGGTCGCGCCTTCGTCATGAAGCGTTTCATGGCCCGTGGTCGCGGCAAGAGCGCGAGCTTTGAAAAGCCCTTCAGCAACCTGACGATCATCGTCAAGGAACGTGAAGTTTCGACCGAAATGTCGGCCAAGCGCGCGCGCGGGCTGTCGAAAAAATCGGAAGCCAAGAAATCGGAAACCACATCAGCCAAGGCGGCCAAACCCGCCAAAGCTTCAGCGAAGGCAGGAGCCTAAATATGGGTCAAAAGGTCAATCCAATCGGTCTGCGTCTCGGCATCAACCGCACCTGGGACAGCCGCTGGTTCGCGAACCACGGCAATTACGGCAAGCTGCTGCATGAAGATTTCAAGATCCGCGATTATCTGACCAACTTGCTGGGCAAGAGCGCCAGCGTCGCCAAGATCGTGATCGAACGCCCGGCCAAGCTGGCGCGCGTCACCATTCACTCGGCCCGTCCCGGCGTCATCATCGGCAAGAAGGGCGCCGACATTGAGAAACTGCGTTCGGACATCGCCAAGATGACCAGCGCCGAAGTGAATTTGAACATCGTCGAAATCCGCAAGCCGGACATCGATGCCAAGCTCGTGGCCGCCGGAATCGCCGATCAGCTCGAACGCCGCATCGGCTTCCGCCGCGCCATGAAGCGCGCCGTTCAGTCGGCTCTGCGCGGCGGCGCTCTCGGTATTCGTATCAACTGCTCGGGCCGTCTCGGCGGCGCTGAAATCGCCCGCATGGAATGGTACCGCGAAGGGCGCGTGCCGTTGCACACCCTGCGCGCCGATGTCGATTATGGCACCGCGACCGCTTTTACCACCATGGGTACCTGCGGCGTCAAAGTCTGGATTTTCAAAGGCGACATTCTTGAGCATGATCCGATGGCGCAGGAGAAGCGCCACGCCGACAACCAACCGCAACGCTCGTAAGTTAGGATAAGATTATGTTGCAACCGAAACGCACCAAGTACCGCAAAGCCCACAAGGGCCGCATTCACGGCGCCGCCAAGGGCGGGTTCCGCCTGAATTACGGCGCTTTCGGCCTTAAGGCGATGGAGCCGGAACGTATCACTGCGCGTCAGATCGAAGCCGCGCGCCGCGCTATCACTCGCGCCATGAAGCGTCAGGGCCGTCTGTGGATTCTGGTGTTCCCCGACGTTCCCGTGTCGAAAAAACCCGCTGAAGTCCGCATGGGTTCGGGCAAGGGTAATCCGGAATTCTGGGCCTGCCGCGTGCATCCCGGCCGCATCATGTTCGAAATGGACGGCGTGTCGATGGTGATCGCCAAGGAAGCTTTCAAGCTGGCCGCGGCCAAGCTGCCGATCAAGACCAAGTTCATTCAGCGCGAAGCCGCGTAAGGGTAGGGGATTATGGCTAGCAAGAACACAGTAAAAGCCGCCGATATTCGCGGCAAGACGGACAAGGAACTGGAAACGCGCCTCGCCGAGCTGCATAAAGAGCAGTTCAACCTGCGCTTCCAGAAGGCGACCAGCCAGATGCAGAACACGGCTCGCGTCGGCCATGTCCGCAAGGAAATTGCCAAGATCATGACGGTGATCGGCGAGCGTAAGCGCCCGGCGGTCAATGTCTCGAAGAAGAAGCCGAAGTAAGGGGAAACAGAAATGCCGCGTCGCGTATTAAAAGGAACGGTTGTGAGTGACAAGGGCGATAAGACAATAACTGTCTTGGTCGAACGTCGCGTCATGCATCCGGTTTATAAGAAGATTGTGCGCAAGTCGAAGAAGTATGCGGCGCATGACGAAGGCAACAGCCGTAAAATCGGCGATGTCGTTGAAATCATCGAATGCGCGCCGATCAGCAAGAGCAAGCGCTGGACGCTCGTCGGCGGCGCCGAACGCGGTTCGGCTGTGAAGCCGGTCAAGGTGGAAGCCAAGGCCGCGCCCGCAAAGAAACCCGCTGCTAAAAAGGCAGCAGCGAAGTAACGGATTTAGGAACGGGATAGCATCATGATACAGATGGAAACAGTCCTCGATGTGGCGGACAACAGCGGCGCGAAAGCCGTTGCGTGCATCAAGGTTATCGGCGGCTCGAAGCGCAAATCGGCCGGCATCGGCGATGTCATCGTCGTGTCGATCAAGGAAGCCATGCCGCGCGGCAAGGTCAAGAAGGGCGACGTGCACAAGGCCGTCATCGTTCGCCAGCGTTTCGCGCTGCGCCGCAACGACGGCACGCTGATCCGTTTCGACCGCAACGCCGCCGTTCTGATCAACAAAGATATGGAACCGATCGGCACCCGTATCTTTGGGCCGGTGACCCGCGAACTGCGTTCGCTCGGCTTTATGAAGATCATCTCGCTGGCAGAGGAAGTGATATAATGGCTACGAAACTGAAAATCAGAAGCAAGGACAAGGTTATCGTCCTGACCGGCAAGGACAAGGGCAAGACCGGCGAAGTTGTGGCCGTGTTCCCGAAGGAAAACCGCGTCAAGGTCGCAGGCGTCAATATGGTTGCGCGCCACACCAAGCCTTCGCAGGCCAATCCGCAGGGCGGCATCATCCGCAAGGAAGCATCGATTCACATTTCGAACGTGGCCCATATCGACCCCAAGTCGAACAAGGCCACGCGCGTCGGGTTCAAGGACGTCAAGGGCGTCAAGACCCGCGTCGCCCGCCGTTCGGGCGAGAAGGTTTAAGGGGTAGAAAATGACTGCAGCGAAAAAAGACAGATACGTGCCGCGCTTCGAAAAGCGCTATCTGGAACAGATCAAGTCGGAGATGGTGAAGAAGTTCGGCTACAAGAATGCGCTTCAGGTGCCGCGTCTTGAAAAGATCGTCATTAATATGGGCGTCGGCGAAGCCGTCAACGACAGCAAGAAGAGTAAGAATGCTGCTGAAGAACTCGCGCTGATCGCGGGCCAGAAGCCGGTCATCACCAAGTCGAAGAAGGCTATCGCGGCGTTCAAGCTGCGCGGCGGTCTCGGCATTGGCGCCAAGGTCACTTTGCGCCGCGAAATGATGTACGAATTCCTCGACCGTCTGGTCACCGTCGCTCTGCCGCGCGTCCGCGATTTCCGCGGCGTGTCGCCCAAGAGCTTCGATGGCAACGGGAACTATGCGCTCGGCCTCAAGGAACAGATCGTGTTCCCTGAAATCGAGTATGACAAGATCGACGAAATCCGCGGTATGGATATCGTGATTTGCACCACGGCAAAGACGGATGACGAGGCGCGCGAATTGCTGCGCGCTTTCGACATGCCGTTCCAAGCGTAAGGAGAGAACATGGCCAAGCAATGCATGATTGAAAAAGAAGGCAAGCGCAAACGGCTCAACAAGCAGTTCGCCAAGCGCCGCGCCGCCCTCAAGGCGACTATCAAGGACAAGGAAACCGGTATGGAAGACCGCTTTGAAGCGGTGATGAAGCTGGCCGCTCTGCCGCGCAACAGCGCCAAGGTGCGTCAGCGCAACCGTTGCGAGCTGACTGGCCGTCCGCGCGGTAACTATCGCAAGTTTAAATTGTGCCGCATCAAGCTGCGCGAATACGGCAATAACGGGTTAATCCCCGGCCTCGTCAAGTCGAGCTGGTAAGGGAGGGCAACAGAATGTCAGTAGTTACCGATACATTGGGCGATATGTTGACCCGCATCCGCAACGGGCAGATGGCCAATATGGCGGTCGTCGCATGCCCTTCGTCCAAGCACCGCAAGGATGTTCTGGATACGCTCACCCGCGAAGGTTACATCCGCGGTTACAGCGAAGTGCAAAAAGGCACCGCGCAGGCGATGCTCGACATCGAGCTGAAGTACCATGAAGGCGCTCCGGCGATCCGCAAGATCGACCGCGTTTCCAAGCCTGGTCGCCGCGTTTATGCCGGCATCAAGGATCTGGGCAAAGTGTTCAACGGTCTGGGCATTTCGATTTTGTCGACGCCGCGCGGCGTGCTTTCGGATAACGAAGCGCGGGCGCAGCATGTCGGCGGCGAAATTCTCTGCCGCGTATTTTAAGGAAGATAGAGGTTTAACATGTCACGCGTTGGCAAATATCCCGTAGCTCTGCCGCAGGGCGTTACGGCGGAAGTCAAGAACCAGAACATCGCCGTTAAAGGCAAGATGGGCAATCTGGCGCTCGACCTGCCGCCCGAAGTCGTGGTCAAGGTCGAAGGCGGCAAGGTTGCCGTGTCGATGCATCACGACACCGCGCGCGCCCGCGTGTTGTGGGGCACCACCCGCAACAACATCAACAATATGGTCAAGGGCGTGACCGAAGGTTTCCGCACCGTTCTCGAAATCGAAGGCGTCGGTTTCAAGGCGGCGGTGCAGGGCAAGGATCTCGTCCTGCAAATCGGCTTCAGCCACGAAGTGCGCTACACGATGCCCGACGGCATTACCATCAAGGCCGAAAAGCCGACCGTGATTTCCGTGACTGGAATCGACAAGCAGAAGGTCGGCCAGGTCGCTGCTGAAATTCGCGCGATGAAGAAACCGGAACCCTACAAGGGTAAGGGCATCAAGTACGAAGGCGAACGTATTCGCCGTAAAGAAGGTAAGAAGAAATAAGGAACGGAAAACATGCTCTCGTCAAAACAACTTCACGAACGCCGCTCCAAGCGCACGCGTTATAACATCAAGCAGAATTCGCATGGCCGTCTGCGCCTGTCGGTTCATCGCTCGGAACGGAATATTTCCGTGCAGATCATCGACGACAAGCTGGGCAAGACCTTGGTCGCCGCTTCGACGCTGGAAGAAGATCTGCGCAAGAATCTCAAGACCGGCGCCAACAAGGATGCGGCCAAGACCATTGGCACGCTGATTGCCGAACGCGCCATCAAGGCCGGCATCAAGGAAGTTGTTTTCGACCGCGGCGGCTACATCTATCACGGTCGCGTCAAGGAACTGGCCGAGGCTGCGCGCGCGGCCGGGCTCTCCTTCTAACTAGAAAGAATGGCCTTCTAATCAGTTTTACGCAGAGGAAATAGTATGGCGAGACCCGAACGGAACAAGAAGAACGACAACAAAGACGAACAGGGCAACGACCTGATCGAAAAGTTGGTCGGCATCAACCGCGTCACCAAGGTCGTCAAGGGTGGTAAGAGCTTCAAGATGGCCGCCATGGTCCTGATCGGCGACGGCAAGGGCCGCGTCGGTTACGGCACCGGCAAGGCGCGCGAAGTTCCGGAAGCTATCTCCAAGGCCACCAATGCCGCCAAGCGCAATATGGTCCGCATTCCGCTGCGCGAAGGCCGCACGCTGCATCACGACGTTCGCGGCCGTTTCGGCGCGGGCAAGGTCGTGCTGCGCACGGCTCCTCCCGGTACCGGTATCATCGCGGGCGGCCCGATGCGCGCTCTGTTCGAGGCGCTCGGCATCCATGACGTGGTCGCCAAGTCGGTCGGCTCGTCGAATCCACACAACATGATCAAGGCGACCTTCAACGCTCTCGATCAGATGGCAAGCCCGCGTTCGGTTGCCGTGCGTCGCGGCAAGAAGGTCAACGAAATCCTCGGCAAGAAAGCCGACGAAGCATCCGGCAAGGAATAAGGCAGGATATTATGACAGCCAAAGCTCAAACCAAAAAAGCGGCCCCATCTAAGTCGAGTGGCGGCAAGACGCTGATTGTGACGCAGATTGCCGGCTCGACCGGTAAGGGGCCGAAGAAATTCGAAACGCTCAAGGGGCTCGGTCTCGGTCGCATTCGCTCGTCGCGCGAATTGCAGGATACGCCTGAAGTGCGCGGCATGATTACCTCGGTTCGCCATCTGGTGACCGTGGAAGAAAAGAAGGGCTAATAAAATGAAGTTGAACGATCTCCGTGACAATCCAGGTGCTCGCAAAAAGCGCATGATTATCGGCCGTGGCATCGGCAGCGGCAAAGGCAAGACCGGCGGCCGCGGCGTCAAGGGCCAGAAGGCCCGCACCGGCGTTGCGCTGGGCGGTTTCTCGGGCGGGCAGATGCCGCTCATTCGTCGCCTGCCCAAGCGCGGCTTCAAGAATATTTTCGCCAAGGATTATGCGGCGGTGAATCTCGGCCGCCTGCAAACGGCGATCGACGATGGCCGCGTGGACATCAAGAAGCCGATCACCTCGGAGAGTCTGATCGCTTGCGGCGTGGCATGCAAGGCGCGCGACGGCGTGCGTCTGATCGGCAAGGGCGAACTCAAGGCCAAGATCGACATCTCGGTCGCGGGCGCTTCCAAGACCGCTATCGACGCGGTTGAAAAAGCCGGCGGCAAGATCACGCTGACGGCCCCCAAGAAAGAAGCCGAAGAAAAAGCCGCGTAAGTTAAGCGGATAAAAAACAAAACGCCCTGTCTTGCGACAGGGCGTTTTTTTATTGAACTCCGGACCAATCAACCCGGTATGGCATTCGGCCTGGATGCAGACCTGAACGCGTTATAGATGCTGCTTGCATGCGGCCGCAAATGTTCGATCATCGCCCCGGGAATAGTCGCTTGCCCGAGATTGGCCTGCCAAACTTTGCTGCCGTCCCTAAGATGATCCGCTTCGCGCCAGAAGGACAGATCGTTCTCCAGATGCAGCAAGGCATAATTCGATCCGGCTTCAATGAAAGCGTTCACCCAGCATAGGATGGCAGGAATGCCTTCGATCTCGGCAATTCCTATAACCGGCGGTTTGCGAATATCCGCGGGAATGCCTTTGCCGTAGCGCGTCAATTCCTTGCTGACTTCATAAATCGCTTCATGCGCGAAAGTCTCGTATGTCTGGATATGATGAGGGGGAATCAAAATTTCGGCAGTAGCAGCTTTAACACTATGCAGCATAAGTGATTCTCCTGAAAAACATGCAGGAGGCTAACAACCGCCGCGCGGCAGGGTCAAGCGTTTGCTTTGCTGCGCCGCAGCATGGAGAGGGCCGCGCCGGGGTCTTCCTGCTTCAAAAGGCTCTCGCCGACCAGGAAACCGCGCGCGCCTGCCGCCTTCATCCGGGCGACATCCTCGCCGCTGTGGATACCGCTTTCGCTAATGGCGAAGCGTTCGAGGGGCACCAGTTTGATTAACTCTTCGGCCTCATGCAGATCGATTTTCAGGGTTTTGAGATTGCGGCTATTGATGCCGATCAGCCGCGAAGGCAGTTTCAGCGCGCGTTTCAGCTCGTCGCGGTCATGGGCTTCGATCAGCACATCCATGCCGTAACCCGTGGCGGCGTTGTGCAGTTCCATCGCTGTGGCATCGTCAACGGCGGCCATGATAACGAGGATGCAATCCGCACCCATCGCCCGGGCCTCGGCCACCTGCCAGACATCAAGCATGAAATCCTTGCGCAGAACCGGCAATTTGCAGGCCGAGCGCGCCTCGACCAGATCGACGGCGCTGCCCTGAAAATAATGCGGTTCGGTCAGCACCGACAGGCACGCCGCGCCGCCTTCGGCATAATTCTGCGCCAGTTGTTTGGGCGAAAAAGTCGGGCGGATCAATCCCGCCGAGGGCGAGGCCTTCTTGATTTCGGCGATGTACCCCGCGCCTTCGCTCTCGCTTTTGGCGCGCAGGGCGCTGGCGAAGCCGCGCGGCGCCATCACGCGCAGGGCGTCGCGATGCATCTGCTCGAAGGGCGTGCGGGCCTTGGCCTGCTCGACATGCAGGCGGGTATCGGCGCAGATTTTTTCAAGGATATCGTTCATGCGTTGGTCAGTTTAACGAGTTTGGCCAATGTAGCCGCGGCAGCGCCGTTATCCAGAACTTCGCCCGCCATGGCAACACCGTCATGCAAATTATCGGCCTTTTCCGACACAATTAAGGCAGCGGCGGCATTGAGGGCCACGATATCGCGGTAAGGGCCTTTTTCGCCTGCCAGCAGGCGTTTGAGGGATACTGCGTTAAAGGCGGCGTCTCCCCCTTCCAAAGCGCCGGCGGCGGGGGTGGCGATACCGGCTTCCATTGCGAACACCGTCTTGGTGCCGATTTTGCCGCCTGCAAGGGTAATCACATTGCTGGGCGCATAGGTTGTAAGTTCGTCCATGCCGTCCTGCCCGTGGGTCAGCCAGGCGGCCTCGCTGCCGAGCTGGCGAAGCGTTTCGGCCATCGGGCGCAGCCATTGCGCGTCGTAAACGCCGATCAGATGGCGTTTGACGCTGGCGGGGTTGGTCAGCGGCCCCAGCAGGTTGAAAGTTGTCCGCATGCCCAGTTTGCGGCGGATATCGGCGACATGGCGCATCGAAGGGTGGTGGCGCGGCGCGAACAGGAAACACAGATTGGCCTCGGCAAGGCAGCGTTCCAGAACCGCGAAAGACGGTTCGAGATTGAGGCCGAGGGCCGCCAGAACATCCGAAGAACCCGAACGGCTGGAGGCGGCGCGGTTGCCATGCTTGGCGACGGGAATGCCGCAGGCGGCAACGACCAAAGCCGCAGCGGTAGAAATATTCAGCGTATTGCGCCCGTCGCCGCCGGTGCCGACGATATCGATGGCGTTGGCGGGCGCGGCAATGGGTTCCATCTTGCCACGCATGGATTGCACCGCGCCCAGAATTTCATCGGCGGTTTCGCCTTTGTTATGCAGCGCGAGAAGAAAGGCGGCGATCTGATTTTCTGGCGCTTCGCCCGAAAACAGAACATCGAACGCCGCCCGCGTTTCTTCGGCGGTCAAATCCTGTTTCGCTTCGGTCTTGGTAACGGCGGCGGTTAAGGGCATCTCAGGCCGCATCGAGAAAGTTTTTGATCATGGCGTGGCCATGTTCAGTCGCGATGCTTTCGGGATGGAACTGCACGCCGTGAATGGGCTTGGTGGCATGACGCAGGCCCATGACCAGACCTTCGACATTCTCGGCGGTAACGTGCAATTCCTTCGGCATGCTTTCTCGCTTGACGATCAGCGAGTGATAGCGCGTGGCGGTCAGCGGCGAGGGCAGGCCCCGGAAAATGCTCTCGCCTTTATGGGAAATGGAATCCGTTTTGCCATGCATGGGCAGGGGGGCGCGGATAACCTCGCCGCCGAAGGCATAGCCAATGCCCTGATGCCCGAGGCACACGCCCAGCAGCGGCTTGCCGGTTTCGGCGGCCAGTTTGATAAGATCGATGCAAATCCCGGCCTGTTCCGGTCGGGCCGGGCCGGGCGACAGCACGATATGCGAGGGGTTCAGCGCCAGCGCTTCCGCCGCCGTCAGCGCGTCATTGCGGCGGACAAGAATTTCCGCCCCCCACGCGCCCAGATAATGGGCGAGGTTGTAGGTGAAACTGTCATAGTTATCGATGAGAAGCAGCATATTCCTATCCCTGAAACATGTGTAATATGCGGCCTCCGCCAGAGATTCACCAATGAAAAAATCATTTAAAAAGAAGCTTAACCGCGCCTTCTGGGCGATTTTCGCGCTTGGAGTGCTGTGGGTCGCCTTCGCCCCGCACCGGCATGTGACGTTGCCGCCCGGCCCGCCGCCTTCGGTCACGGTGCCGGTCGAGCAGCCGCCTTTAGGTGGCGAGGAGCAATCTCAGCAAACCACACCGCCGCCCGAGGCCGGGATTACGGTGCCGACTGCGCCTGAAGAAACACCGCCGCCCCCGCCGCCCCCGTCGCCGCCAGTCGCGGAAGGCGTCAAACCGAAAATCGCCATCGTCATCGACGATGTCGGCGTCGATCTCAAAGGCAGCGAGCGCGCCATTCATCTCGCATCGCCGATTACTTTGTCCTTTTTGCCCTATGCCGTGCGGCTGAAAGAGGAAGCCAAAGAGGCGCGCGATGCCGGGCATGAAATGCTGCTGCATATGCCGATGGAACCGCTGGGCCACGAAGACCCGGGGCCGGGGGCGCTGCTGGTCGATCTGCCGATGCGCGATTTGCAGCAGCGTTTCGAAAATGCGCTGGCGAGTTTCACCGGCTTCGACGGCGTGAATAACCATATGGGCAGTAAATTCACCGCCTATGCCGACGGCATGAGCATGGTGATGGATGAGTTGTCGCAGCGGCATCTCTTCTATCTCGACTCGCGCACCAGCGCGCAATCGGTCGGCAAGCAGATCGCCGAGGAAAAAGGCTTGCCGACAATCTCGCGCGATGTGTTCCTCGACGATGTGCAGTCGCCGGAACTGATCCGCAAGCAGCTCGCCGAAACCGAACGTATCGCGCGGCGCAAGGGTTATGCCGTCGCCATCGGCCACCCGCACGCCGCGACGATGGATGTCATGGAAACGTGGATACCGGATGCGCAGGCTCGCGGGTTCGAGCTGGTGCCGGTTCACGATCTGGTGAAAGAATAACCTAATCCGCGAATTCGGTCGCAGTTTCGGCGGCGCGCAGCAACCCGCGCGCCTTGGCGGCGCATTCGCGGAATTCGGCATGCGGGTCGCTGTCATAGACGATGCCGGCGCCGGCCTGCACATGCATCATGCCGTCCTTGATGACGGCGGTGCGAATGGCGATGGCGGTATCCATGGTGCCGTTCGCGCCGAAATAACCGGTACACCCGGCATAGACGCCGCGCCGGTCGGGTTCCAGCTCGGCGATTACTTCCATGGCACGGACTTTGGGCGCGCCGCTGACGGTGCCCGCCGGGAATCCGCCGATCAGGGCATCGAGCGCCGAATGTTCGGGCGCGAGTTCGCCTTCGACATTCGAGACGATATGCATGACGTGTTTATAATATTCGACCGTGTTGCGCGCGGTGACTTTGACCGTGCCCATTTTCG
>JARLJC010000174.1 GCA_031291435.1 Alphaproteobacteria bacterium | reverse complement strand
TTTCGTAAACCTTGTTCGAGAATTTGCCGCCCGAATGAAGCGTCGTGAAAATGACTTCGAGCGCCGACTTGCCCGGATATTTGGGGTGGTTATCGACCGGAATGCCGCGCCCGTTGTCGCGCACGGTAACGACATCGCCGTCTTTCAGTTCCAGTTCGATACGCGAGGCGTAACCGGCGACGGCTTCATCCATCGAGTTATCGAGAATTTCGGCGACCAGATGATGCAGCGCGGTTTCGTCCGTCCCGCCGATATACATGCCGGGGCGGCGGCGCACCGGCTCCAGCCCTTCGAGGACTTCGATATCGTTGGCGTCATAACGCGCTTCTTTTTTCTTGGAATTGCTTGGAAACAAATCGGCCATGGCTCAAACATCGGGGTGAAAGGGAAAAGCCTGTCTAACATGATTCTGGCCGGAAAGGGCCAGCACCGCGTTAAGCGCCAGGGGTGCAGGCGGCTGTGAGCCAGGAATAGGGGGATGCTTCCGGCTGTGGGGCGGTATTGTCGTTCCGTGCCACTTCGCAGGCCTGTGCGACCATGTATTTTTCCAGGGCCTTGTAGTTTTCGCGGTCTTTACGCGGCACGTCCCCATACTCCATCGCATAGCCCTTGATCCGTATCTGGTGGGCGGCATTGGCGACATCGGCATCGGGCAGACCGTGGCGGCGCTGTTCGGCCAGGGGAATCATGGAGGCCTGAGTTTGTCCTGCGGCTTCCTGAAACTGGCTCTTTACGGAAGTTTCGCGCTGCCAGAGCAGGAACAGCTCCCGCTGCCAGACATCGCTGGCGGCGCTGTGCAATTTGTCGCTGGAACGGATGGCCACGTTCAAGGTACGCACGGCAACTTTTTGCATGGCGGTGAGATCGCGGTTGGTGGAATAAACCGGTTTATCTTTTTGCGCGTTGACGCGGATGTCGCCGCTGAGGCCGGGAGCGTCTGTCATATAATCGTTGATGACGGCGCGGATAACCGGGTGGTCTTTCTTTTCAGGCCACAAAGCAAGAATTTCCTGCAAGGCGGCTTCCTGATCGAAAGGCGCGATCGTGGCCGGATCGCGGCGGTCGCGATAAGTTGCGAGATCACGGGCTGTATCATAATTATGATATATCATTTCCAGCGTATCGTGATGCAGCGCGACGAAGGCGGCTAGATCGGGCGCGATGTCGGCGGCTGCGAGCGCGCGCCTGACGATAGGAAGATTGAATGTGCGGTGAGCCACCCATATCACATGCGACTCTTCCGGAATGTTATCGCCGAAACGCCGCGTGCTGTCGCCAAGCAGGGTGTCGATAAAAACCAGAGATTTCGTCAGGTATGGATTGGCCAGCCATGCGAAGGGGTTTTTGTCATAGGGGCTGATCCTGAAAAAGGGTGTCGCCGGTTTCTCGATATGGGATATCTGAATGGCATGCAGGATACG
The DNA here is from genome assembly GCA_031291435.1 of Alphaproteobacteria bacterium. Classification (GTDB taxonomy): domain Bacteria; phylum Pseudomonadota; class Alphaproteobacteria; order UBA9219; family UBA9219; genus CAIXLI01. Next base: position 820 of record JARLJC010000174.1, on the reverse strand, counting down.
CGCCGCCGCTTCCTCGGTTATGCCCCAGGAAGCGCCGCTGTCCGCCAGTTCTGGCTCGAATGGTACGATCTCACCGATATACATGCGGCCTTCGCAACTGCAAAAATAAGTGGCGGGCTTCTATCCCACTTCTAAATTGGTAAATAAAGTAAATTCCGCATCAAAAAAGTTGTGGATAAGTTTGGCTAGGTACCCTGAAAAACCACCCATATCCGATTGTCTTGGCCTGTGAATAAGTTAATAAAGTGTAAACGATTCATAAGGTTAAAAAACCACATTTAGATGCTACCCACAGTTTGTCCACAAGATGATGTGTTTTGTGGAATCGATTCGGGCTCTATGGTATGACGTTGGCCTGTAAGCAACAACATCTAGTGGCTTGCAGTCAGAAGTCCAGGCGGCTTGTTTCGGAGTCTTAACGATTTTGGGCAAGGCCGCTCCCGCCAACGAAAGCCAGGAGTATCAAAGCCATGACGTGGACCGAGCAGAAAATCCAAGTGCTCAAGGATATGTGGGGGCATCACAGCGCCAGCGAGATTGCCGAACATATCGGCGGGTTGACCCGCAATGCCGTCATCGGCAAGGCGCATCGCCTCAAACTCTCGGCCCAGAAATCGGCCGAAGGCGGCACCGGTTCCATGCCGCGCATCGGCGGCGGGATGAGTGGAATTAAATCGTCGCGCAAGCGCGTGATGCTGCGGCCTTTGCCGGTCGTGCCGCCCACGCCGGTTACCGCGCGTCCTATCCCGACGGCGAAAGATATTTTCCGCTCGCTCGAAGGCATCGGCGGAGCCAAGCGCAGCGAAGGCATCGCGGTCAC
>JARLJC010000173.1 GCA_031291435.1 Alphaproteobacteria bacterium | reverse complement strand
TTATCGGCATGGCGGGAAAGCGTCGCGCATGGCGCGCGAGAAAGCCAGCCAACTCGCCACGATCGGCGACCAGGAAGGCCATAGAATATGGATCAGGGTCGCCGAATTGACAGAGGCGCTCCCGGCCGAAACGGCCATGCGCTGATCCATCAGGCGCGATCTGAAGCGAGGGCTGTCGCGAGAAGCTGAAGACGTCGGTTATCACGCTTCGCGCGCTTTGTTCGGCAAGCCATATAGCGTCGGGCCACGTCACCGTTCGGCGGTTTGAGCGCATCAATGGCGAAGAGTCCGTCCGCCAGCGATCTATGAGCGATTGCAGCCACAGACGAAGCACGGCGTTGCTGGCGGGTTCGGCGCGGCAAGGGCGTGGAACTCGACGCCGCCCCTCACTCATCGTTCTCCGCGCTCAAATCCTCAAGCGGGATCATCTTGCCGGCGGAAATATCGTCGTCGCTCTCAACATTCGTAACCAATCGCGCAATCATTTGGGCGATCGCGCGCGCCTCGTCTTTCGAAAATCGGCGGGTTTGAATGCGGCGGGAAAGCTCGTCTTCGAAATAGACGTAGGAAACGGTGCGGCCTGCCGCGTCGTCGATGGCGAAGGATTCCGTAGAGATGCGAATTTTCAGCGGGAGCGTGATCGGCAATTTCGGCATGGCCTCATCCGCCTCGTCTCTCCGAACCCATTTGCGCCCGAAAGTCGGCCGCCCGAATTTGTCACGATGAGCCAACGTTCAATCCTGCGCGTCGAAATATGATCGGTGAGCTACATTATCACGAATTTCTTGAGCCGAATCGATTTTGTCGCCTGACAGGCCCCGCCGATCGGCGGGACCATTCACAGTGTAGTGATTGTCGCCTGGAAAGGTTCGCCAGCTTCCCTGCGATGATGCTTCACTGGCTTTCATCGCTGGGCAGTTGGTCAGACGAGTCGAAGGTAGGCAAATCTGCCGACCTTTAATCCGCCCTCCGGCTGTCCGTGAGATTCGCTAGCTTCATCGTCGCGGCGCCACCGGTTTGACACAAGCGCCGGCTATTATGGTTTCAATTCCAAGGCGAGCTCGGATGTACAGCCGCCAAGGATCATGCCCCGCACGGTGAAAACCGACGCGGGGCTTTTCATTGCCGATGGCATGGATCAACCCCCACGATTATTGCGCCGTTGCCGAATCGGGAGGACACACCCTGCACAATCGCATGCAGCAACAAGCCTACGGTATCGACGAGGATATGGCGCTTCTTGCCCTTGATCTTTTTCTCCGCATCGTAGCCGTTCGGGTCGACACAAGGCCCCCTTTTTCAGCGCTCTTCACGCTCTGACTGTCAATGACGCAGGCTGTCGGGCTGGCTTCGCGCCCTATCGCCTCTCGGCACTTCACATAGAGCGCGTGATGGATGCGATCGAGCGTGCCGTTCCACGTCCATAAATCGAAATAGTCGAACAGCGTGCTGCGCGGCGGCAAATCCTTCGGAACGTAGCGCCATTGGCAGCCCGTGCTCAGCACGTACATCAGGCCATTGACGACTTCACGCACATCGACCGTGCGTTTGCGCCCGCCGCGTTTGGCTGGCGGAATCAACGGCGCGATATGCTCCCATTCCGCGTCGGTGAGGTCACTGGGATA
>JARLJC010000172.1 GCA_031291435.1 Alphaproteobacteria bacterium | reverse complement strand
GGATTTTTCGCCGTCGGTTTGACGACTTCGCCGAAGCGGTTGGTCGGGATGCCGCCCATATTGTAATGCACGGTCGGCAAAATCGGAATCGGCTGGCGGGTGACATCGACGCCCGCGAAAATGCGCGCGGTTTCCGAAATGCCCGGCAGGCGTTCATGCAGGACTTTCGGATCGAGATGTTCGAGATGCAGATGGATATGGTCTTTGAGCGGGCCGCAGCCGCGGCCTTCGCGGATTTCGACGGTCGAAGCGCGGCTGACGACATCGCGGCTGGCCAGATCCTTGGCATGCGGGGCATAGCGTTCCATGAAACGCTCGCCCTTGCCGTTGGTGAGGTAACCGCCTTCGCCGCGCGCGCCTTCGGTGATGAGGCAGCCGGAGCCATAGACGCCGGTCGGGTGGAACTGAATGAATTCCATGTCCTGTAACGGCAATCCTGCCCGCAAAGCCATGCCGCCGCCGTCGCCGGTGCAGGTATGGGCGGATGTGCAGGAGAAATAAGCGCGGCCATAACCGCCGGTGGCGAGCACCACTTCATGCGCGCGGAACCGGTGCAGCGTGCCGTCGTCGAGATTGAGCGCGACGACGCCGTAGCAATTGCCTTTGGCATCCATCATCAGGTCGATGGCGAAATATTCGATGAAGAATTCGGCATTGTGCTTCAGCGATTGCTGATAGAGCGTGTGGAGAATGGCGTGGCCTGTCCGGTCTGCGGCGGCGCAGGTGCGCTGCGCGGTGCCTTCGCCGTAATTCGTCGTCATGCCGCCGAAGGGGCGCTGGTAAATCTTGCCGTCCTTGGTGCGGCTGAACGGCACGCCGTAATGCTCCAGCTCGACGATGGCGGGGATCGCCTCGCGGCACATATATTCGATTGAATCTTGGTCGCCGAGCCAGTCGGAACCCTTGATCGTGTCATACATATGCCAGCGCCAGTCGTCCGCGCCCATATTGCCGAGCGCCGCCGAAATGCCGCCCTGCGCCGCCACGGTATGGCTGCGGGTGGGGAACACTTTGGTGATGCAGGCGGTCTTCAACCCTTTTTCCGCCATGCCGAAAGTGGCGCGCAATCCCGCGCCGCCCGCGCCGACAACGATGACATCATAAGTATGGTCGATGAATTCGTAAGCTTGCGGCATGGACTAAACCCCGAAGAAAATTTTGGCGACTGACAGAGTGCCGAGAATGGCCAGCGCCACGGCGGCGAAGTAGGTGGCGAAGACCAGCCCCATTTTAACGCAGGAACAATGGATGTAATCCTCGATCACTACCTGCAATCCAAGCGCGCCGTGATAGAGGCCCGCCAGCAAAAACATGATGGTGAAGGTGGCGGGCAAAGGCGAGCCGAGCCAGTAATGCGCGCCGCTGTAACCGCCCGCGACAACATTATTGAGGAAGCCGATCAGCACATAGAGCACGAGAGGGATGAGCGCCAGCGCCGTCATGCGTTGCGCCAGCCAATGATGGGTGCCGCTTTTGGCCGAGCCGAGGCCGCGCACTTTGGCGAGCGGCGAACGGAGGTCTTTCTTATCGCTCATAGCGAAACTCCATAAACTTTGAGCCAGACGATAAGAGTGAGCAGGAGGCTGGCGCCGATAACGATATAGCCGGTGCGGTAAACCTGCTCGATTTCCATAAATTTGCCCGAGTCCCACAAGAGATGCCGGATGCCCGAGCAGAGATGGAAGAAAAACGCCAGCGAGATGCCGAACAAAACGATCTGCCCGACGATGCTTTGCGCGCATGAGGTGAAAGAGGCGTAACTTTCCGGGCCGCTGGCCAGCGCCGCCAGCCACACCGTGAATACCAGAATGCCGAAGCTGAGGACGATGCCCGCAATGCGGTGGAGGATGGAAAGGGTGGTGGTGATCTGCGGTTTGTAAATCTGCAAATGCGGCGAGAGCGGGCGCGCTTTCGGCGCGGCGGTTTTGGCTTCGGCTGGTGAGGACATGAATTCCGATCCGGCAAAACGATGAAAGAGGGCACACAATAAGGGGTTAGGGGGCTTTAGGCAATATGCGATGCGGTTTTATGCAATATTGCCAGTTGGCCCTGCGTGGGGCATCATCACGCGCATTCTTTTGGAGATTCCCATATGTCCCTGCAAAACGCGGTGCGCGCGGCGTTAACCGAGGCTCAAGCGGGCCTGCAAAATCTGCTGGCCGATAGTGAGACTTTGGCGGCGGTGGAACGCGCCGGTCGTTTGCTGGCCGAAACGTTTCAGGCGGGCGGGCGCGTGTTCAGTTGCGGCAATGGCGGGTCGATGTGCGACGCGATGCATTTCGCCGAGGAACTTTCCGGCCGTTTTCGCGGCGACCGCGCGGCGCTGGCGGCGGTGTCGATCAGCGACCCCAGCCATATCAGCTGCGTCGCCAATGATTACGGTTATGAATTTATTTTTTCGCGTTATGTCGAAGCACATGCGAAGGCGGGCGATGTTCTGGTGGCGATTTCGACCAGCGGCAAGAGCAAGAATGTTCTGAACGCCGCCGAAGTAGCCAAGAAAAAAGGCGTGAAGATTATTGCCATGACCGGCAAGCGCGACTGCCCGCTGGCGTCATATGCGGATGTTCTGCTCGCCACCCCTGCCGGAACCTTCGCCGATCGCGTGCAGGAACTCCATATCAAACTCATCCATATTATGATCGAGCTGGTGGAACGTCAGATGTTTCCGGAAAACTATCCGGCGAAGTAAAAGAGTTACCCGTGCCGCGTCATTCCCGCGCAGGCGGGAATCCAGAG
>JARLJC010000171.1 GCA_031291435.1 Alphaproteobacteria bacterium | reverse complement strand
GTTGCCCAACACCGTGACGCCCGAGCATTTGTTCGCGGCGGGCTATGCGGCCTGTTTCGGCGGGGCGCTCGATTACGTCGCCAAGACGCACAAGAAAGATGCGAGCCAGGCGATCACCACCTGCGAAGTTGCGTTCGGCCCGCGCGAAGGCGGCGGTTTCGGCATCGCCGTCAAAATGAAGATCAAGGCCGATATGCCGAGGGCCGAGCTGGAGCCGCTGGTGCAGGAAGCGCATGAGAAAATATGCCCCTACAGCCACGCCACCCGCGGCAATATCGATATATCCTTCGAACTCGAAGGCAACTGAAGGCTTTTCTGGCCTTTTGCCCGGCTTTATGGCAAATCTCCGGCGCGGGACCCGTAGTTCAACTGGATAGAATGTCGCCCTCCGAAGGCGAAGGTTGGAGGTTCGAATCCTCTCGGGTCCGCCAATAAAAGCAAAGGGGACACAACAATCGTTGTGTCCCCTTCTTATTTCGAAATCTCATTCTTACCGGAAGTTCAGCGGCAGGATCAGATTGATGCCCCAAGGTTCGGGTGGCGGCGGCGCGGCATAGACCACCGGCGGCGCGTAAACGACGCGGGGCGGCGGTGCATAGGAGTGCGGGCGGTGCCAGTCGCGCCAGTTGCGGTCTTCATGCCCGCGCCAGTCCCGGTCGTCGTGACGGCCAGGGCCGCCGTGATCTCCGTGATCGCCGTCGTGCCGCGGGTCGGCCAGCGACGGAGCGGTCATCGAAACCGCCATCATCGCTCCGAGCGCCAGAGCCGCCAGACTATGCCGGAGGCGCAGGCGTTTCGATTGGGTTTGGGAATTCACCATTGTTTACTCTCCTGTAAGGATGATTTTTATTTCTTGCTGTGGTGCTTCTTGGCTCCGTGATGATGTCCGCCACGATGACCTTCGAAGCGGCCGAACACTTCGTCGGCGTTCTTCTTCTGGGCGTCGGACATCTGGTCATAGAGGCTCGAGAAAGCGACGACCATCTTCTGCATGCCGTCGGCGCGCGCTTGCGTGATGCGCTGATAGGATTGCAGATCGTCGATCGCGGTCATGGCCTGCGGATTGGCGTGGCGTTCCTGGATCAGCTGGTCGAGGGCGCCTTCATTGTCGCGCATCGTATCGGCCACGTTGCTCCACGAAGCTTCCTGTTCCGGCGTGATCTGCAGCTTGTCATGCAGAGTCTGGATGCGGCTTTCGACTTCCTTCATGCCGTGCCATTGATGATGCATGGGGGGCTGGGACTGGGCCGGAGCCGCCATTGCGGCCTGCGGCGCGGTGTTGGTGTTCTGGTCATAGTCGGACGAACAGGCGCTGACGGCGAGACTGCCGACCAGGATGGCGGCCAGAGTTGCGGTGCGGCTGAGGGGGGAGGCGAGCTTAATCATGGAATTCTCCAGGTTGTTTGAGAAAAGGGATGAACGGATGAATCATAAATTTCAGGAAAGCCAAGCAGGCGCTTCCGGCCATAAAGAATCGATAACGTTCCCATGGCAGTCGGTTTTTTGAGCCCCGATTATGGCTTCTGTATGGTTATTTGCCCATGCGCCGGCCACAATTTTGCTGTATAGCGACTGTTATTGTCCTTTCGTACAACGAGAAGGAGTTCCCTCAATGTCCCCATTCAAGACCGCGCTTTTGTGTGTTCCGGCTTTCATTCTGGCGGCCTGCGCCAGCATGCCACAGGGGCCGATGGTTCAGGCCTTGCCGCCGCAAGGCAAGCCGTTCGAGCAATTCGCCGCCGAGCAGGATATGTGCAAGCAATATGCCGCCAGCCAGATTCAGGGACAGGCGGAAGAAGCTAACAATACCGGCGTTCTCGAAGGCATCGGCGGCACGATATTGGGGGCCGGTCTCGGCGCTGCCGTAGGCGGCGGCAATGGCGCGGCGATCGGCGCCGCAGCGGGGGCCCTGGGCGGCACCGCTGTAGGCGCAAGCACATCCGGCCATCAGCAGGGCGGCCTTCAGATGCAATATGACAATGCCTATACCGCCTGCATGACCTCCAAGGGCAATCAGGTTCAGCGTCCCGTCGTTCAGCAGCGCGTGATTGTGCGTCAGGCGCCACCGCCTCCCCCGGTCGTTTATTATGCGCCGCCGCCGGTGGTGTATGAAGCGCCGCCCGGCTATTACGAAGGCTGGTAAGGGCGATTTAGCCCTTGTTTAGTTTCTGTCGGGCCAATTGCCATTCAAAATAAATCCGCTGCTTTCTAGGGTGGGGCATTGTCTTTAGCCAAGGAGGAAGTGATGCCCCGTTATGCACGCAGCGCCAGTCAAGATGTCGAAAAAGAAACGCGCGCTTTCAAGCGCGGCAAACTGAAGAGCGGCCCCGGCGGCAAAGGCGGCGTCGTAAAAAGCCGCAAGCAGGCAATTGCGATTGGGCTGTCGGAGGCGCGCAAAGAAGGCAAAAAAGTAGCGGCGGCGCCCAAGAAAAATAGCCGCCGCCACTAAACAATTGACCATGTGTCGTTCGCGAATTCGGTATCAGGCTATCTTATTGACGCTGCCCGGTGCGGCTGCGGTAGGTGTGAAGCCGGCATTCTTGCTTTCCGCAACTTTCGTTCCGGCAGATTCGGCGGCTTCGACGGCGGCGCTGTCCCCATCTGCGGCAGGTTTAGCTGCCGTCGTGTTTTGTGCAGCGAGCGTCGATGTGTTCGTAGTAAGCGGCGTTGAGGTGACTGAAGAAATGCTCATATTGAAGCCCTCTTGTTTGTGAGGCATAACTATGACGGTTTAGACATAAAGAAGGTGTTAAGATTACCGCAATCAATAATATGCATATCGGTTCTCTCTTATGAGCAAGGCTTTCACCAAAGAAACCGACGGCGACGACGAAGGCCCGGATGACGAAGCTGCTGCCCTTCCGGAAGGCGTCAAGAATTACGTCACCCCCGGCGGCTTTGCCGCGATGCAGGCCGAGCTGCGTCAGTTGATGCGCGAAGAGCGGCCCAAAGTGGTCGAGGTGGTGTCATGGGCGGCGGGGAATGGCGACCGTTCCGAAAATGGCGATTACATCTATGGGAAAAAGCGCCTGCGCGAGATTGATCGGCGCGTACGCTATCTGACCAAACGATTGGAGTCGGCGGAAGTCGTTGATCCTGCGATGCAGAAAAATCGCGAGCAGGTTTTTTTCGGCGCGACCGTAAAATATGTCCGCGCCGATGACATCGAGCAGACCGTGACCTTGGTTGGCGTCGATGAGGCGGAGCTGGCGCAGGGCAAGATCAGCTGGTTGTCGCCGATTGCCAAAGCCTTGATGAAAGCGCGGGTAGGGGATGCCGTCGAGGTGCGGACGCCCGGCGGAATCGAGGCGATTGAGGTTCTTTCCATCGCTTATGACGTTAAAACGCGGGGCTAGGCGCGATTTTTCTGTTTTCCCCACGCGAAAATGCGGTTATATCCCTGCCTTCGGCCATTCCGACCAATGGCCGATCCGGCTGGAGGGGTGGCAGAGTGGTCGAATGCGGCGGTCTCGAAAACCGTTAGGGGTGTATGCCCCTCGAAGGTTCGAATCCTTTCCCCTCCGCCATTTTTTTGTGATATTTTTTTGTGAAAATGTCTCTTTTAAAGTTTTTTAGCAGAGAAAAAGAGCGATCCTGCCTTCCAGCCCGCACGACCTTCAGCGAGGTAGGCGCGATCCTTCATATACCTGCCTACCTAAACCGTGCGATTCCGAATGAAAGCGGGACTGCGATTTTCCGGGAAGTGAAAGACGTCAATTTTATAACCCGTATTATGAATCAGTTTCATCCTTTCGCGACATGGGGGGGGGCCCGACCCTTCACATGCTCGTAAAAGAACGGACAAATCAGCTTGACGATAATGCCCCTACTTTGCTGATAACCGGTTGGCAAGTGGTGGGGCACAATAAAGGAGAAATATACAGCGAAATATATCAGCAACAGATCGAAGAGCCAAAATGCTGTTTTGTACGATTGATGATTTACGAAATGCCCGGCCGGGAGGGAATCGATATCGGTTATCTGGCGGTGAATGGCAAGAAGTTGAAAGCTACGTCTTCGAATGTTGCCTGGGCTATGCGTTATGCGCGTGTACTTGGTCGCATGATCGAAAGCGACGAAAATTTTAGTCCGCAGCGTGCATGGCAGGAGGCTGGAATGGCTCCTGAAGGCTGCCCAAGCCCTATGGATATGGAAAGCGCAGTCATTCCTAAACGGAATCCGTTGAAAGATTTTTGTCGTGGGTTAAGGCGGGCGGATACTTAAGATGGCCTGCTATAGCCGGTTTTCAGGCGCAAAAACGCGCCTTTCTTTTTATCTTGACAGGCAACTAAATAGTTGCATATAATGCGGACATGATTGCTTCCGATGACTTGGTTTTTAAAGCTCTGGCCGATGCCAGCCGGCGGGATTTGCTCGACCGGTTGCGGAAGAAGAACGGCCAGACTTTGGGCGAGCTGTGCGTCGGCCCTGACATGACGCGTCAGGCGGTGAGCAAGCATCTGGGGGTGCTGGAGGCGGCGAATCTCGTCGTCACGGCCAAACGCGGGCGCGAGAAGCTGCATTTTCTCAATCCGGTGCCGATCAACGCGATTGCCACGCGCTGGATCGGCAAGTTCGAGCAAGGGCGGTTGCAGGCGCTGCACAATCTGAAACAGGCTTTGGAGGAGAAAGAAAATGGCTGACAGCACGTTCGTCTATGCGACCTATATCAAGACCACGCCGGAGAAATTGTGGGAGGCGCTCACCAACTGCGAATTTATGAAGCAGTACTGGTTCGGCACTTCCTGCGAGAGCGACTGGAAGGCCGGTTCTTCATGGAAAATGGTTGCGCGCGACGGGCAGATTACCGACGCGGGCGAGATTATTGAAAGCGTTCCGCCCAAGCGCCTTGTTATCAAATGGCGGCATGAATTGATGCCGGAATTGAAGGAAGAGGGCTATTCGCGCTGCGTCTTCGACATCGAACCGGCTGGAAACGCCGTCAAGCTGACCATCACGCATGGCATCGGGCGGGAAGGGTCAAAGGTTATTGCCGCTGTTTCCGGTGGCTGGCCGAAGATTTTGTCGAACCTCAAATCGTTGATCGAAACCGGGCAGGTCGTTTTAGAAAAGAACGAAGGCTGCAAGGCCGAAGCAGCTTTGAAGGCCTGATCGCTTATTTCTTGAGAAGGCCGCCCTGGCCGTTCGCCGTCAGAATGCGGGCGATGAGGGCTGTCCATTGTGCGATGTCGAGCTGGCCGCTCCAATGGATGGAAAGCTGGTCGGTATCGGCGCGGCGGAGGATATTTGTAGGTGGGTTTGCGGCGTTGCCGCCCGAGGCCAGAACTTTTCCCAGCCATTGCATGCGGCGCAGCGAGAGGTGCCGCATGGCGGCGGATTCTTTGCGGGTGAGGTCGAGCAGGGCGGCGTCGCCGGTCAGCGCCGCGATTAGCGACAGCCATGCGATTTCTTCCGGGTCATATTCGGGGAATCCCGACTGGCTCTGGCGCACTTCCTGCGGTTGCAGGAACAGGCGTTTGGCGTGGGCAATGTCGCCTTTCAGCAGCATCAGGATGCCCATCAGCAGCGCAGGCTCGACCATATGAAACAGCCAGCCGGGGGCGTCGGCGAGTTCGGCTGCGGCGCGGCTGGGGCCGTCGGGGTCGAGGATACAACTCATCCAGCGTTTGAAGGTGCGTGAAATTTCGCTATCGGGAATATCGGCGACGATGGCGTTGCGCGGGGCGGAGGAGGCCGGCATCGCCACGAACGGGCCCAGAATCCCTTGCTGGCGGACGGTCTCGCCCGGTTTCAGCGCGCGTAGGCATTCGTAGAAATCGAGGATGCCGCGCCACTTCTGACGGGTATAGCGGGCATGAACGAGATCGTAGCCGTTCCTGCGAATATGTTCGTAAAGCGCGGGATCATCGGCGACCTTCGCCATTTTGTCGAACAGCACATCGCCTTCGCCGAGGATGCAGTTTTCCATATCGCGGAAGCCGTAGGGTTTCAGGACGTTGGCCTCGGGCGCGATGAGGATGCTGCCCGCCGCAGGGATTTCGAGATGCTTGCGCACGAGGCAATCGAAATGCGTACTGTCGGCCAGCGAGAAATGCGAGCGGTTGATCATGCGCGCGAAGCTTTCCCCGACGATGGGGAATTTGTGGCGCGGCACCGGGTTGTGATAGCCGGGATGGGTGTAGATGAGGGTGGGGAAACGTTCGGGCAGCGCGCGCGCGGTGGCTGCCCGCCAGCTATACAGTTCGGGCAACAGGAATCCGCCAAGGACGCTGACGGGGATATCTTTTTCCATGCCGTAATCATGGAACAGTTTGTCGTCAAACAGGAGGCTGACGGAAAAAGTGCGATCAGCGAATTCGGGCGACTGGCGCAACGCCGCCTCGGTCATATGCGTGAACACATAGGGAATGCCAAGCGCCTCCATCGTGCGCAGGAATTTGACCCGGATCGAGCAATAGGGGTCCTGCATCTGGAAAGCGAGGCGCGGGATTTGCGGATGCGCCCGGACATTCTGGATGGTGAGGGGGGCGGCAAAGAAGAAGGGCGATTCATAGAGGATGAAATCGGGCCGCACCCGGTCGCACACCGCATCCATGTCGAAATCCTCGTTGATGAGGGTAACATCGGCGTGGAAACGCAGCGCTTCGACCCATTCATCCTGATTGAGGGCGAAGGCGTCGGAGATTTCGATGGTGCGCCGGTGACGGATGTAAAGGATGCGGCGGCGGGGCGGGAGAACGGTGGAGGACATGCAAGCATGCTAATGCGGGCGCGCCGCGAAGGGAAGCGGTGTGTGGAGAGTCAGCCGGGAATGAAGGGCGGATTTGCCCCCGTGGTTGGGCGCGGCGATGGCGCGGCGAATTTCAGATCGCTTTTGAAGGCGAGGTCGAGGCCATTGGCAAGCTGGTGGACCCATTGATAAAGGGGGGCGCTGTGAGGGGCATCGGTATCGTTGAGAAAATCTCCCTCCGGGCTTATGTCGGCAAGGGTCGTGCTGCCGTCGGCATGCAGGATGCCGACGGAGATTTTCTCCCAGAATATTTCTTGAAGGGCATCGTATGTGTCCCATGAGGGGCTGCCAAAGGCGAGGGCGAGTTTGTCTCTGGCGGTCAGGGGGATTGGCGCCGTGCCGCCGACGATATGAAGGCC
>JARLJC010000170.1 GCA_031291435.1 Alphaproteobacteria bacterium | reverse complement strand
TTCGCCGCCAAGGGCGCGACGCCCGAAAAGCCCGGCGTGTCGAACGACTGGTTCGCCATGCTCTATCAGGTTCTGCTCGGCGAGGAGCGCGGCCCGCGCTTCGGCTCCTTCGTGGCGCTCTACGGCGTGGACAACACCCGCGCGCTGATCGCCGACGCTTTGGCCGGCAAGTTCGTCGCCGCGGCGCCGGCCTGATCTGCGCTAGCCGGATGGGGGAAATGGGCGGTCTTGTTCCAGACAAAAGGCTTTCGCGTCCATCCCCATAAAGCCAGCCAGGCTGCGGCGGTCAGGAAAGCGAGATAGACCGGCGTCAGCAGCAGCAGCGGCGAGGCTTTCAGGCCGCGCCGCTTCATGGCGAGCAAAGCGGGCAGGACGAAAGCCAGCGAGCCGAACAATGCGATGGCGAGGTTGATGCTGGCGAAGGCGAGCCGCTCGATCGTGGGCGGCGCGAGCAATTCGCCGAAAATCAGGTCTTGCGCCAGACGTAGGCCGTAAAAGGGGCCAAACAAAGGGCCGGCGAGCAGGCTCGACATCGTGCACAAGGCGGCGAAATTCTGCACGGCGCCGATTTTTCGTAAAGGACGGCGCGGCGAGCGCAGGAAAACCGACAGGGTCTGCATCCATCCCTTCGTCCAGCGCGCGCGCTGGCCCATCCAATTGGCGAAATGCGACGGCGCGTCCTCGAAAGTCGTGGCTTCGATCGTCCCGACCCGATAGCCGAAACGGGCGATGCGCAGGCCGAGATCGGCGTCTTCGGTGACGTTCCAGGCGTCCCAGCCGACGATGCGGCGCAGGATGTCGGTGCGGAAATGCGGCATTAGGTAGCAAGCTCACCCAACCGATATATCAAACATTTTCGTTCGCTATAACGAATATCCACAATTCTGGGGAATAACGAGAACGGCGATTGATATTCCCGCCACAATTTGTTAGAAACGAGTTGTCATCACGGGGCGGCTCCACAATGCGCAACATTCAAGAAATCCTATCCGGCGGGTCGGCGGTGCTGGAAGCAATGTTGCGCGAGGCCTTTGAAGCCGGGAAGGCGGAGGCTGCGGCAGAAATGCGGGCCAAAATGGCGGCTATGATTGATAGTGTGGCCGGCGCCGTTGCCGCGAATGTTTCCGCGATTCCTCCATACCCTCCTACCGTAACGATGACTTCGGCAATCCCTTATCCAGAGCCGCGCGCAGCGCCCGGCACCGTCAAGCCGACAATCTTGCGCCTGATTGAAGAGTCCGTCTTTTTCGGCATGTCAACAGACGAACTGATTGCCAAAACAGGGTTTAAACCGAATAGCGTCCGTGGCACGGTTTCAGCGCTTCAATCCGATAACGCGATTTACAAAGAGGGAGACCGCTGGTTCTCGGCTCAACAGATTTTGGCGGCTAACAGCCCCGAAAAAGATAAAGGCGCCGTCGAATGACAGCGCCCTTAAGCTTCCAGTCAGAGCGTAATTGTCTCGCCAGACCCGCTCTGTCGCCCCCAGCGCAAGGCCGTGAAGCCGTGTCCGGGAGGTGGTATATGATAATAGCGTAGCTATCAACATTTCGGCGGCTCGGGCTTTCGTCCGGGTCGCCAGTGGGGGCGGTTATCAGCCGGTGCTAGGGAACGATTTGCAGCGTCTCCCCCTAGGGTTCGACTCCCTCCGCCTCCACCCTTTCTTTAGCAGAATCGCTCGATTCCGTCTAGTGCGCCGTGCCCTGTTCTGGCTTAGCGTAGGTGATCCCGCATGGCGTCGTCTTCCCGCCCTCGTCGGCATAGACAAACCCTAACCCCATCGATTCCAGAGCAGCTCGAATTGCAGCTAGGTTGTTCCCAATCGGAACCCGGCGACCTTTTTCAAAGTCGCGGATCGTCGAAAGGGAAACATTCGCAGCGGCGGCGAGGTCGGATTGCGACCAATCTAGCCACCCACGAGCGGCACGGCATTGTTCAGGCGTCATGCACCCAAACTAACAACGACGCCCATATTCGTCAACGTCAACGATTTGTGTTGACCTCACTAAATTTAACGCTTATGAATGATGTCAACGAAAATCGTTGGCACGGACATGGCGCAACACTTCCTCCTTTCACGACAAGCACGGAGCCTGAGCCTCGCTCGGGTTGCGCGCATGTCGGAACGGGAGGCCGCCGAAACCTTCGCCAAAGTCCGCTGGGCCGATACCAACGGCGCCCCGGTTTGCCCTCGTTGCGACTGTGAGGCCGTTTACACCTACCAGACCCGCAAGCTGTTCAAGTGCAAGGCTTGCAATCATCAATTCTCGGTCACGTCCGGAACGATCTTCGCCAGCCGCAAACTCCCGGTTTCGACCTATCTTCTGGCTATCGCGATCTTCGCCAACGGCGCCAAGGGCCATAGCGCCCTGCAACTCTCGCGCGATCTGGATTGCCAGTACAAGACCGCTTACGTCATGGCTCACAAAATCCGCGAGGCGATGGCGGCGGAAGCGAGCCAAGAAACGGTTTCCGGCACTGTCGAAATCGACGGCGCCTATTTTGGCGGGTACGTGAAGCCGTCCAACTACAAAGAGAACCGCCGCGACCGCCGCCTTGCGATCAACCAGAATGGCAAGCGCCAGGTCGTCGCCATCATGCGCGAGCGTGACGGCAACACGGTCCCGTTCGTTGTGAAATCCGAGGCGCAAGCCGTTCCGACCATCGCCGCCCGTGTCGAAGCTGGCTCGATCATTCACGCCGACGAAGCGACCCATTGGGACGCACTTCACGCCCGTTTCGCCGCCAAGCGCATCAATCACGAATGGGCTTATTCAGACGAAGGCGCTTGCACTAACAAGGCGGAGAGCTTCTTTTCCCGCCTCCGCCGCGCGGAGGTCGGGACGCATCACCATATCGCCGGCCCGTATCTCAACGCCTATGCGGGCGAATTGGCTTGGCGGGTCAACAACCGCCGCGTTAGCAATGGCGAACAGTTCCTTATGATTGCGGCTGCGTCTCTGGCGCAGCCGGTGTCGCGCCAGTGGAAGGGCTACTGGCAGCGCGCATTGCGCTAACCAGCGCTACCGGGAACCGGCGCTGGCTCAGCCGCAGCTTCAATGGGGGTATCCGAAACGACCCCACCAATCCTAGATTCGATGCTTTGGATAAATTGTTCAGCTTCTTGATAATCGTCACTTTCAGCGGCAACCCAAGCGTTCGCGCGCTTACTTAACGTAGCCAATCTAATCGGCGGCCCAACCATTCCAGGAGCATATTTTAGAGTATGACTGAGGGCCCAGAACAAACCAAAGCGCCCAATTTTCACATCCGGCAGTGTATTCTTCCACAATACTCGACTTACAAATGCCAAAAACGGATCTGCAAGCGGCTGGCCGGAGCCCATAGACACGAAAAATGCCTTCTTCTCTTTGTATTCCGGTTGAAAATTATCAGTCGCGAATTCGACCAAGCATGGCTCACCATCAATAATAGTACCGAGTAGGGCGCCAAAATTGATTCCTCCATGCACAGGCAGTGTTGGGGCAAAACTGCTTTGCAGTTCTTCAATAAATTTCTTAGCAATGTGTTGTGTTAGTCTGTCATGTTTAAAATTTTTGAATATGTTTCCATTTATAGCTTGTTCAAGTTGGCGATGAAGCCTTTGCGTATAACCTACCGCGCCAGTAGCGGCGACAATTATATTGTTGTCAAATATTCTAATTTTGTCGTTTGATTCAAGTTGCATTATCGGCGTGCGCCGTTGGCTGACGTAGAAATACTATCTGCACCGATAACGATGCCATCGGTGCATTTAACTCCAACGATAATAGTCAAAATTAGCCCCTAAAAACACTATTGACCCGCATCTCTGGATATTGGTCATAAATGGACTTGACTAAACTTTCGAATGTCTGCGCCCGAACCCATGCCGACACTTTTTTTATGTAATCGCGTTCGCGGTTGCGCAACGAATCCAAGATATGCGCCCCGCGCTCTAGACCGCGATCAGACGCCGCATATCGATTCCAGCGCGTTCCTTCTTGGCGAGTAATTTCGGCAGCTCCAGCTTGGCTTAGCGCCTCAGCTTCGGCATAAACGCTCTGATCAAAAGGCCCGTAATCATAAGGTTCGAACCCAAAATTAGCCCCCTGCGTTACGAGGTTAGGAAGATTCTTTGTAACTAGGAAAACAGCCTTTTGAATCTGAACAGGGGTATAGGGGCGCCCGTTTGACGCAGCCAAAATGGCGAGGAGAACTTCGCTCCTTGTCATTGATTTCTTTCTCCCTGACTCTTTTCCGCTTGACGCGAAAAAACGAATCTGTCGCAAAATCTTTTTAACACGTATCTTGACTTTTCCAAACAAAAGAGTCCGCGAGCCGGATTCGTCAAAAGACTCACGCAAGCTACCTTCTGGCACGGAAGTTCGCACCGCGCACCTGTTTTGCCGGGCCATCATCCACCTAATTTATTTTCATAAGAAAATGGCCGCTGGCGAGGGGCAGCGGCCTCTTTGCTTTGCTTGGCAGCCGTCATCAGGGAGCCACCCTCGCAAATACTATGATTTCCAGACCAGATTTCCGGCGGCATCCTGAACGGCCGCGACAAGTCCGCGCCCCCTCAAAATCCGTAATGCCTTGCTCACCCGCCGCGTATGCTCCGTCAAAAGCCGCCTATCGCGCGGGTCTTGCTCATTCACGGCGAGGATAGTCCGCGCAATTTCCCGTGTCGGCAATGGCTCTGGCGCATCCCTGAGAACATCAAGAATCGCCCGCGTCAGTTCCCCCGGCCCAAACAGCACATGCCGCTTCTGGCGCGGCATTTCAGCATCCAGGTTCCCTGTGTAGCCAAGCGTCCCTAGAACGCGATCCAGCGCCCCTATGTCGTTCTTTATCTCCGCGAGCCTGTCGCGGATGCGCTCAGCCTCGTTGAAAAGCTCGTAGCGTTTCCGCAACAGGCCATTGACGGTGTGCTCATAGGTCTCGGTGCGGGAGGGCGTGATTTTGTCGGTCATGCCGACATTTTAGCATCAACGATTTTCGTTGGCGGTAGCCGTCAAGGTGAGATTGCTACCTAATGCCGCGGAAATGATTGGAGGTGCCCCCGAGCGGCAGAGGCAGGCCGAGCGCGGCGAGGCCCGGATTGATGACGTCGAACAGGATCGCGTAGCCGATGGCGAAGAAATAGGGC
>JARLJC010000169.1 GCA_031291435.1 Alphaproteobacteria bacterium | reverse complement strand
GTCCAGCTCTCCCGGCAAAAATATTCTGATTTTCCGAAGACGCAAATCACCTTATATCCGTCGATGTCCCACTCCTCCGAGGGGCGTTGCGCAACGTCACGAAACGCGGAGCGGGATGCGATGGACGCGGGCTGCGCGCTTGACGGGCGATGCGGCTGGCGGACGGCGAAGTCGTGTGGTCCTGACGCCCCGACGCTGGCGTCAAGTTTGCGGCAACATCCGCATGCGACGGTGGCAAGAAAGCCTGGTCGCCGGGGAGATCACGTATAAGCCGTAAAACCATTGCGCGGGGAATGCCGGGTGATTCCGGTGTGACCTGACAACGCGTGTGCGTTTTACCACTACCATTGCACACGCGGCTATCGGGCGCATCGGGCGCCCGGCATTCCCTGCGCCCTCCGATGGGAGGGCGAGGATTCGATAGCAAACCTCGGGCAAAATGCGCCGCGAGATCGCGAAGCTGTGTTGCAGACAATGTTCTCTTGTAGAAATTCGCATGTTGGAAGACAAACACCAAAACAAGAGCCCCGCCCGGCGGGGGGAGGCCGGGCGGGGCTTGTGTCCGGTGACCGCTGCGGCATCCGGACCATGCGTTCAGGCGGTGTTACTCAATCACCTGAACGATACGGCGCGTGCGCGGTTCGATCAGCACGGTCCGGCCGTTCACCACGGTGTAGCGGTAAGGCGTCACGCCGAACGTCTGCGGCACGTCGTAATAGGTGACCCCGGCTTCCGGCAGCACGCCGCCGACCACGACACGATCCGGAATGGTGTAATTCGGCACCCGTTCGCGCACGATGTATTCGCGGAACGCCGGGCGCTGATCGACCGCAATGCCGTCGATATCCTCGTTGATCACGACACTGCCGCCGCGCACGATGCCGACGGTGTCATTCTGTGCCTGCGCCGCGATCGGTGCGCTCATGGCGGCCACCGCTGTTGCGGTGATGGCCAGTATTCGGTTCCACATGGTGTGCTCCTTCGCGATGATGCGTGCCGGTTCGCAACGCACGCAAACCGACCTAATTCATCGCGCCCGGCATCGTTCCCGGAAAAAGACCGCCTCATACGCGGCAATTTTCGGGATTTTTTGCGCGCTGCGGAACTCGCCGAAGCGCCAGGCGTCTGATATCGGGGTGCTGCGCCAGCGGGCGGGGGGAATGATAAAGTGTCCCCGCTTCGATTCGACGCCTCACCAAATCGCACAGCGGAGACGTTCTAAATGACCCTCACCGTCGCCCACATTTCACCGATCATGTCCGTCATTGCGGGACTGTTGATCCTGATCATGCCGAGGCTGCTTAATCTCGTGGTAGCGATCTTTCTGATTCTCAACGGTCTGATCGGTCTCGGGCTGTTGAAGTGGCTTCATATGTAGGGCTTGAAACGGGTTTCGCGGCTTGCGCGGACCCCCTCAAAGTGGTGTAAGGCGCGCAACTTCCTCTCCCCTCTTGTGGATTATTTGCAGTCATGGCCAAAGCCGTCGCTAAACCCAAGAAAATCGCTGCGAAATCAAAGTCATCCATGCCGGTTCGGGCCAAGCCTGCGCCGTCGGCCAGCGCCCGCAAGGCGCTGCAGAAGAGCCCGGCCAAGCCGGCTCCCAAGCCGGTCGGCAAAGGCACCGCAGCCAAGGCCGCCCCCACCAGGATCGCCGCCGACGCCGCGAAGTCCGGCAAATGGGTGTTCACGTTCGGCGACGGCAAGGCCGAGGGCAAAGCCGGCCTTCGCGATTTGCTGGGCGGCAAGGGCGCCAATCTCGCCGAAATGGCCAATCTCGGACTGCCGGTGCCTCCCGGCTTCACCATTCCGACCTCGGTCTGCACCTATTTCTACGCGCACGGCAAAACCTATCCCGCGGCATTGAAGGCGCAGGTCGAAAAGGCGCTGGACCATGTCGGCAAACTGACCGGCAAGTCTTTCGGCGACCCCAAAAACCCGCTGCTGGTTTCGGTGCGCTCCGGCGGCCGCGCCTCGATGCCGGGCATGATGGACACCGTGCTCAATCTCGGCCTCAACGACAAGACGGTCGAGGCGCTGGCCGAATTGTCCGGCGACCGTCGCTTCGCCTATGACAGCTACCGCCGCTTCATCACCATGTACTCCGACGTGGTGCTGGGCTTTGAGCATTCGCACTTCGAAGACATCCTCGACACCTTCAAGGACAGCCAGGGCTATTCGCTCGACACCGATCTGACCGGCGACGACTGGGTCGAACTGGTCGGCCGCTACAAGGATGCCGTGGCGCGCGAAACGGGTACGGATTTCCCGCAGGATCCCCATGACCAGTTGTGGGGCGCGATTGGCGCGGTGTTTTCATCCTGGATGAACGCGCGCGCGGTGACCTATCGCCGGCTGCATGACATTCCGGAATCCTGGGGCACCGCGGTCAACGTGCAGGCGATGGTGTTCGGCAATATGGGCGAGACCTCGGCGACCGGGGTCGCGTTCACGCGCAATCCCTCGACCGGCGAGAGCCGTTTGTACGGCGAATTCCTGATCAACGCGCAGGGCGAAGACGTGGTGGCGGGTATCCGCACCCCGCAGGACATCACCGAATACGCCCGCAAGGAATCCGGCTCCGACAAGGCGTCGATGGAAATCGCGATGCCCGAAGCCTTCAAGGAGCTGACGCGAATCTACACCCTGCTCGAAAAGCATTACCGCGACATGCAGGACATGGAGTTCACGGTCGAGCAGGGCAAGCTGTGGATGCTGCAGACCCGCGGCGGCAAGCGGACTGCGAAAGCAGCGATTCGGATCGCGGTCGAACTCGCCAATGAAGGCTTGATCTCGAAGAAGGACGCGGTGATGCGGATCGATCCTGCATCGCTCGATCAATTGCTGCATCCGACCATC
>JARLJC010000168.1 GCA_031291435.1 Alphaproteobacteria bacterium | reverse complement strand
TTCGACGCCGGAACCGGCGCGCTGACCCGCATCGACATTCGCGGCCGCGATGGCCGTTCGCTGAAGGAGGACTGGAGCCGGGACATCCGCACGACCTTTGGCCTGCAGGTGCATGGCTATCCCAATCTGTTCACGACCGGCGCGCCTTTGGCCCCCTCGGCGGCCTTGTGCAACATGACCACCTGTCTGCAGCAGCAGACCGAATGGATCAGCCATTGCATCGCCCATCTCGGCGAGAACGGCATTGCGGTGATCGAACCGTCGGCGGAACTCGAGGAGAGCTGGGTGCGCCACCATGACGAAACCGCCAGCGCCAATCTGATCTCGAAAACCAATTCCTGGTACAATGGCGCCAACGTGCCCGGCAAACCGCGCCGCGTTTTGTCCTATACCGGCGGCGTCGGAACCTATCGCCAGAAATGCGCCGAGGCGGCGGAAAGCGGCTACAGCGGCTTTGCTCTGACGCCTTGAGGCGTCAGAAGGCACGCGGCCCATTCGGGCGCGCAACGTCCGAATGGGCCGCGTGACTTCCTGCTGATCGAAACAGTCGCTCCCTGTTGGGCGGAAAAGATTCCGCTCAACGGGGCGCATCGGCCTATGCGGCTACACACTCTTGCTGAGCCTGATAAAGCTCCACCAGCATCTGATAGGTGATCGTCGCGATGGGGTTGAGCGCCTCGTCGAGGAGTTCATAGAGCTCTTCGTCATTATCGGGCCGGATGCTGAAGAAAATAATGACGTCCTGGTCGCCGCCGCCTTCGCTATGCGGCTTTTCGCTGCTCGGCGAAACGGTGTAGCTGCCGGTCAGCCGGTCTTCCCTCAGGCTGCCATCGGTCTCATAAAGCCGGTGGTTTCCCTGCACGACGAAGGTGTGGTTCAGCGCCAGATGACGGTGCAAGACAATCTGCTCGTTGGCGGGAAACTTGAACAGGACGTCCACGATCCGCCTTTTGTCATCCACATTGAGGATCGTGTAGTAGAAGCTGGGCGTCAGCTCGCCAAAGCGGTTCCAGCGAAGGGCGCTATCATCGAAACGGCAGGTATTCATCTGAAATCTCCCTGATCGGCGCAATGCGTTGCGCTTCGTTCAGGGATTTTGCACAAGCGCCGTGCGAAGTTGCCTTGCGAGATCAAGTTCTTTGTAAGAATTTCGTCAATGGCGGCGAGTCGCGGGACGCGTGAATCCCTTCCCTGTGGACCGCAAACGGGTCGAGGGGCTTGCGAAATGGCGGGCGGGACGGGAGAGATTTATGGGTGAACGGTTCTGGCTGCATGCGGCCTTCGCCGACCCAATGGAGCTATTCGCCTTAATGGCTTCTGGCTTAGAAATTGGCAAGGCAAGCACGCCGCGTCATAACCCCGAATTTCACCCCCTTAAATGAGGGCATACGCTAACCATTTGTTATCTATTCCTGCAGAAGCTTTCGGGGAGTGCGATTTGCATTTATATTTTTGTGTCGATAGGGGCCGTCATCATCATATTCTCCTTCGAATCAGCTGAACTTTGAATCACCATATATAATATTTCTTTAAAATTTTTCAACCATCTCGCTCAATTAGCATTCCTGAAAACGACTTCGCAGGCACTGCTTTAACGCGCCAACCATAAATGTCAAATCCTGGCAAATTTGCCACTTCGTTCGTATACTCCGCTAATTCCGACTCTGTCATCCTAGCTCCTGCAGCCCAACGGCCTGCCATTTCGGTTTCATCAAGACGGGGGCGCGTACGGTGGACGTTCTGAAGAAGATCAACCATTGTCAACTTACCAAGGGATTGCGGTGCACAAAGGACGAAGTCCTGTTGCACGACAGCATCATCTTGATGCGACTCTGCCCGCATCCACTCGGTTCCACCCTTGCTTAAAAGGTTGGCCATGAGCCTTTTGTGCGATGTCCGCAGCCGCACTGTCACTGGCGTTGCTTCTTTTAACAGAGGTTCATTCAAACAAAACTGAGCATGCCAAACTGTTTTGCCCTTCTGGGTTGATCGGACAACCTCGACCGCTGCTCCAATATGATTGCCGCATTTATCCGTCACTTCATATCGAAGAGTTTTGCCGATACCAAAGCTCTCAGTCTTTGTAATTCCGATCTTAAATGACATAAGATGGCTATCTAACGCAATTATTTCCGCCTGTTTAATAAGTATATCTCTTTCGTCTAAATGAAACTGATTGTTTCTATCAAGTCCATGTGCAATACATATTATTGTATTATTTGTTACTCCGTGCCTATAAACTTTACCAAGCCTAGAGGCGATTGATGCACAAAATTCATTTAGAGATTCTACTCGCTCCTTATCATCGTGAACTTGGGCAACGTCTATAAAATGCCTTATGGCTGCATTGATTTGATTTTTGATGTCGGCTTTCACACGCGCAACGTAATCGTCGCTAAGCCCGGTCGTTAGGGCCTCGGAGAAATCGAACGTTTTGAAGTCGTTAGGGAGCATGCAAACATAACCGCCCCCGGAACGAATTTTCGTCACAGAATCCGAGATGGATGCATCAATTGCAGTTGAGATTATCGATTTACAATAAGATAAAAAATCATTATATTCATAAGGGTCGCTTTGAGGAAAAGAAAAAGCTATTATATTCTTTAAATCGTTCCCAAATATATCTCCGTCAATCAAATTTGAAACTACTCCGCCATCTACGTAATGTTGGGCCGATTTGTGCGACGTAAATGCAATTGGAATGGCGCAAGATTCAGCAAGCGCTTTTTCCAGAGAGGTTGCGTCGTTTCTGTATGTGAACTTACTGCCTCCGCGAATATCAGCAACTCGCACAAATACAGGCCTCTGCAAAGATTTTAACGCAGGTCTGTCGGATTCGTTTTCAGTAAATATGCCGCGAACAAACTTGTTGATTAAGTTTTTAGGGAATATTGTTTTCCCGCGTAAGGCTTTAAATATTGTAATATATTTATTTCTCTTGCGAGAAACTTCCGGTAGCAAATTTTGCCCAGCTATGACCATCTTCTTTCGTAATATTTTTGTTGGTTCTGAATGCGCCAGAACGCAGGCGGCAATAGAGCCAGCAGACGTTCCTGCCACCATTGTTACGTTAATAATTTCATCGTTCTCCATTTCCTCAATAATTTCGCATACGGCAATCATTGTAGCGAGTTTTGCGCCGCCGCCCTGAAAAATACACTTTATTTCAATTGACATTGTAATCTCAGTTGCTCAGTTTGTGAATCGTGCGCCTTGATCAGTCCGCGTAAAAAGTCCGAACAAATAAGGCCGTGTTCGGTTGGCATAATAGTTGGCAACTTTGCGGACGGCTAGTTGCTCAGGATAATGTCTATTATTTCGTCCGCGATCCCTGTTCAATATACGTCAAATTGAGGACTGCACATTCACTGATCGTCTGCGTTGCCTCAGACCCGATGCAAATGGAGCCATTCGCCGATGAAACCCGCTACTTCCCGCCGCCGATCTGCGCCCGAAACTTGTGCGCCGGATAGGCGCCCAGAATCGTCACCGTCTCGCTGAAGAACGTCAGTTCCTCCAGCGCCCGTGCCAGATTTTCGTCCTCGGGGTGGCCTTCGACATCGACCAGAAATTGCGTCGCGGCGAATTCGCCGCCGACCATGTAGCTTTCGATCTTGGTCAGGTTGACGCCATTGGTGGCGAAGCCGCCGAGCGCCTTGTACAAAGCCGAGGGCACGTTGCGGACGCGGAAGACGAAGCTCGTCACTGTTGGGCCGGCGCCCTGTTTCGCCCAGTGCTTTTCGCGCGACAGGATCACGAAGCGGGTGGTGTTATGCGCTTCGTCCTCGACATGGCGGGCCAGAATGTCGAGGCCGTAGATCTCGGCGGCCATCAGCGGGGCCAGCGATGCCCGGGTCTTGTCGCCCCATTCGGCGACCTCGCGCGCCGAGCCGGCGGTGTCGCCGGTCGTCACGGGTTTGAGGCCATAGCGTTTGATGATTTTGCGGCACTGGCCGAGCGCGTGGATATGGCTATAGACGCTCTTGAGGTCTTCGAGCCGCGCGCCCTTGACGCCCATCAGGTGAAAATGAATCGGCAAGAAATATTCGCCGATGATGTGCAGGCCGGAAACGGGCAGGAAATGGTGAATATCGGCAACGCGGCCGGCCAGCGAATTTTCGATCGGGATCATGCCGAGGTCGGCGCGGCCTTCGGCGATGGCGATGAAAGCGTCTTCAAAACTGGCGCAGGGCAGGGTGTCCCAGCCCGGATAGACGTCGGCGCAGGCGATGTGCGAATTGGCGCCGGGCTCGCCCTGATAGGCGATGATTTTTCTGGTCACTTTGGCTTCCGTTGAAATTCAGGCGTAGCAGCAAGGATTTCTCTCGCGCGCGCAAGATCATGCGGCGTGTCGACGCCGAGCGGGACCGAATCGACGATCTGCACGTCGATGCGCATGCCGGCCTCGAGCGCCCGCAATTGCTCGAGCTTTTCGCGCTTTTCGAGCGGCGAGGGCGGCAGGGCGACGAATTTTTCGAGCGCGGCGCGGCGATAGGCGTAGAGGCCGATATGGTGGAACAGGTCGCCCTCGCCCCAGGGCGCGGTGGCCCGGGTGAAATAGAGCGCGCGCAATCTGTCGGGGCCGAGCGGCGAGCCGACCGCCTTGACGACATTCGGATCGTCGCGCTCTTCGGTGCGACGAATCCGCGCGGCCAGAGTGGCGATGTCGACGGCGGGGTCTTCGAGCGGGTCGAGCGCGGCGCGGACGCTGGCGGCGTCGATGGTCGGCAGGTCGCCCTGCACATTGACGATGGTCTGGTAATTTTTCTGCGGATCATAGGCTTGCAGCGCCGCGAAAATGCGGTCGGAGCCGGAGGGCAGGTCGGGATCGGTCAGCACGGCCTCGCCGCCTTCGGCCGCGATGGCGTCGACGATTTCCTGGCAATCGGCGGCGACGAGCACCGGGCCGATCAAGGCTTCCATGGCCCGGCGCCAGACCTGCACGATCATCGGCGCGCCGCACAGATCGGCCAAAGGCTTGCGCGGCAGGCGCGTCGAGGCCATGCGGGCGGGAATGACGATCAGGGCGCCCGGCATGGGAGATGTTTCAGGAAAAGGCATGCGCGAGCTTCGCTGAAGGCAGGACTTGAGAAGGAGACTTGAGAATTCGACTAATTCGGGTCGCTTATACGTGTTGCCAAGCGGGGCGCAAAGTGTTTATCAGAAGGCCCATCGAGCGGATTTCCGGGGGGCGATCCAGGCTTCTGCCTGCCTTTTGCTAAAACCGCGCGCGCGCCCATGTGCGCTACATAGTTTAACCGCATGTCGGATCAAGGCATGTTTGATCTGGTTTTGGCGCTGAGCGGAGTTCTGGAATGACGTTTTTCCAATTTAACAAAATCATCGGAGCCCTGCTGGGCGCTGTGCTTTTCGCGCTTTTCCTCGGCGTTTTCAGCGATATTCTGGTGGCCAGCCCGGCGCCGAAGGTCATGGGTTGGGATCTGCCCACCGGCGCCGCGCCGGTCAAGGCCGCCGCCGCCGCGACCGCCGAGCCGCTGCCGGTGCTGCTGGCCAAGGCCGATCCGGCCAAGGGCAAGGGCCTGACCAAGATTTGCGCCACCTGCCACAGCCTCGACAAGGGCGGCGCGGCCAAGGTCGGTCCCGGCCTTTATGGCGTCGTTGGCCGTCCGAAGGCCAGCTTTGCTGGCTTCAGCTATTCCGACGGCATGAAGGCCAAGGGCGGCGACTGGTCGTTTGACGACCTCAACGCCTTCCTGACCAACCCGAAGGGTTTCGTTGCCGGCACCAAGATGGGCTATGCCGGC
Organism: Alphaproteobacteria bacterium; assembly: GCA_031291435.1. GTDB lineage: Bacteria > Pseudomonadota > Alphaproteobacteria > UBA9219 > UBA9219 > CAIXLI01. The sequence goes on along the minus strand of JARLJC010000168.1, from coordinate 3,773 downwards.
GAGCCGGACGCCGCCAAGCGCGCCGACCTCATCGCTTACCTGAACAGCAATTCCGACAAGCCGCTGCCGGTTCCGGCCGCGAAGTAAGCTGTTCCTGCTGAATGGATCGAAAGGCCGGGAGCGTTTCCCGGCCTTTTGTTTTTGGCGGCGCGACGAGATCGGGCGTCAAGCTGGTCAAGCGGCGCAAAAGCGACATAATGGCCGGCGACTCTGCATGTGACATTTGCGTCCGAGGCTGAATTGCATTCATTCACTCAACTGAAACTGACCCGCCGCGCCGCCCTGACGGCAGGCGCCGCCGCCGCGATGGCGCCGCTGTTTTCTGGCGGTTTGCGCGCGCAAACCCAGAATTTCGCCGCTACGCACGGCCTGTCCTCCTTCGGCGATCTGGCCTTGCCGGCCGGGTTCAAGCATTTTCCCTATGTCCGGCCCGACGCGCCCAAGGGCGGACTTCTGGCGCAGGAGGCGGTCGCCACCTCGTTTGATTCGCTGAATGGTTTCATCCTCAGTGGCAATCCGGCCACCGGCCTCGGCATGATCTTCGACACGATGATGGCCGGCAGCCTCGATGAAGATAATGCGATCTATGGCCTCGTCGCCGAATCGGTCGAAGTCTCATCCGACAAAAAGGTCTATCGCTTCCACTTGCGCCGCGAGGCGCGCTTTCACGATGGCTCGCCGCTGACCGCCAAGGACGTGGTCTTCTCGCTGAATATCTTGCGCGACAAGGCGCATCCGATGATCCGCCAGACCCTGCGCGATCTCGACAAGGCCGAGGCGGAAGGCGATGGCGTGGTTATCGTCACCTTGCGCGACGGGCATGGCCGCGACGCCATCCTCAACGTTGCGGGCCAACCAATCTTTTCCGCCGCCTATTACGCCGCCGAGCCTTTCGACCATGCCGGCATGAAGCCGCCGCTCGGCTCGGGCGCCTACAAGATCGGGCCATTTGAGCAGGGGCGCTATATTTCCTACCAGCGCGTCGCGGATTATTGGGGCAAGGACCTGCCGGTCAACATCGGCCAGAATAATTTCGACGTGATTCGCTATGATTATTTCGGCGAGCGCGCCGTGGGTTTTGAGGCCTTCAAATCCGGCGTCGTCAACCTGCACGAGAGCTCGACGGCCTCGGAATGGGCGACCGGCTATGATTTCCCCGCCGTGCGCGACGGGCGCGTCGTCAAGACGGAGTTTCCCGACCTGCGCAGCCCCGGTTTTCAGGGCTTTTTCTTCAACACCCGCCGTCCGGTGTTTAAAGATCCGCGCATCCGCGAGGCGCTGAATTATTGCCTCGATTTCGAATGGTCCAATCGCAACCTGTTTTATGGCGCCTATAAGCGCACCGTCAGCTATTTCGAAAATACCCCGATGCGGGCGTCGGGGCTGCCTTCGCCGGAAGAACTGGCCTTGCTCGAACCTTTTCGCGCGCAGTTGCCGCCCGACGTGTTTGGCGAGCCTTTCTCGCCGCCGGTGTCGGATGGCTCGGGCCAGGATCGCGCCCTGCTGCTGCGCGCCAATCAACTCTTGCAGGCGGCGGGCTGCAAGCGCGACGGCGCGAAATTGCTGCTGCCGGACGGAACGCCCTTCACCTTCGAAGTGCTGGAATTTTCCAACGCTTTCGACAAGGTGGTCCAGCCGATGTTCAAGAACATGCGGCTGCTCGGCATCGAGCCGCGCCTGCGCGTGGTCGATGCGGCGCAATACAAGCAGCGCACCGAATCGTTCGATTTCGACATGATCACCGACCGCAAAATGATCGGCGGCATCCCCGGCGACGAACTCTTCGCCTATTTCAACTCCAAATCCGGCCAGATGCAGGGCGGGCTCAATCTCGCCGGAATCGATTCGCCGGCCGTCGATGCGCTGGTCGACAAGGCGCTCAACGCCCAGAGCAAGGCCGATCTGATGGTTGTCGGCCGCGCGCTGGACCGCGTGCTGCGCGCTGGCCGCTACTGGATTCCCAACTGGTATCCGGCGACGCGCCGCATCGCCGCCTGGAACTTTTTCGACCATCCCGAGCCCTTGCCGAAAATCGATCTCGGCATAGGCTCGATCTGGTGGTGGGACGCCGAAAAAGCCGCCGCCGTGAAAGCCAAATCCTGACATGCTCGCCTATATCGCGCGGCGCATCCTGCTGATGATCCCGACTTTGTTCGGGATTCTGGCCCTGTCTTTCGTCATCGTGCAATTCGCGCCGGGTGGCCCGGTCGAGCGCGTGCTGGCGCAAATTCAGGGTCAGGACTCCGGCGCGACCTCGCGCTTCGGCGGCGCCGGGGACGCGGCCATGGCGCGGGCCGGCGCGGCCTCGGACCTGTCGTCGCGCTATCGCGGCGCGCAGGGGCTCGACCCGAAATTCATCGCCGAGCTTGAAAAACAGTTCGGCTTCGACAAGCCACCGCTCGAACGTTTTTGGCTGATGATCCGGCGTTATGCCGTGTTCGACTTCGGCAATTCCTATTTTCGCGACGCCCCGGTGCTGAGCTTGATCCGCGAGAAATTGCCGGTTTCGATCTCGCTCGGTCTGTGGATGACCTTCTTGTCTTACGCCATTTCGATTCCGCTCGGCATCGCCAAGGCAAAACACGAAGGTGAGGCTTTCGATATCTGGACCTCGGCGGTCATCATCATCGGCTACGCCATCCCGAGTTTTCTGTTCGCCATCCTGCTGATCGTCCTGTTCGCCGGCGGCTCGTTCTGGCAGGTTTTTCCGCTGCGCGGCCTGACCTCGGATGATTTCGCCACGCTCAGCTGGTTCGGCAAGGTCAAGGATTATCTCTGGCATATCGTGCTGCCGGTCACGGCGCTGGCGCTCGGCTCCTTCGCCACCACCACCTTTTTGACCAAGAACGCCTTCATCGACGAAATCCGCAAGCAATATGTCATCACCGCGCGGATGAAGGGGCTGAGCGAGCGGCGGGTGCTTTACGGCCATGTGTTCCGCAACGCCATGCTGATCGTCATCGCCGGTTTCCCCGGCGCGTTCATCTCGGCTTTTTTCACCGGGGCGCTGCTGATCGAGACGATTTTCTCGCTGGACGGGCTGGGCCTGCTGTCGTTCGAATCGACGATCAACCGCGATTATCCGGTGGTCTTCGCCAATCTGTATATTTTCGCTCTGCTCGGCCTGCTGGTGAACCTGCTGTCGGATCTGATGTATGCCTGGATCGATCCGCGCATCGATTTCGAAACGCGGGACGTCTGATGCGGATCTTCCCGAAACTCTCGCCGATCAGCGCCCGCCGGCTGGCCGCTTTCCGTCGCAACAAGCGCGGCCATTACGCCCTGTGGATCTTTCTGTTCAGCTTTGTGGCCTCGCTCGGCGCAGAACTGATTGCCAACGACAAGCCGATTCTGATCTCCTACAAGGGCGAGTTGCTCAGCCCTGTGCTAAAAGCCTATCCGGAGGAAAAATTCGGCGGCTTTCTGGCCGAAACCGATTATCGCGACCCGGTGATTTTCAAGGAAATCGAGGCGAATGGCTGGATTCTTTGGCCGCCGATCCGCTACGCCGACAATACCCGCAATCTGAACCTGCCGATTCCCGCCCCTTCGCCGCCGACCTGGATGCTCACCCAGGCGCAATGCGCGCATGGCAAGACCTTTGACGGCGGCCCGGCGCAAAACTGCGCCGATATCGAGTGGAACTGGCTCGGCACCGACGATCAGGGCCGCGATGTGGTGGCGCGGCTGATCTATGGGTTTCGCATTTCCGTGTTGTTCGGCCTGTTGCTGGCCGGGATTTCCTCGCTGGTCGGCATAGCCGCCGGGGCGGT
>JARLJC010000167.1 GCA_031291435.1 Alphaproteobacteria bacterium | reverse complement strand
GGCGGATGGCAGGACGCGGATAGTCGGCAAGGCCGTATTGCCGCGTGCCGGCGAATATACCGGGGCGGTTCTGCGAAGCGGAATAGAAAAATTCATGAAGGAATTTTCTCCTGAAACGCCCATCCTCGGCGCCCCAAGGAGAGAGGGCGAAGATGCGCAGTTAAGCATGGAAGTGCCTCAGCGACCCCCGGGTTTTTGCACGGGATGCCCGGAGCGACCGATCTTCACGGCGATGAAAATGGTGCAGCGGGAGTTGGGCGCATTTCATGTCTCCTCCGACATCGGCTGCAACCTCTTCTCGATCTTGCCCCCCTTCAACATCGGAAATACCACGATGGGCTATGGGCTCAGCTCTGCGGGAGCGTCCGCCTTTAAGCCGGCGCCTGGCGGGAAACGCGCGATTGCGGTGATGGGCGATGGTGGCTTCTGGCACAATGGCCTGACATCCGGTTTCGGCAATGCCGTGTTCAACCAGGACGACAATGTCGTGATTGTCGTCGATAATGGCTATTCGGCCGCCACCGGCGGGCAGGATCTCTTGTCGTCCGCGGCAGACAATCAATTCCGCAGCACCAAGAATCCGATCGAAAAAGCCCTGCGCGGCGTGGGGATCAATTGGATCAGGCCGTTGACGCGCACCTATGACGTTCCCAGGATGCGCGATACCTTGAAAGCGGCGCTCACCACCCGCACAAAAGGTCCCAAAGTCATTATCGCGCAGTCGGAATGCATGCTGAACAAGCAACGCCGCATCCGGCCGCAGATCAGCAAAGCGATCAAGGCGGGCAAACGTATCGTTCACGAGCGATTTGGTATCGATCCCGATACCTGCACCGGAGATCATAGCTGCATCCGGCTGTCGGGCTGCCCCTCGCTGTCGGTGAAGCCGAGCATGGATCCGCTGCGCACGGATCCCGTCGCCCATGTCGACAATAGCTGTGTCGGATGCGGACTGTGCGGAGAGATCAGCCATGCGGCGGTGCTCTGTCCCTCATTCTATCGCGCGCAGATTGTGACCAACCCGACCCGCATCGATCGCATAGGTAGCGTCATTCGCGCCTTTCTGATTGGATTTCTTCAGGGCCGCGCGGATCGGGCGCTGGCCCGCCGCGCCTTTTGAGTGGGCGAAAATGAGCGAAATGAACAATCCATCGCGAAGGCGCATTACGATCGCGATCATGGCATTGGGTGGACAGGGCGGCGGCGTCCTGACCGACTGGATTATTGATATGGCCACCCGGGAAAACTATGTCGCGCAAGGCACATCGGTGCCGGGCGTCGCGCAGCGCACCGGTGCCACGATCTATTACATAGAATTGTTCCCGCAAACCGCCCGCCCGCCCATATTGGCGCTCTCACCCATGCCGGGCGATGTCGACATCGTCATCGCCGCCGAACTCATGGAAGCCGGGCGTGCCATTTTGCGCGGCTTCGTGGACCAGGATCGCACAACGCTGATCGCATCGACGCACCGGAT
>JARLJC010000166.1 GCA_031291435.1 Alphaproteobacteria bacterium | reverse complement strand
TGGGATAACGCAACTTTGAGCGGTCGTATTGCGCGCGGTTCTCGCTCGTCCACATCGGCAGCCCCTCCCGAATCAGGCTGCTTTCCATGAATCACATCCGACTCATGTGATTCAACTTCTTTTCGGACGGACACTTAGGGAATACGTTTTTTGGCCGCCGCGCGCTCGCGGTTCTATATTCGGCCTTATCGCGGCGGGGGGCCAAGAAGCCATCGGCGCCGTCGCCGCAGCGATCCTGACCGCCGCACACCAAATGCGCAAGGGCGGGACTTGCTACCAAGCCTCGGTCCTGACCATTTCGAGCGCCGCGCCAAGGCCACCCAAACCAAGGCGCCTCTCGCCACTGGTTCCATAATCGGCCTTATCGGAATCGCATCTCGTCTATGTCGCAGAACGGCTCGAAGCAGACCTTTACGGTGAATTGCTAACAACGAAAATTGGCCACAGAAACCGCTCGCGTATTTTGCGGCAGGCGTTCAAGGCGTTTCGGGAGCGCGCCGGTTAACGGGTGAGCGGCGAACTGTCTGAAGCGTGGGGTTAGCAATCTCGCTTCAGACAGGAGCAGGGTCCTGGCGGACGATGAACGCGACGGTCGCATGCAGCTTTCGTCCCATGGCAGAGGCAGGGGAATTGTCTTCTCCATCGTCTGCGTCGAGACGACCTTGCCGTCCACCTTGAGCACGCCGGTTCCGCTGCGTCCGATGCCGCTGATATTGTTGAAAGCGAGGGTCCCGAAGCCGAGCCCGTCATATTTGAAGTCGTAGACGATCGTGTGCTTACCCGGCGTCAGCGCTTCCGCCCCCTCCCACTTGACCCGCTTGAGGTCGAGCAGGTTCCAGGTGAACACCGGCTTACCCTTCAGGAGATAGAGTCCGTAGCCGCCGAACCGGCCGCCCTGAGTCACGACCATGCCCTCGACGCCGCCTTCCGGCACGTCGATTTCCGCCGTGATCGTGTAGGAGGTGTTGAGCAGGCTCGCCGCCGCACTGGTCGGAATGCCGGCGATCGGCGTTCCGGTATAAGTGAAGACCTTGCGGCCGGCGCTGAGGTTCGGGCGGGGGGCGACGAGGCGCGTCGCCACCGAAGCGTCGAGCGGCAGCACCTGATATTTGGCGAATTCTCCGAACATCGTTTGCAACAACATGTCCGAAAGTGACAAGCTTATGCCCGCGCTCATCGTCCACCTCTATGCCTACGCCATTCTTGCCCAATCAAATTCGGTAGCGCGGCGCGTAGATCCCCGGAGATTGAAAACGGCTTTTCGATAGGATCGAGGTAAAATCTCGCCAGAATTGTCGCAATGTCAGCCCGGCCGGCACAAAAAACTCCCGCCGCGCTGATCGCGACGGAGCGCACAAGGCGGCTGTCGAAAGCAGCTAACCTCGTGTTTGATCAACATCAATGCAGGGTTTCTGTTTTTCTGCGCTTGCTGGATTTGGTTTCCCTTTAACCATGAAAGGCTCTTATGGCTCATCCCACGGTCTTTGTGGTTGAAGATGACTGCCTTCAAAGAAAAGCGCTTACGTCCTTCCTCGAATACGAGGGACTGCCAGTTCGCGCGTTCGCCTCCGCGCGCAATTTCCTTGAAAACGTCGAACCAACCGCAAACGGCTGCCTTATCAGCGATTTGTGGCTGGATAACATGTCCGCCATCGACCTGATGCGCGAAATGGCCTCAAAAGGCTTCTGCATCCCGGTCATCATTTGCTCTGGCGACAGCAGTCTTAACGTCGCCGCCGAAGCGACAAACCACGGCTGCCACGATTATTTAATCAAACCATTCGAACCGCGGCGCCTCGTCGAGGCCGTTCTTGTCGCCCTCAAGCATCAAGACGAGCCTGAATCTTATGCGAAATGGACCTCCGAGCTATGTCAGAAGCTGGAGATGATCACAGGCCAAGAGAGAGAGGTTCTGGATGGCGTCCTTCGTGGCCAGCCAACCGAATGTATCGCAACTCATCTCAAGCTCGAACCGCAGAAGGTCGCCTTCATGGTGCTCTCGGTGATGAGGACGATGGGCGCTGACTCACTTCCTGAACTCGTCAGACGCGCCATTCTCGCCGGCTGGACAAGCAAACCGCTGAATTGAAAACGGATTTCGATAGAGGATCGTGGCCAAATCCCGATCAATGGCGGCGCCAGGAATGGTATTAAGCTGATGCTTTGCAGTAAGCGAGATTGTCAGAACCGTCATGGATTGGCAAATGAGTATATTCCGACGCTAGCCATTCGCTCTGGACGCTATCAATACTGCACGACGCCTCCTTCTGATTTGTAACGGATTTTATAACGATGTACGCCGAGACCAGGGATTGGCATATTCAATACCACCGGGGCGAAAATGACATCGTTGAGCGTTTCCAAACCCCGGAACTGGCGATTAAGGCCGCCTGCCGTCTCATGGACGCCGGAGTCGAGGTTTACGGCATGGGAAACGGCCAGCTTGCCGACAGCGTCTCAACAGACCTGATCGCGACGATTTACGCCCTTTGGCAGGAGCCCGATTGATTCAGGCGGCAGCATCCCGCGTCGAAATCATTTTAATATCGTCCAAGCCCTTTTTAAGTTTGAAAATTTCTGCAGCTTGCGCGAGCGCCGAAACGCGTTCCTCGCTCAACCCAACCGAAATCGTCCAAATCATCGCGCAAACGCCTGGAATAGCGCCGGCCAGTCATGGCGCCGGACCTGGCCTTTATTATTCGGTCGGCGAGCCGTTTGAATTTGCGAACTAGGGGCGAAACCTTTCACGCCCCTAGAACGCCGGTTCCCCGGCGAAGGTCGCTCTCGCCTGGCGGGCGGACGGCGCGGGACGGGCGACGCCTTCGCGGCCCGCCCCGCCAGCCTTTCCGGCGTCGCTCCGCCGAACGTCATAATTGCTCGGCCGTGACCCGCGCGGTAGGACGGTTGAGGCGACACGCAGTGAATCGCCTTTGGCCTGCGCGAGCCGAACGCGCCGGCCGAGCGGCGGGCCGCTGCCGGGAGGAGCGGCCCGCCTAGCCCGGCTCAAAGCAAAAAATTAACGAGCGAGATCGTCAAAGGCCGGCCCGCAACCCATTCTTATTTGGATAGGGCGCCCGCCGCGCATCGTGCGCCTTGTCGTCTCCCTCACCGTCATCTTTGGTGCAACGGTGGGGGAAGATGGCAAGCGCCGCCAGCGCATCCGATAAGCCAAAAAAACCCGCCAAGCGAACGAGCTAGGCGAGGAGTTAGCAGGAAGATCCGGCATAAGGCGCTTATCGCCGAGGCAAAGCGAGATAAAGCTTTGATGTTGAATAGGTTTTTTTGGGGCAGAGTGTGGACATAGCCTCATGCCCTATTTCTAGGCATCAATTCAGGCTTTACAGGTTCAGGTATTGCTAAATTTCAACCTTTTCTTTGGAAATCCCATGGCTCATTCCACGATTTTTGTGATTGAAGATGACGCCGTTCAAAGGAAAGCGCTTACGTTATTCCTGGAAGGCGAAGGGCTGACGGTTCGCACCTTCGCCACCGCTCGCGATTTCCTTGAAAGCGTCGAACCATCCGCCACCGGCTGCGTCATCAGCGATTTGCGGCTTTCAGAGCTATCGGCCATCGACCTGATGCGTGAAATGACCGCAAAAGGGTTTCAGATGCCGGTCATCATTTGCACCGGCGACAGCAGTCCTAAAGCAGCCGAAGAGATGGCGGTCCAAGGCTGCTACCATTTTTTAATCAAGCCGTTCGAGCCAGCGAAGCTCATCCGGACCATTTTGGCAGCCCTCAACTATCGGCTTTAAGCAACAACCATCTTGAAGGCGCACATCAATCCCAACCCGATTAAAAGCCAAGATAAAGCCTTGGATCGTTGCCACCTGCCGCGAATAGCGCGCTGGCGCACTGCTTCGGCGCTGGCGCCGAGCTGCTTTGCCGCCTGTTCGTACGTCAGCCAATCGGACACCGGCGTTGATATGAGCAAGGCGCTGCGCCTAGTGCGCTGATATTTCGTTAAAATCGATTTTCGTGTAGCGCGAAAGGCAGAAATTTCAGGAGACGTTTGGGTCTTCGGTTCCACAATCCGTTGGTTGTTCCGGTTTTGCGCCGGCGAGGTGTTTTGCCCACCGCGAAAAACCAACGACGCCGGCCCTGGGGTTTCACCCTTTTTCCCAGGGCCGGCGCGCTAAAAACTGGTCGATCAGAGCGAAGCTTCGGAAAGAGGAATCACCGTGCAATTCCTGGTCTTCATCGTGACTCTGATTGTGGTCTGGAAATTCCTGGTCCTCGTTTGGTACGTTTGCGCATGGCTTGTGACTGTGGCGTGCCTTGGAATGCTGCACGTCGTCAAGTTCGTTCGGGACGTGATCCGCGCGACGGTGGTGGTTATTTGACCCAATCCACAGGCTCCTGACGTCGCAAACGTTATAAAATTCAGGCGCGCGATTTAAGCATCGCGAGGTATTTGGAAAGGCAGGCCAAAACCGCTTGGCTGCATTGGGCGGCGGCTGAAATGCTCGGCGAACGGAATTGATCTGGCGCGGCTCTGCAATAAAGAAAATAAATAAAGTGGAAGCTTTGTCTTCGCTTTTAGCGCCTTATGAACGTCTCCTAGGGATTTAATTCCGCCCGCCCGGCTTTGCTTGGCGGGTTTTTTTTGGCTTATCGGATGCCGGGCTACGCAGACAGGGTTGCGCTGAAATGCTTGACCTACGGTTAAGCTTAGCGCCTTATCCCGAAACCTTTCCCCCCGCTCGCTTGGCGGGGGTTTTTTTGCTTTGAGCCGGGCTATGCGGGCCGTGCTGGTTCATCCATGGAGTCGGCCGTTTTCAACCGCCGCGTCGAATGTCTCGGGCGGAACATTGGCGACGGCGACGGCGGTAACTTGCTGGTCTTTCGACATGCCGGCAGATCGCGGGGCTTCGCGTTGAGAGAGCTTGGTAGGGGTTCCCCCACCATCCTCCGAGTATTGATTGCGTCCCTTACCGTCGAACTGTTTAAGCAACTGCCCGGCTCGACTTATTGCTCGCGCCCGAATCCGCGTGGCGTATTTCTCAAGCGTAGGGTCTTCCGATTGCCTGGCGTAGGAGACGAGCGCGGCGGCCCTGTCCGCCCAATTGACTCGCTGGCCCATCCCCTGCTTTGCTATGCAAAAAGCAGGGGGCAGGGATGTTTAATCACGCAGACTCGGAGCTGGCCTTCGTCGAAATCGAACTCGATGACGAGCCCAAACGGATTTTGATCATCAAAACCCCGCTATCGTTATGGCCCATGAGCCAAGACTATAGCGAGGATCGCGTTTCGGCGCTCGCGCAAGCCGCAGAAGTTTTCAAACTTAAAAAGGGCTTGGACGATATTAAAATGATTTCGACGCGGGATGGGTGCCGGCCGACGAAGACGACGCCGCCATCTACGACATGATGCGCTCGATCGCCACTGACGGCGACCTTTTCGACCACGCCGTCCAGGAACATGAGGCGGCGGCGGGGGAATCCGGCGAGACTGTCCAGGCCGGCGATGAGGACGTCAAGGCGGCGGCCAGAAACGCCAAGGCCCTGAAAAAGGGCATTTCCAAGCTTGAGGCCGAAGACGAACAGAAGGCCCGTGGTTTTCCCGGTTCGGAGGGAAAGGCGCTGAATTGAGATGGACATTCAGCCAGTAGATCAACCGCTAGACGGCGAGTTATTGCCACATTTTTGAAGTAATGGCTAACTGAAAACATGGTAAATGGGGTGAGTGGTTGGAAAGTGAGTTAAGTTGGACGTATCAAATTGCGCTTCGTTACATTAGCATTTATGAAAACGTCGGCAAAGCTAACAATTTGTTAGATTTTACCTTAGACTTAACTTCACTTTACGCCCTAGCCGAGCGACAAGATCAGCCGCGCCGAAGTGCAATAGATCATCGCCGACGCCAAGGCCGAAGCGCAGGCGGCGATTGACGCCGCGCAAAGCCCTGAAAACCGGGCTTTTTTCAATGCGGCCCGGGGAGGAACCGCGTTCCGCCATGTAACCCCTGCAAACGCTGGGGTTTTCTATCCGGCATAGGCCAAGATACCCGCAAAAATACCCGCAATTGTCGCGCTAGGCCGACTGGCGCTTCATGGTCACAGTGATTTCGCGGGCGCGGGCCTGCACTAGGTCATAGGCCATCTGCATCCGTAGCCAATGGTCGGCGCTGCCGCCTATCCCTTTTTCCAGACGGATAGCCATATCCGGCGTAATGGCGCTTTGGCCGCGCATCACGCGGTAGAGCTGCTGACGGGTGACGCCAAGCCCTTCGGCGGCTTTCGCCACGCTGAGGCCAAGCTCGTCAAAGTCATCCTTCAGCCCTAAGCCCGGATGGGGCGGATTCTTCATCGGCATGGGTCGTCCCCCCTTGTCAGTGGTAATCAATAAAATCGACGTCGAGCGCGTCGCCATCTTCAAAGCGGAAAATAATCCGCCAGTTGGCGCGAACCGTTACCGCCCAAAAGCCTTTCACATCGCCCTTGAGGGCGTGAAGCCTGAAACCTGGCCTGCTCATATCGTCGGAAACACGGGCATCATCGAGCGCAGCTAAAATGGTCCGGATGCGCCCCACCATATCAACCGGTAGCCCGCGCCTGTCGTCGTCCTCGTAAAGCCATTTGAGACCCCGGTGTCTGATGTTTTTTATCATCGACTTCCAACATAATGTATTATGTAACGTTACAATTTACAAATCTCAAGTGTCAAGCTTCTCCTCGCCACGGCCTCGCGGCTGGTCAACGCCAACGCCGAGGCGGTGGAGGACAATGTTTTGGCGCGTCCGCCAGCGACAGGGGCCGGGCGATTATAGCAGGCTCGTCGTTTAGGCAGTTGTCTTTTAGATGACCGCTTTGGGGCCGAACGCGGTCGTTCCCGCGAGCAAAAATCAACGAATCTGCACAGCGGGTTTCGGACTCAAAATCGAGACGTTTTGAGAGACGCCACGTCAGCGGGTGCAATTTGACGTAATGGGGCTTATGCGACTTCGAGCGCATCTCTATTCAGAGGCAGCGTGGCTGTGGCCGCTCTGCTCTGGTATTCAGCCAAGGGCTTGCCGCAAAATTTACACTGAAGAAGGGAGAAAACCCGCGAAACAGGAAATCTCCCTACCCCGAGCGGATTCGCAATGTGGTGAAATTGGTTCAGTTCCGATTGCGCCTGCGAATGTACAAAGCCAAGCTGCCGGCTAAAATAGTTCCGAGTACGCCCGCGCCTATTTCTGTCGCCGGGGCCCCGCCGCCGCCGCCACCCCCAGGGGGCCGCGCCATAGCAAAGGCTGGGGCAGCGCCAACTGCCGAAATGGTCCATATAATACTCAGAACTTGCAAATAATTCTTCATCGGCAGCCTCCCTTTTCGTTCTATGGCGATGGATCTATTACGAGATTATAATAAATTGACCCCGAAGCTAAAGCTAATATATCTTCGTTGTACGTACTGTACCTAGGCGATGCCGTTTAGATCGGGGGAAGAACCCATCCGGCCACGGATGGGATCGGCAAGACGCGGATCGTCTGCTCGAGCGTGCGCCGTGAAAAGCGGCGCGAATGTGCAAAAATCAACAAAAATCTGCACAGCTGTTTTCGGGCTCAAAATCGGAAGGTTTTCATATTCGGCCTTATCGGAATCGCCTCTCGTCTACGTCGCTGAACGGCGGATTGCGGAACGCGGCAGTCGCTGTCGGCAATGGCGGCTTGGCGCGACAGTAGGAGACGTTTACGCCAACTAGCCGCGGGAGCGCTCTCAATCGTTTGTCGTGTAAAGTTGCCCATGCGTGGCGTCCGCAGGGTCTGAAAACCCGGTCCGCGAAACGCTCAAAACTTGGATTTGCCATATTTGGCCAAAGAGTGATTTTCCGCGCAAAGTGAATTTCCTTAGGATGAAATTGATGGCTGAAGATGCTCATAGCAAGCGATCGCTCGGACGAACGGCCCGATACACGATTGGCTTGATGCTTTGTTTGATATTGGGCGTCGGCTGGATGCGCGCGCTGTTTACTGTATTCGGCTGGCTAATGATCGCGCTCCTTTTTAACGATAGCGGCGCCAGTGAGTTTTCAGTTGTCGCTAGCGTCGTGTCTGATTTTGGCGGTCTTGCAATAATATTTTTGCTGATAACATCAACGTTAGCGATAAGTTTATGGTTAATAAACTGGCATATTTTTGCAATTGTTGTAACTATTCCTGTGTTTATACTAGATATGTCGCCCGCAGGTACGTTAAAGAGAGTAATTGACACCGTTCGCTTTTCAAGGGACGAGCTAATAGACCACTTGAGCGGTAACCCGCTGCTAGTGGCCTATGAAAAGAATTTGTGCAACGAGCCGGATGGCATAGGGACTTTTGCATGGAGTCCCGAGTCGGGGCGCATCGCATACACACACGCGGCAGGCAGAATTCGTATCACCAGTCTTGAGTCGGGAAATGTTTCGGCAGACTTTGAGTCGAATATGCAGCGAATTGAATCGATAGCATGGAGCTCGAACGGACAATTCCTGGCAATCAATTCCGCAACGAAATTGACAATCTTGAAGGCGGACAATTTCGAAATCATCAATTCAGTCGACGTGCAAGATCCGCAACCTGATGGCGCCTATATTAGATTTAAGCGATCTGCATTTTTCGAAGACGGCTCGGCGCTCTTACTTGAAAACTACAATCAGGGTTCGGGAGACACTGCCAACATCGTTTTATATCGCTTCGACCTCGGGACTGGAGTTCTGAAGCCGGCTCTCACAAGACCGAATCGGGGCGACGTTCGAGATTTATGGGACGGAGGGATTTTCCAACGACATATGGGGCACTTGTATTATAGCTCTGTCGCTTATCGGGGCGCGGAACGGATCTTCACGCACAAGATAGTGGGTCATGAAGATCGCGGCGTCATCCTTACGCCAGCGACTTGTTTTGTCTTTGATTTCGAGGCGCGCACCGACGAGCCAAGTGTTCGCTCGATGGCTTTTCCTCCGCAAGGTCAACTACCGATGAGTATAGCGGAATATATCGCTTCTTGTGAGTATTCACCAAGCTCAGATCGCGTTGTCGTAATTCGCCAAAGCCCCTTTTTTATGGATGGTGTACCGGCGTTGGCTTTGGGGCCACTAAATCGATTTTACGAGAGCCACGATCTCGCAGCAATTGGGCCCTCTCCTGAATTTGGTGGAACTCCGGCTCCGGAAGAAGGACAGATCGCTCTACCGCCACTCGCGTTCCATCCCACCAAACCGTGGCTGTTGAGTGTGGCTCGTCCAACGACCGGAAAGCTCTTGACGGTATGGGACGTCGCGTCAGGCCATGCGCTTAGCCGAGTGCGGGCTATCGGCGAGATCAATGGGGAAATTCGCATATCGCCTGATGGCCATCGCGCCGCCGCTGTCACCGGAGGTGACAACTTGTCGATCTACAAGTTCAATATCCAAAATTAATTGATCTGTTCTGCAAACGCTTTTCGCCCGAGGCGCAGCGACCGGGGCTTCAACGTGGCGGTGCAAATTTCCGCATTGAGTCAAGACGAGGCCTTCGCAAACCGTTCACGAGGGTCAGCTTCGAGCCGAACCCGGTCGTCCAGGCGTGCATAAATCAACAATTATGCTCGTCGGTTTTTGGGCTAAAGTCGGCGGGGTTTTGAGAGACGCGGCGGCGTCCGCGTTCGGCTCGAAGCGGTCGTTTCCGACGGCGTCTGCGGTCGGCTACCGACGCGCCGTTAGTTATAACTACTAGTTATCGACAGGCGAAATGAATAACATTCAAAGCGACAATAACACAGCGAACACCCAAAGTGGAATAAGGAACAAGGCAAATTTCAGTCGACTCCAATTCGGAGCTTTGCTTTCTAATAGCGAAATTAGACCGATATTTAAGAGTGCCGCGATGCCGAAGGCGGCCAAAGGCAGATGAACACGCAGCATGGTTTCTTGATAAAACGCCCGCGTCCAAGCTGTGCCGTCATCTTCTAAGACCCGGGCAACGGCATAATAAGCCCCGAAGATGCCAGCGGCTGTGAAGCTCCATGACCAGATGCGCAAATTTTGACCAAGCCAGCCCATGATCGCCGCGATCATAGGGGTCGCACAAATTAAAAGCTCCATTTCCAGACGCGGCGGCGGTCCGCCATTTTGTGGCTGTGCCCACCAATACCGGCTGAGCACAAGGATTGCGCCAGTGGCCATCGCAAACCAAAGCAAGACCAGCCGCGCCCGGCGTTCACGGTGGGTATCTGCAACGAAGTCGCCGAGCAAATCGATGCGCAATCTTTGATTTAGGACTGACCTGCCACTGCAAAATTCCTCCACGAGCGATTAGAGTCCGGCCCATTGAGGGACGGACAAATGAAGCGCGCACGTTTTACGGAAGAGCAGATTATCGGCGTTCTGAAGGAGCATGAGGCCGGCGCCAAGACCGCCGATCTGGCTCGCAAGCACGGCGTTTCGGAAGCGACGTTGTACAATTGGAAGTCGAAATACGGCGGCATGGACGTTTCGGAAGCCAAACGCTTGAAGCAACTCGAAGACGAGAATGGCAAGCTGAAGAAGCTGCTGGCCGAAGCCATGCTCGACGCGTCCGCCCTTCGCGAGCTTCTGGCAAAAAAATGGTAGGGCCCGCCGCCAAGCGCGAGGGCGTCGCGCATCTGCGGGCCGTGATGGGCTTGTCGGAACGGCGGGCCTGCTCTCTTGTCGATGCGGATCGCACCATGATCCGCTACCAGTCCCGCCGCGTCCCGGACGCCGGGCTGCGCGAGCAAATCCGCGAACTCGCCAACGAACGCAAGCGCTTTGGCTACCGGCGGCTTTTCATCCTGTTGCGGCGGAGCGGCGAGCCGTCCGGCATCAACCGCATCTATCGGCTTTATCGCGAGGAAGGCCTCACCGTGCGCAAACGCCGGGCGCGGCGGCGCGCCGTCGGCACACGCGCGCCGATCCTGGTCGAGGCGAAGGCCAATGCGCGCTGGTCGCTTGATTTTGTCCATGACCAGTTCGCCAGCGGCCGGCGGTTTCGTATTCTGAATGTCGTCGATGACGTCACGCGCGAATGTCTGGCGGCGATCCCCGACACGTCGATTTCGGGCCGCCGCGTGGCGCGCGAGCTGACGGCGGTGATCAAGCGGCGCGGCAAGCCCGGCATGATCGTCTCAGACAACGGGACCGAGTTTACCTCGAACGCCATGCTGTCGTGGGCGCAGGAGCATCAGATCGCCTGGCATTTCATCGCGCCGGGAAAGCCAATGCAGAACGGCTTTTGCGAAAGCTTCAACGGCCGCATGCGAGATGAACTGCTGAACGAAACGCTGTTTCTCGGGCTCGATCACGCCCGGGCGAAGATCTCAATCTGGGTCAACGACTTCAACCACAAGCGTCCGCATTCGGCGCTCGCCTACCAGACTCCGGCCGCCTATGCCGCCAATCTCCCCGCAACATGCGATCGGCTGCGCAACCCCGACCAGCTCCGCCGATCGCATGTTGCTCACACCGCGCCTGACGGCGTAGAATCCGCTGAGACTCTAATTATCACTGGATGAAAGTTCGGGGGCAGGTCAATGCGATCTGAAGCCTTTTGAAGGCTGCGATAACCATTTTGTTTCGATCGGCGACGGAGACGTAGGGACAGCTTATGACGTCGAGCAACAAATGTGTGTCGTGGGCGCAGGAGCATCAGAACGCCTGGCTTTTCATCGCGCCGGGAAAGCCAATGCAGAACGGCTTTTGCGAAAGCTTCAACGGCCGCATGCGAGATGAACTGCTGAACGAAACGCTGTTTCTCGGGC
>JARLJC010000165.1 GCA_031291435.1 Alphaproteobacteria bacterium | reverse complement strand
CCGCGCAGGCGGGAATCCAGAGCCAACAGGGCGGGCGTTCGTTTTTACGGCCCTGGATTCCCGCCTGCGTGGGAATGACGGCACTCTTGTTCTGCATAACTGCCGGCATGGCGCATGCCGCCGA
The DNA here is from genome assembly GCA_031291435.1 of Alphaproteobacteria bacterium. Classification (GTDB taxonomy): domain Bacteria; phylum Pseudomonadota; class Alphaproteobacteria; order UBA9219; family UBA9219; genus CAIXLI01. Next base: position 10,999 of record JARLJC010000165.1, on the reverse strand, counting down.
TGCGCCGAAACCGGATTCCAAATTATGTCAGGCCTTGGTCAGGCACACTCCTGATGCCGATGTCGCTTATCAACCCGGCGTCGATGTTGAAGGTCATGCCGTAGCGCCCGCCGATCTGCCCGGCCAGCCGCAGATGAAACTGCCCGCGAAGATCACCATTCTGCTGACGATCAACCTCGCCAAGGCGATCAATCTCGATACCTCGACCTATCCCTATAATCAGCTTGGCGCGGGGACGGAGGCCAATATCGGAACCCTCACCGTCGAAGGCGACAAGGTTTCCTTCAACGGCCAGCCTTTGACCGATAGGCAGCAGGATAATCTTGCTGTCCTGTGCATGCAGCCGAAATGAAAGTGTTCTTTCACCGCCGAGCGGTCGGCTTGTCCAGCTATCTTCAGAAGATCTTTACTGTACCTTTTTCTGGCCTCGCTCTTGTCGTGTGGGGTTATATTGTTTTTGCCTATGCCGTCGCGCCCGGCAATCCGACATGGCATGGCGATCTGCCGGACCCTGACGATTACACATATCTGACTCAGACTCTCGACTGGATCGGTGGGCAGGGATGGTTCGACACTTTCCAGCACCGCATGAACGGCAGTATCGATGGCAGCGGGGGCGTTGTTATCCCCTACACGCGCTTTGTACAAGTACCGATAGCAGGACTTATCCTGCTCATTCACTCTCTGTCGTCCTGTGCGTGGCGCGATGCGGCGCTGGCTGCTTCCTATGGGCTGCCGCTTTTTTATCTTGGGCTGCTTTTTGTCGTTTTGAGGCGGCTGGCCGCGCGCTTTGCCGCGCCAGCATGGGCCGGTCTTTCCTGTTTCATCGCTCTTTTCATGCCGGCGCTCCTGTTCAAATTCGCGCCGGGGCAGGTCGATCATCATGGGCTTGAGGTCATCCTGACTCTGGTGGCCGTGGGCCTCGTCATCGAGACGTTCCGCGAGCCCGAAAATTGGTGCAAGGCGGCGCTGGCGGGCGTTACGCTGGCCTTCGCGCTGGCGATTGCGCTTGAAACATTGCCGTGGCTGGCGGTCATCTCCATCTTTATGGGCGTATGGGCAACGCTGCGCGGCAAGAGCGCCAGATTATCCATTCTGGCTTTTGCCGGCGGATTGTTCTTGGCCAGCGTTATTTTCCTGCTGCTCGAAAAACCGTCCCAGAACTGGTTTGTTCCGGACATTCTGGCTTACTCCATCACTTATAATGAACTTACCGGCGGGATCGCGCTGGCTCTGCTGGCGGCAGCGGCGGCAACTCGTTTTAATAACCTTCGATGGCGGATGGTTTTTTCCGGCGCTATAGCCGCGCTGCTCGCGTTTCTTTATTTCTGGCGCTATCCCCAGCTTCTTCAGGGGCCCTATGGTGCGGTGGACAGCAGGCTTGCGGAACTGTTTTTCGCCAATCTTGGAGAAGCTGCGCCGATCGTCGGGCACAATGCGCTCGCACAAACTGTCCGTTATCTTGTGCCGCTTCTGATCGGAATTGCCGCGAGCGGCTATTTTCTGCGCCGTACGCGGGGAGACGGCAGATATGCATGGGCATTGCTGACGGCCTTGCAGGCCGTCGCGATTTTGCTGGGGACTTTCTATCAGGTGCGTGTGATCATCTATGCCGACGCTTTTGCCATTGTCGCGCTTACGGCTTTTGTCGAATGCGCCTGGGCTGCCATTGGCCATCATTATCGAGGGCGTCGGCGTTTCTGGGCCGAGATCGCGCTGATTTTTGTTATTGGTCCTTTGCCGGTGGTTTTTGTTCCTCTGGTAGCCGAAAGCCGCACGTTCAATCAGGGGGTGCTGCTTTTCCCGGCGCAGCTTAAGCGGAATGATTGTTCGACCTACGGCATCGAGGGGCCTCTTACTCTCCTGTCGATTTTTGACGACCGGCAACTCCGCGTTCTCAATATGATGGATGAGGGGCCCGCGCTTATATTCCGTTCGTCCTATAGCATTATGGCTGCTCCTTATCATACGAATGTCGGCGGCAATCTCGATGCCCACACATTCTTTGCGACGACCGACATTGAAGAAGCGCATCGCATTGCGCTGCAGGACGCCGTCGATGTGGTTGTTATGTGCCGTTATATCCCCGACATGTATCTTCAGGGGAAAGGGCCGTTTTACGTGGTGACGTCGGATGGTGCGGTGCATTTACCGCCCAACGCCAGTTTTGCCGGACAGCTTTATGCCGGCAGGGTGCCCGCATGGCTCAAGTCCATGCCCTCGACCCCCAATTATATGATTTTTAAAGTCAGGCATCCATGAACCGGCGCGGGATTTCCAGCTTTTTTGCATCGGTGGCGCGGGTTTTCGCGCATCCTTTCGACGGGCTGCCGCTGGTGCTGTGGTGCTTCGTCGTTCTTTCTTATATCGCGATGCCGCGCAATCCGGTCTGGCTCGGCGATCTGCCTGACCCCGACGATTACACATACCTGACGCAGACGCTTGACTGGCTGCAGGGGCAAAGCTGGTTCGATCTTACCCAGCATCGCATGAGCCCGCCGGAAGGTGTGGCCATTCACTATACGCGCTTTGCGCAGATGCCGATGGCCGCGCTGATTATGATGTTCCGCGCCTTTCACTATACGTGGCAGGGGGCGGCGCTTCTTACTTCTTATCTACTGCCGGTTATCTATCTGGCGATTATGTTCACGGCGCTGCGCTGGGTGGCGGAGAAATTTGTCGGGGTGGGCTGGGCGCGGCTGACCACCTTCATCGTTCTGTTCGCGCCGCCTTTGATGTTCAAATTCGCGCCGGGGCAGGTCGATCATCACGGGCTCGAAGCGATTTTGACGATGCTGGCCGTCGGCTGCGCCGCGCGCATGTTCGCGCATCCTGCCCGTATCGGCTGGGCGGTGGCGGCGGGCGTGGTTCTGGCGCTGGCTATGGCAATCGCGTTGGAAGTCCTGCCGTGGGTGTTGCTGATCTCCGCGCTGATCGGTTTGTGGGTGACGGTCGAGGGCGTAAAGGCCGCGCGCGCCGCCGCTTCCTTCGGCCTCACTTTGTTCATCGCCTCGGCGTGGCTGCTGACGCTCGACCGCGCGCCTGCTGACATTTTTACGCAGGATATGCTGGCTTATTCCATTGTCTATGTCGATCTCGCGGGCGGTATCGCGCTGGCGCTGCTGGCGGCATGCGCTTTCGCGCGTGTTGAAAATATCAAACTGCGCTTTGCCTTGTCGGGGATTGTTGCTGTGGTTCTGGGCGGCATCTATCTGCGTCATTTTCCCGCTTTGTTCGACGGGCCTTACGGCGCGATGGATGCGAAACTCGCCGTGCTGTTCTTCGGCAATCTGCAGGAAGCCGCCGCGATGGCGACGCAGTATGGGTTTTACAAAAACTTTCTCTATGTCGCGCCGCTGCTGCTCGGTCTCGTAGTTTGTTTTCAGAACATGCGCCGTGCGCAGGACGGCAAACGCTGGAGCTGGGCTTTGCTGGCGCTGTTGTTGGCGGCGGCCACGGCGCTGGCGCTGTTCTACCAGATGCGCGTTTTGATGTATGCGCAGATATTCGCGGTCATTCCTTTGGTGGCTTTTGTCGAGCAGGGCTGGGCGTGGCTTTCCGCGCACACACAAGGCCGCCGCCGCTTCTGGGCCGAGATCGCGCTTGTCCTCATCGTCGGGCCATTGCCCGCCATTCTGTTGCCCGCCTTGCAGGATGGACGTTCTTTCAGCACGGGGGTCATCCTTTTCCCGGGACAGAGTTTCGATGATACCTGCACCCTGATCGGCACCGACAGGCTGCTTAATGACGCCGCGCATGGCGGCGCGCAATCGCGCATCGTCAATTTCATCGATCAGGGGCCAGAACTGCTGTTCCGCACCCGGCATGCAGTTCTTTCGGCGCCTTATCACACCAATGTGCGCGGCAATCTCGATGCGCTGGATTTCTTCGCCGCCACCGATCCCGAACAGGCGCACCAGATCGCCATCCGCGACGGCATCGGCCTTGTCGTTATGTGCCGCAATGTCCCCGATATGTATCTGGCAGGGCCGCCGCCGCATTATGTCGTGACGCCAGACGGCGTCACCCATATGCGCCCCAACGCCAGTCTGGCGGGGCAGTTGGCGGCGGGGCATATTCCCGGCTGGCTGACGGAAATTCCCGCCACGCCCGGCACGGCGGTGTTCGAAGTCAAGCCTAAATAAGCGTTTTTCGTCTGTCTTGGCCTTTGCAACCGCAGGGAGGGCTTGCTATTTTGGATTTATGAAAAACGCCATTCTTCTCCACGGTACGTTCGGCAATCCGGAAAATTTCTGGTTCGGCTGGCTGAAACGCGAGCTCGAAACGCAGGGCTATCGCGTCACCGCGCCGCAACTGCCTGAGGCCGACACGCCCAATCTTTCGGTATGGACGCCGTTCGCGCTGCAAAATCTGCAGTTCGATTCCGAAACGCTTCTGATTGGCCATTCCGCCGGTTGCCCGCTGGCGCTTTCCATTCTTGATAAACTTTCCAGCCCCATTCACCGCACCATTCTTGTCGCCGGCTTCATCCGCCTCGACGGCATGAAAGACGACGACGCCATGCTGCTGCAATCGCCAGACTGGGAAAAAATCAAAAGCAACGGTAACGACTTTTTCTTTTTCAATTCCGACAATGACCCGTGGGGCTGCACGCACAAGCAGGGCGAGGCCCTGCGCGAAAAACTCGGCGGCACTTTGATCGTGCGGACGGGCGAAGGCCATTTCGGCTCGCAGACATTCAAGCAGCCCTACGATACTTTTGCGTTCCTTAAAGAAGTCTGCCTTTTGCAGAGTTGGAGATAGTTGATGAGTATTTTCAAAACCATTCACGATGGGGTTGCCGAAGCGGTGCAGGCCGCCATGCAGGCTGGCGCGGTTGCGTTGAACGGCGAGATGCCGGGTTTCGTGGTCGAACCGCCACGCGAGGCGGGGCATGGCGATCTCGCCACCAATGTGGCGATGGTGTTGGCCAAGTCCGCAGGCAAGCCGCCGCGCGCGATTGCCGAAATATTGAAGCCGTTGCTGGAAAAACATGCGGCCATTTCCGCCGTTGAAATCGCCGGGCCTGGGTTCATCAATCTGCGCCTGCATCCCGAAATCTGGCAGAACGAAATTCGCGAGATTCTTGCCGCCGGTATCGGCTACGGCACCAGCGCCACCGGCAAAGGCATCAAGGTCAATGTCGAATATGTTTCCGCCAATCCGACCGGCCCGATGCATGTCGGGCATGGGCGCGGCGCCGTCGTCGGCGATGTGCTGGCGTCGCTGCTGGCCAAGGCGGGCTATGACGTCACGCGCGAATATTACATCAACGATGCCGGGGCGCAGGTCGATGTGCTGGCGCGTTCGGCATATTTGCGTTACCGCGAGGCGCTCGGCGAAACAATCACCATTCCCGAAGGTCTCTATCCGGGCGATTATCTGGTGCCGGTCGGCAAATCCATCGCCGCGTCCGACGGCGATAAATGGCTGAAGGCCGATGAAGCCGCATGGCTGCCGCATTTCCGCAAAATCACGATTGCCGCGATGATGGACTTGATACGCGGCGATCTCGATGCGCTCGGCGTCCATCACGATGTATTTACGTCCGAGAAATCGCTGGTCGAGAGCGGCAAGGTCACGCAGGCCGAAAAGTTCTTGGTCGACCGCAATCTGATTTACGAAGGTGTCTTGGAACCGCCCAAAGGCATGCTGCCCGATGATTGGGAACCGCGTCCGCAGGTTTTGTTCCGCGCCACGCAGTTCGGCGACGTGGTGGACAGGCCTCTGAAAAAATCCGACGGAAGCTGGACTTATTTCGCCTCCGACATCGCCTATCACCTCGATAAATTCCAGCGCGGGGCGACGCTGATGCTTGATATCTGGGGCGCCGATCATGGCGGTTACGTCAAGCGCATGCAGGCGGCGGTCACCGCCATCACCGAAGGCAAGGGCCGCCTCGAAGTGCGTTTGTGCCAGATGGTCAATCTGATGAAAGACGGACAGCCTTTCAAGATGAGCAAACGCGCGGGCACCTTCGTCACTCTGCGCGATGTCGTCGATGAAGTCGGCCCCGATGTCGTGCGCTTTATCATGCTGACGCGCAAATCAGACGCGCAACTGGAATTCGATCTGGCAAAATCTCTGGAACAGACGCGCGAGAATCCTGTTTTCTATGTGCAATATGCGCATGCGCGCTGCTGCTCCATCCTCCGTCACGCCGCCGAGATGTTCTCATCCGATCAGCTGACCCCGGCGGCGCTGGCGAAAGCGAATCTGGCCGCCCTCAATTCCCCAGAGGAATTGCAGCTCGTGAAAACCATGGCCAACTGGTCGCGCGTGGTCGAAGCCGCCGCCGATGCGCAGGAACCGCATCGAATCGCTTTTTATCTGCTTGAACTCGCGGGCGCGTTCCACGGCTTGTGGAATAAAGGCAACGACAATGCCGCCCTGCGTTTTATCGTCGCCGATGACAAAGTCTTGACCCTTGCCCGGCTTGCCCTCATTACTGGGGTGCGCGCCGTCCTGCAGAGCGGCCTCGCAGTCGTCGGATGCAAGCCGATGGAGGAACTACGTAGTGAAGCCGCAACAGCCGCATGAGCTTTTCGTTTCCGAACGGCCGGTTCGTTCGGATTTCGCGCGTCACGATCCCGGTCGTGACCGTGTTTACGCGCGCCGCCGCATCGCCACCATTATCGTTCTTCTGCTTATCGTGGGTGGCGCGGTTTACGGCATCTGGGGCAGGGGGGCGCGCAACCCCGCCGATATTCCTGTCATCAAGGCCGAAGGTGGTTACAAACAAAAACCTGCCGATCCCGGCGGCATTGATATTCCACATCAGGATGTGCAGGTTTATGACGCGCTGGATAAAGCGCCTGCGACGCCGCCGGTCGAACATTTGCTGCCGCCGCCCGAAGTGCCGCAGCCGGTGCAGGTGACGCCCAGCATTACCGTTATGCCGCCCCCGGATGCCGCGCCGCCGCTCGCCGCTTCCGATGCGCCGGTCGCCCTGACGCCGCCGCCCGCCGATATTCTTCCCGCCCCGGCGCCTAGACCTGTGGCGACGACGGTAACGCCCGAACCCGCCGCGCCGGTCGCGCCGCCGCCCGCCCCCAAAGCGGCGGAGCCGGTCAAGAAAATCGAGCCCATTCCCGCCAAAACGTTGAGCATCGACGATGTTCTCAAAAACACCGAATCTTCCGCGCCGAAAGCCGCGGCGGCATCCGGTAACGTCGCGGCCCAACTTGCTTCGAGCACCGACGAAGCCCGCGCCACCAGCATGATGCACGAGCTGCAGCAGAAATACGCGGCGCAGCTCGGCGGCGCGCATCTGCGCATCGCCCGCGCCGATCTCGGCCCGCGCGGTATTTTTTATCGCATTCAGACCGAAGGACTGGGCGAGGATTCGGCGAATCGCGTCTGTTCGGCGCTCAAGCAGATCAAAGCGGGGTGCATCCTTGTCCGAAAGTGAAGCAAGGCGACCGAAACCGGTGATGTTCGGCTGCGAGGGCACGCGCCTGTCGCGGATCGAGCGCGACATTTTCCGCAGCGCCGATCCGTTCGGCTTTATTTTGTTCAAGCGCAATTGTGAAAGCCCCGATCAGATACGCTATCTCATTCAGGAATTGCGGCAGGCGGCGGGGCGCGACACCGTCTCCATCGCCATCGATCAGGAAGGCGGCCGCGTTTCGCGCCTGCAGCCGCCGCATTGGCCGAAATATCCGGCGGCGCGCGCTTTCGGCTTGATGTATGAGCGCGACGCCGACTGGGGCGTCGAAGCGATCAAGCTGTATGCCCGCATTCTGTCCTATGAGCTGGTCAATCTCGGCATCGCCATCAATTGCGCGCCTGTGCTCGATCTTTATAATCCCACGGGAACCGAGGCGATGGGCGACCGCGCGTTCAGCGAGCGCCCGACCATCGTTGCGGCGCTGGCACGGGCGCAGGCGGAAACTTTTTTAGCGAGCGGCATTTTGCCGGTCATCAAACATCTGCCGGGCCACGGGCGGCTGAAAACCGATCCGCATCATGTTCTGCCGCAGATCGATGCCGGATTGACCGAACTCGAAACCCAGGATTTCGTGCCGTTCGAACTGTTGAAAGATTTGCCGCTGGGCATGAATTCGCATGCGGTGTTCAGGGCGCTCGACCCTGACAAGCCCGCGTCGCTGTCGTCGCTCGTCAATAACGACATCATCCGCGATATTATCGGCTTCGACGGCGTGCTGTTCTCGGACGATATCTGCATGAAGGCGCTTGACGGCAAACCCGCCGATATCGCGCGGCATGCGCTTGATGCCGGCAACGATATCGTCCTGCATTGCAACGGCGACGCTTCGGAAATGGAGGCGGTAGCGCGCGTGCTGGAACCGATGGAAGATCAAAGCTGGGCGCGCTGGCAGCATGCACGGGCGATGGTGGCACCTCTCAACCCCGCTTATAATCCGGGCGAAGATGCCGCACGGCTTGATGTGCTGCTAGGTGGGCTCGCGTTCGACGCCACGGCCTGACGGTTCGCGCACAAAACGGCGCAGGGGCCGGGTCTCATAAATATTTCCTTTGAGCGGGAGCCTGACTTTCAGCGCATCCTCGATCTGGCTTATAAAATGCGAGATGGTCTCGAATGCGTAAACGGGCTCTTTCTCTTCAGAAGAATAAAGCATTTTCTTAAGGAGGTCGCGTGAAACGAATCCTGCTTTGCGTTCATCCGCAGCTGCAAATGCCGCAGCAACGATTTGAGCGCTAGCATGTAGTGGTAGATCGGCGATGGGCGGATGCTCGGGCCATCCACCTATATACCTGTACAAACCGGCCAGGATAGGTCGCAGTCCCTCAGTAGTGGGGGGCAAACTGTCGGGTGTTACGACGAGCGTTTTGGTATGCAAAATGGTACGGCAGACATAGGTGCTGGCGCGATCGAAACGTGCCAGAATCGGGCGGATTTTTTTCAGACCCCTTGGACTGAGTTCAAGATTTTTCTGCGCATTTGTATTCGCGATTTCAATGCCGTGCGGCGCCAGACTGTCTCGCAGACGCTTAAGCTGGGCACGGAAAGCTGAATAATTCGCATCCGGCATCGCTTTATGCCAGACCGTCTCACGCTCGGCAGTGTCATGAATATCCACAAGCGTCAGAAGGAGGTGTGCCGCTCCTGGGTGCAGCTTCAGGTCATGCGCCAGATACCAGACCCGTTCGTTGTGCAGCGTCGAGGATATTTCGACAATCTTCCGGCGGAAAAAGGCAGCGTCGTCCGGCAGCCGCATAGCCGGATTTTCGAGAATATGCAGACGGTCATTCCTGGCCACGGTAAAATCCCTTTTTGTCGAATGAAGGGATTTTACAACCGCATCCTGAAAGCAACTAACAAGTTTTGCGCCCGTTAACCATAAAACGGCAGGTAAGGAGTGTTTTTGGTTGAATGCTGCGCTACTATCAGCAGCTGAAATCACGATTCGGATAGAATATGGAACAGGCCGTAGCCCTCGACGAAATTCTCGCGCCGCCAGCCCTCGGGGAGGGTGACAGCGATCTGATGCTGGCGCTCGACGGGTTCGAGGGGCCGATTGACCTTTTGCTCAATCTGGCGCGCGAACAAAAAGTAGATCTCGGTAAAATCGCGATTTTGCCGCTGGCCGAGCAATATCTGAAATATATCGCCGAGGCGCGCCGGTTGCGCCTTGAAATCGCCGCTGATTATCTGGTGATGGCGGCGTGGCTGGCTTTTCTGAAGTCGCGGCTGCTGCTGCCCGAACCCGAAAAAGCCAGCGACGAGATGGACCCCGCTGCGATGGCCGACGCGCTGAAATTCCAGCTGCTGCGGCTTGAGGCGATGCAGAAGGCGGCCAGACAAATTCAGGAACGCCCGCAGCTGGGCAGCGATATTTTCCTGCGCGGCATTCCCGAGCCGGTGCAGGTCGAAGAAATTCCCGTCTGGTATCTGACCATTCAGGATTTGCTGACGGCGGTGGCCGCCCCGTCGCGCCGTCAGAAACCTGTCACTTACAGCATTGCGCCGACACGCCTTTATAGCCTCGAAGAAAGCGTGTCGCGGCTGCGTTATCTGCTGGGCGCGATGCCGGACTGGGGCACGCTGATGAGTTATTTGCCCGATATCGTCGAAGCCGAACAAATTCTTGAAGTGCGTTCGGCCTTCGCTTCGACCTTTGCCGCCACGCTCGAACTCGTGAAAAACGGCGAACTCGAATTGCGGCAGGACGGCACTTTCGCCCCGATTTATCTGCGCAAGCGCGCAACCTCTGAACCCAATGCGAGTGAAGCATGAGCGATATCGACCAAACCCACGAATTGCGCCTTCTCGAAGCGATGATCTTCGCGGGCAGCGAACCTGTGACGACAGAGATGCTGGCCAAGCAATTGGGCGAAGGGGCGGATATGCCCGCTTTGCTGGCCCAGTTGAAAGAAATCTATGCCCTGCGCGGCGTGAACCTTGTCGAGACTGACGGGGCGTGGAGTTTCCGCACCGCACCCGATATCTCGCCGCAGATGAAAATCACGCGCCAGCCGCGCCGCAAATTGCCGCGCGCCGCCGCCGAAGTGGTCGCCATTATCGCCTATCATCAGCCTGTGACACGCAGCGATATCGAAAGCATTCGCGGTGTCGATACCAGCAAGGGCACACTCGATATCCTGCTCGAACTCGGCTGGATACGGCCCGGCAAGCGCCGCGACACGCCCGGACGTCCTCTCACATGGTTTACGACCAATGAATTCCTCAGCCACTTCAATCTTGAATCGCTGAAGGATCTGCCGGGCCTCGATGAACTCAAGGCCGCCGGTCTGCTCGATGCGCGTCCGGTGATGGCGACGATGCCGCGCGACTCCGACGACGAAACTGTCGCCGATGTTCCCGACGAAGATAACGACTTCGCGGTATGGGTTACCGAAGAAACCGAATCCGAAACCGAAGCGGCGTAAGCGCGTTTCTGTAAGGCAGTAGAGCCGTCATCCCGGCGCAAGCCGGGAGGTGGATTCACATTTGAAGTGCAACAGTTGGAGGTGGGAGGAGAATACCTCGGCGGGGGTTTTGAAGCCAAGGCAT
>JARLJC010000164.1 GCA_031291435.1 Alphaproteobacteria bacterium | reverse complement strand
TTGGGCCGCGCCAGCGCCGTGGCCACGGCTTTCAAAATCTCACCGCCCGCCCGCCCTTCGGCAAAACCGCTGCTGAGCCCGCGAATGCGCGATAATTCCTGCGCGGTCTGCGGTGGGTGATAGGCGATTTCGAGCAAGGCTTCGTCGCGCAGCACGCGGTTGCGCGGCACGTCGATGCGCTGCGCCTCGATTTCGCGCCATGCGGCCAGTTCCTGCACCAAAGCGCATAAACGCGGTTTCTCGCTGCGCAGTTTGAGGCGTTTCCACGCCTCGCGCGGATTAATCGCGTAAGTGTTGGGGTTGGTCAGCACCGCCATTTCTTCCTGCACCCATTCGACGCGCCCGCTTTTATCGAGCTTGTCGCGCAATTTACGATACACCTCGCGCAGATGAATGACGTCGCCCAACGCGTAATCGACCTGCTTCTGCGACAAAGGCCGATAGGCCCAGTCGGTAAATCGGCTCGATTTATCGATTTTGGCCCCAGCCAGAGAGGTCGCCAGCGTTTCGTAACTCGCCGCCTCGCCATAGCCGCAGACCATTGCCGCCACCTGCGTGTCGAACATCGGCGCGGGGACGCGCCCGGTCAGATTATAGAAAATTTCCACATCCTGCCGCGCGGCATGGAATACTTTCAGCAGTTTCGGGGCGTCCATAAGGGCGAATAAGGGGGTCAGGTCGATGCCCTCGGCCAGCGGGTCGATGCCTACGGATTCCTGCGGCCCGCCCACCTGCACCAGGCATAATTTCGGCCAGAAAGTGCGTTCGCGCATGAATTCCGTATCGACGGTGATAAAGTCCGCCCCCGTCTGGCGGGCGCAGAAATCGGCGAGCTGGGAAGAAGTGGTTATTAAAGACATGGGCTAATCCGGTTAAGAAAGCGCGAAGGTAGCAGTTATCGCCCGCTTGCCACAACTCCCCCCTTGCCATATATGTTGAATATTCCAATTTTCCAGGATTCTCTCATGGCCAATCCCCCCACCCCGCCCGCCGCTGAAACCGCGATGCCGATGTTTTATAAGGCGCCGCGCCCGCTCGATCGGGTTCGCGACGGCAAGATGAAGCTCAGCCGCCCCACCGATTTCAGCTTTGCGGGCAAAACCAACGCCATTCCCCTGCTGATCGATGAATTCCCGATGGCGGCGGCCTATTATCCCATCGTTTTCGCCGACGGACCTTTGCCGGTTCCGGCCGCCGTGGTCGGTCTCAAGAACGACACCAACGTGTTTATCGGTAAAAACAATCAATGGGCGCCGGGGGCCTATCTGCCTTCCTACGTCCGCCGTTATCCCTTCATCCTGATGGACGACCCCGAAAACAAGCAGTTCGTCCTTTGCATCGACGATAACAGCGGCATGCTGAAGGAAGACGGCGAATTTGCCTTGTTCGACGGCGACAACCCCAGCGATTTCACCAAGAGCGCGATGGAATTCTGCGCCGCCTTGCGCCAGCAGGGCGACGCCACCGACGATTTCGTCAAGGCGTTGAAAGAATATGATCTGCTGGTGCCGAACGACGCCGAGATCGATGCCCGCGACGGCAGCCGGTTGCAATTGAGCGGCTTCCTCATCATCGACCCCAAGAAGTTCGACGCCCTGCCCGACAGCGTAGTTCTGCAATGGCGCAAGAAAGGCTGGCTCGGCCTCGTCTATGCGCAATTGCTGTCCTCGCATCGCTGGCAGAATCTGGTCGATCTGATGCAGGCGAATAAGTGACCTTCCCGCAAGTACAGGCGTCATCCCCGCGCAGGCGGGGATCCATCTTCTTTCTCTTTGCGGCCAAG
>JARLJC010000163.1 GCA_031291435.1 Alphaproteobacteria bacterium | reverse complement strand
GCAATTGGATAGGTCCGAGCGAGTAGTCGTGTCGACGACTATGAATGCGGTGGTTTGTGTATACGGGGAACGCCTCCAGTTATCTATGCCATTAAAGAGATGCGCGGAGCACAATAATTCGTCGCTGAATACGCGCGCTAGAGACTCCGTAAAGTACGAAATCTCGCCAATGACAATAATTGGTCGCAAACTGGAGCCCCCCATGCTCACATAACAACAGTTAATTAAGAGAGGAGCGCTCCTCCTGGCGCTTGGGAGGCCTGGGGCTTGCTACCGTGTTAAACATATTGGCATGATGCTCGCGGGTCAATCGCCCATTCGATTGAAGTCAGGCCTAATCGAATATTTTAAAATTGCCATCTTTTTGATTAAAAATCGACGGTTTTAGCTCAGCTCGACTTTGCGCATTTTTGATCTTGGTTTTACGTGGAGACCCAGAAAATCGAGGCTTCGGCGACGATGCGCAGCGCCTCGTCGAGCGTGGTGGTCGTGCGGCCAAAGGGGCCGAAGTGGACCCAGTGTTCCTTCCACAGCGACCAATAAAGGATGTCGAACAGCCCGTCATGCCCTTTGACCGGGCGCAGGCGTGCGATGGGCGTTCCCGTCGCGACATGAAAGAGCGTGAAGCCGCGATTGCGACGCTCCGCCGTCACCGGGCCGGCGTCGAAGGCGAAGGCTTCGACCGCGAAGATGATTTCGTCATCCGTCATCGCGTCCTTGTGACGGATCGCCAGGCAGCTGTCCGCGCCTTTCCTTTGTCCGTCCTGATTCAAAATGTCGCAAGCTGTCATTGCGAAGCGTTGATGACAATTCGTCGCCAAGGGATTCCAACCTTGCGATGACCCAACATCGCTCCTCTTCCCTCTCCACCGCGGCAAAGGCCTTGCCGCCCATCGTCGCCGCGCTGATGCAGCCTTTCAGGGAGTTCTTCACCGCCCCGGTTTGGCGCCGTCTGCTCATCCTGATCGCCGGCATGGTTCTTTCGCCGGGCAAGCGCACGGTGAGCGCCGCCTTGCGCGTCATGGGCCTCGGCGCGACCAAAGATTTCGCGCGCTATCACTATGTGCTCAACCATGCGCGCTGGAGCAGCCGCGCCGTCGCCCGCAAATTGCTGGCGATGATCGTCGAGAACTTTGCGCCAGCGGGGCCGGTGGTGATCGGCCTCGACGATACGATCGAACGCCGCTGGGGGCCCAAGATTTCCGCACGCGGAATCTACCGCGATCCGGTGCGCTCGTCGCATGGGCATTTCGTCAAGACCAGCGGGCTGCGCTGGCTCGCTGTCATGGCCATGGTTCCCGTGCCCTGGACCAAGCGACGTTGGGGCTTGCCGTTCCTGACCATCCTCGCCCCGTCCGAGCGCTACGACGCCGCGCATCGGCGCCGCCACAAAAAGCTGACGGACTTTGCGCGCCAGGCGATCCTCCAGGTTCGGCGATGGCTGCCAAAACGCAAGATCGTCGTCGTCGCCGACTCCAGTTTCGCCGCGCTCGATCTCATCGGCGCAGTGCGTCGGTATGTCTGCTTCATCACCAGGCTGCGCCTCGACGCCAGCCTCTACGAACCGGCGCCGCCACGCCCGCGCGGCCAAAAGGGGCGACCGGCGAAAAAAGGCCGCCGCCTGCCAAAGCTCGCCGACCTGCTCAAAGACAAGAAGATGCGCTGGACCAAACTCGCCATGCCCCATTGGTATGACGACGACGCGCGCTGTATTTTGGAAATCGTCACCGGAACGGCGGTCTGGTATCACCCCGGATCAGAGCCGGCGCCTATTCGCTGGGTCCTCGTGCGCGATCCCACCGGCGTGCGTGATCCGCAAGCGTTCCTGTGCACAGATCTCACGATCGCGCCAGCGACGTTTCTTTGCTGGTTCGTCAGTCGTTGGTCGATGGAGACGACCTTTCAGGAAGGCCGCGCGCATCTCGGCGTCGAGACGCAGCGGCAATGGTCCGACGCCGCCATCGCGCGAACGACCCCGGCCCTATTCGGATTGTTCTCGCTGCTGACGCTATGGGCCGCCAACCCCAAAATCACGCCGAACCTGCGCCCTCGCACAGCGGCGTGGTATCACAAGAACGAACCCACATTCAGCGACATCATCGCCGCCGTCCGCAGGCGATTTTGGCTCACGCCGAATTTATCAATGTCCCGGCAACGCCCAGACAGCGTGGAAATTCCCATCGAACTTTGGAATAGACTCACCGAAACCCTCTGCTTCGCCGCTTAAAATGCGCAAAGCCGAGCTAAGGGCGGGCTTTCATGATTGGCCACCTTCTGATC
>JARLJC010000162.1 GCA_031291435.1 Alphaproteobacteria bacterium | reverse complement strand
GGCGGCGGCGGAGGCTGCCTTCAGCGCGGCGCAACCGCGCGACGGCAACCGGTACAAAGTCGCCCTGGGCAAACGAACGCTCGTTCGCGCGCTCGTGCAAGCATCGGAAATGCAAGCGTGAGCAAGAAAGGTGTGACATGGAACCCGCCAAATCATCTCCCGACGCCTTGCCAACTTCCGTCCCCCGCATCGACGGGCGGCTGAAGGTGACAGGCGCCGCGCTCTATGGCGCCGACATGGCCGCGGCGAACGAGGCCTATGCCTTTCTCGTGACCAGCCCGATAGCAACCGGCCACATCACCGCGATTGACGATCGGCGGACACGCGCGGCGCCCGGCGTCGTGGACGTGCTGACCTATCGCGAAGTCGGCGACGCCATTCATCCCAGCAAATTATTTTCGCAAGGCGGCTATCTCGGCTCGACGATTCAACCTTTGGCGTCAGACAAGATCTCGCACGCCGGCGAGATCGTCGCGGTTGTCGTCGCGGAGAGTTTCGAGGCGGCGCGCGAAGGCGCCCAGGCGCTCGAAATATCTTATGCCGAAACGCCGCCTTCCGCGACTTTTGATAGCGCGGGAACGAAAACCGTCGCAGCAAAAGACGCCTCTGCCGAGCATGAAGATCCGCAGGTCGGCGACGCGGAGAAGGCCTTTGCCAAGTCTGATGTCACCATCGACGCGCGCTATGCAACCCCGACACAGCATCATAATCCGATCGAATTATTCACCACGCTCTGCGCCTGGGACGGGCCCAATCTGACCGTTTGGGAATCGTCGCAGAACGTCAATGGCTTTCGCCATGGGCTCGCCCAACAACTCGGCGTGCCCCCGAATAATATCCGGATCATCTCGCCCTATGTCGGCGGCGCCTTCGGATCGCGCGGCTCCCTGACCACCCGCACCGCGCTGATTGCATTTGCGGCCAAACGGCTCGGGCGTCCGGTCAAATTGGCGGCGACGCGCGCGCAGGGATTCACCATCGCCACTTATCGCGCGGAAACGCGCCAGCACGTCAGGCTCGGCGCGAGTCTTGATGGCAAGCTGCAATCCCTGACGCATGAGGGCTGGGAGGTGACCAGCCGGCCCGACAGTTATATTGTCGCGGGAACCGACGCCACGACGCGGCTTTACGCTTGTCCAAATGTCGCCTCAAAAGTGTCGATCGTGCATGCGGACCGCAGCACCCCCGGCTTCATGCGCTCGCCGCCGGAACTGCCCTATATGTTCGGGCTCGAAAGTGCGATCGACGAACTGGCTGTCGCGCTGAAGATGGACCCGGTCGAATTGCGGCGGATCAACGACACGCAAGTCGAGCCGATCAAAGGCCTTCCCTACACCAGTCGCGCGCTGATGCCCTGTTTCGACGCGGCGGCTGAACGCTTTGGCTGGTCGAAGCGGTCGCCCGAGCCCGGCTCGATGAGCGACGGCGATTGGCTGATCGGCTGGGGCTGCGCCTCGACGCTTTATCCAACGCAAATGGCGCCGGCCACCGCCCGCGTTTTCCTCACCGCCGATGGCCACGCGAAGGTGCAAACCGCGGCGCATGAAATCGGCAATGGCGCCTATACGGTGATTGGCTTGATCGCCGCCGAGGGGCTGGGGCTGCCGATCGAGAATGTGCAGGTTGAACTCGGCGACACCGAGCTACCGCCCGCGCCGGTCGCCGGCGGCTCCAACACCACGGCCAGCGTTTGCAATGTCGTGGCCAAGGCCTGCAACGACATTCGTGGGCGACTGGCGCGGGCGGCCGTCGCCGACAGGGCGGGGCCTTTTGCCGGCGCGTCACCGGACGCTTTGACGCTTGTGCAGGCAAAGCTGCACGGGCCGAACGGCGCATCCGAAGACCTCGAAAAGGCGGTGCGTCGCGTCGCCAATGGCGCGATCGAGGCCTATGCCGAGAACTTGCCCCAGGGCGCGAAACCCAATGGCGTCGAAATGCTGTACAAGGGAAGGCAAAACATCGTCGGCGGGGCGAAAATGAAAGACCGAATTCAATTCGCGTTCGGCGCTGAATTCGTCGAGGTTCGCGTTCATAAATTGACGCGGGAAATACGGGTTCCGCGCATCATCGGCGCCTTTGCCGCGGGCCGTATCGTCAATCCGCTTACAGCGCGCAGCCAATTGATGGGCGGACTGATTTGGGGTGTCTCATCGGCTTTGTTCGAAGCCACTGAGATCGACCGCGCGAGCGCCCGATACGTCAACACCGACCTTGCTGATTATCTCGTTCCGGTCAACGCCGATGCTTGTGAAGTGGAAGTCCTGATGCTGCCGGAGCAGGACACGCAAGTAAATGAACTTGGCGTCAAGGGGCTCGGCGAACTCGGCAATGTCGGAACCAACGCGGCTGTCGCCAATGCGGTCTTCCATGCCACGGGCGTAAGGGTGCGCGAACTTCCCATCCGGCTGGAAAATCTGTTGATCGGTTAAAATGGAAGCCGATTCATGTCGTGAAAAGATTCAAAAAAGGAGGGAGCCGTTGAGGCTCCCTCGCAGTATGAATTACTTGTTCTTGTGGCTTTGCTCGCCGGCTTTGACATGTTGCTCGTGCGTGCCGCCCTGAGAGGACGAGCCTGAACCCGTATTCTTGTGGCTCTGCTCGCCGGCCTTGACATGCTGCTCGTGCGTGCCGCCCTGAGAGGACGAGCCTGAACCCGCATTCTTGTGGCTCTGCTCGCCGGCCTTGACATGCTGCTCGTGCGTGCCGCCCTGAGAAGACGAGCCAGAGCCTGCATTCTTGTGGCTCTGCTCGCCGGCCTTGACATGCTGTTCGTGAGAGCCGCCTCGTTCTCCAGCCATTTTGCACTCCTTGGGTTTTGCGACGGCGCGCGAAGCGCCGCCTGTAAGATAACGCGCCCTTTGAGTGCAAGTTCCAGATTCAAAAGACAATATAAACACGTTAAATCAACCGTAAGCTCTACTATATACTTCATATCACGGCGCTATTATCATAATTTTTGACGTTTTAGTTCGGAGGGCACGAGATAACTTTGCCTTGTGCATCTTTATGCGCTCCCACGGCAATTAGAAAACCCGACCAAGCGGCCGGGTTTCAACGCTCTCCATCAGGCTCGCGTGGAGGGGTTATGCAGCAGCCATCTAGGCGCCGTCCTCACCTTTCAGGACCTGCAGCAGTTTAAGCACCATGTTCCACGACAAGCGCTGGTTGATCTGGATCCAGGCTTCTCCGTCACTCAGATCCTCTAGATGAAAGCTTGGCGAGGATCCCGGATCCTTTTGAAGCAAGGCGGCGCTATGCAAAAGCGTTTCGGCCGCCACTGAACTTTCCATCGCAATTTTTTTGCCGCGCATTGGCGGCTGGGCTTCGGCGTGATTTTCAAGCGGAGGCGCAAGCTCGTCGGAATTAACGTCCAAGGCATGCGCCAACGCCTTCATGATCGGCGGACGCGGCAGCGACCGTCCCGAGCGATAATGCGAGATGTTGACCGGATTGAAGCTCTTCTCAGGCAATTGCTCTTGAATAAGCTTGCCCAGCACCGTCACGGTCAAGCCTTTCTCGGCCATGAGCGTTCGCAGGCGACTTGAAAACAAAGCCTTCCTCGTGGCCTCCTCAGCGTGACCAATGCTTTCTTCCTGTAATTTTGCCATCGTCGTCAAAGAGCCTTCCTCTCGCTTTTTTCTTGCCGCCGTCCGAAATTAATTATGGGGCCAATTTAAGGGAAAAAGGCTTAAATTCCATTCTGACATCCGCAAATGCCCTTATTGTCAATTGCCGATATAAATGTTGCGATGCAACAAGATTTGCAAGCCTAAATGAAGGGCAGCCCTTGTTGTAAGGCGCTCGCTGTAATCGATTGTGGAGTTGGGAAAAATGAAAAGAGTCCACCCGATCGCCTTATATATTTCCAATGCGGACCAAAGCCATGTCGACTTCCGGTTGGAAGCTAAATTGCCATCGCATGTCGCCCGCCGCATTCAAGAGCTTCTGCAATCCCCGTTACAATCATGCCCTCCAAAAATAACTGGTCAAGGCTCGTCACGTTATCATTAATTCTCGTTGGCGCAAGAACCCAGTTAGGCGGAAAGAGGTTCCGCAGCAAAGAAATTCCTTAAGTCGTCCGAAGCGAAAAGCACATGAGGCCATTGTTACTTAAGCTGAAGCTTAGACCTTGATGGCGTCTCGAACATCGCGTGCGTCGCAGCGGAGATTTTTCCCATTGAGATTGCTTGGCATTAATTACAATTGGTCACCCGCCATTTTTTGAGGTGCATATGAAAAAGATTCTTCCGGTCATCATGTGTGGCGGCGCTGGAACGCGGGTGTGGCCCGCTTCGCGCGAGACCATGCCCAAGCAATTCATTCCTTTGCTGGGCATTCGTTCGACATTTCAGGACACGGTGCTG
>JARLJC010000161.1 GCA_031291435.1 Alphaproteobacteria bacterium | reverse complement strand
GGTTGCCCGTTTCAGGCGGGGATGATCAACCGCCCATAAAGATAACAATAATAAAATCCCCGATCATCCGGCATTGATCCGGCTTGATATTTTCAAGATATAAAAATGATGCGATGAATTGCGCCTGAAAACATTGTCGCGCGCTCCACTGGCAATTCCACTATTTATCATTATATTTAAAATAAGCATAAAAATTGGATATAAAAGCCGCCATATTTGAAAATGGCTCGCGGTTTGTTGATGGAGATGAGAATGAACAGGATTTTTTCTTTATTGCTGGCCAGCGGCGTTTCGCTGGTGGCGCTGACCGGGATGGTTTCGGCGCAAAGCACCACCACCGTGGTCCGTACCACCACGACCACCACCACCTCGCCGGGCATTCCGGCGGCCATCGTGGAGATCGATAACTTCCAGGCGGCGCATCCGCCGCTGACCTCGGAGAGTTCCGACACGGTCAAACGCACGCGCGAGCAGGCGCTCGATGCCTATCAGCGCGGCGATGACGCCGCCGCCACCAAACTGGTCATCTTCGCCCGGCGCGAACTGGGAATGCCGGAGCTGTGATCGGCGAAGCCGGGCCGGCCTGACGGCCGTCCGGTACGACCATTTCGGGTTACGTGACGCCGACCTTCGGGTCGGCGTTGTCGTGTGCGGAGATGATTCGGTTCTGTCGTAAAGATCGCCGCAGCGGGAATATATTAAAATAATTCATATCCTTGACGTAAGAATAAATAATTAAAAACTTATGAAAATATAATGCAGGTCTGCCGTGCGAAAAAGATCAATGGAAACGGAAATGATTCATACCATCTCTATTAACAACGAAGCCGACGAACAAAGACCGATAAGAACGGAATAATTCGCGGCATAACTCATGGAGACGCAAAATGAATAAGATGTTTTCTTTGATCCTGGCCAGTGGTGTTTCTCTGGCGGCCCTGAGCGGCGCGGCGATCGCGGCGACCTCGAATGCCAACACCGGAACTCCGGCGGCGATTGTCGAAATCGACCAGTTCGCGGCGCTGCATCCGGCGAATTCGACCGATGGCGCCCAGGCGATCCAGCAGACGCGTAATCAGGCGCTGGCCGCCTATCAACAGGGCGATACCGCCGCCGCCAACCAACTGGTGGCGTTCGCCCGGCACGAACTGGGCATGCCCCAGTTGTGATCGTGACCGCCGGCGTGGCCTGACGGCCCCCGGCTTGACGATTTCGGGTTACGCGACGCCGGCCCCCTTGTTGGGGCCGGCGTTGTC
>JARLJC010000160.1 GCA_031291435.1 Alphaproteobacteria bacterium | reverse complement strand
CGCCCATGCGCCTTCTCATAGCCGCCCTCAACCGAGACGAGGGGGAAAAACCGGCTCGTTGAAAGCCGTTGCGATATTCTCCCGTAGGTTCCTCTGATTGTCTTTTACCGGAAACACGTAGCCGCCGCCTTTCTCGGCGATCTTCGCCACGATCGATTTTTGACAGAACATCGCGTCGCCGGTGACGATTTTGTCCTTCAAATCGAGCTGGTCCAGAAGCTTCAATGCATCGGGAATCTCCATGCCCTTGCCGCGCGAGGCCTCGTTGCCGAGAATGGATTGCAGACCCGCGCAAAACGCCGACAACACATGCGTCGCATGGCCGTCGCCGTCCTTGCTGGCGCGCATCGTCTTGCCGTCGATGGCGATGTGACGCTGGTCCTCGCCTTTGGCGAAACACACGGTGCCCAGCGCCTGCGCCAGTGCGCGCCCGTCGATGGCGCGCAGGGTTTCGGTGAGCGTCGCATGACAGGGCGTCACGCCTTTTGTGAAGCCAAGCGCCAGGCGCTGGCGTTTGTTCAGGCTGCGCCCCAAATGAAACGCCGCCAACATTCCACGTCGTCCACACAAAAGCGACACCACGATCAGCCCCAAAATCGACCATAGAAAGTAGTCCTGCCCTTGCTTGCCGCGCGGGTCGGGCACGTTCTGCAACATGGTTCTCAGCTTCACGGCAGGCTCTCCGAATCAGAAAGCCTCATTCGAATCAAATAATTCCAATCCGTTCAAGCGGTTTGTGATTTTAGTAAATCACCCTGGAGGAGCATGACCTCCTCCTGACTCAGCACGACCGGCGGCTTGTATGGCTGGTGGACAAGCGTCAGGCGCCGCGCCACGTCGGGCCGATCAAGCGTCACGGTGAAGAAGAACCGCAGCGCGGATACCGTTACGTTGATCGTCGCCGGCAGAACATGGGTTCCGGTCAGATGCAGCCGGAATCGCCGCAGGTCTTCGAGCGTGGCCGTAGCAGGCGATCGGTCGAGGAATCTCGCCAGCTTTTCAACCGCTCGGATGTAGGTTTCCTGTGTGTTGGCGGCGAAATGGCGGACATTCATGTCCTCGATCATCCGTTGGCGAAGCGGGCTAATGCGT
>JARLJC010000022.1 GCA_031291435.1 Alphaproteobacteria bacterium | reverse complement strand
GCGAAGTACCCAGCGTATAGAAAACCATGAGCACAGCCGCCGGACGCGTGAAAGCGCCAACGGCGACCGCCAAGGCAACCGGAAGCTCCATGAACACCGCTATGGCAGCGGCCAGTGCCGGAGCCGGAACGCCATCATTGACCATCTGGCTCAACGTGCCCGGCCAATCCCTCGCCTTTCGCCAGCCAAAAATCAAAAACAATGCCGCAAGAAAAACACGCGCCGCGAGAATGACGACATCGTTCATCTCTTTCAGCATGACGCCGTCGCTCCCCATCGTCTTGCGATTGCGAATGGCGAGAAAGCTAGCCGTAGGTGAAGTCCGGCTTGCTTTGTCCAACTTCGATAATGTAGCCGTCGGGATCGCGAATGTAGCAGCGCGTCTCGCCGTATTTGTCTTTCGGCTCGGTGATGAATTTGGCGCCCCGGCTTCGCCATAGATCGTAGCACGCTTGAATATCGGCAACGCGGATATTCATAAAGCTGCTGACGGAATCCGGATCGGCGGGGACGCTGAGCGTTGTGGTCGGTTTGTCGGGTGTCGGACCGCCCCCGACATTGACAATGAGCCACGTGTTCGCGATCTGGAGGTAACCCGGCGCGCCCTTGCTATCGCCCCTGCTCAGAATGCGACTCCCGAAGACTGTTTCGTAAAATCGAAGCGACCGCTCGATGTCGGCGACGACGAGAAAGTGTGCGACGGTAATGCCTTCCTTCGGCGGCATCTGAAAATTTTTCTGCCCGACCTGTACTTCGCTCATGAAGGATCTCCCGGTTTTGTGCTCCTGTTACGCCCGCAATGATTTGAATGTTGCGCGCACATCGGACACGAAGAGAGCAGGCTGCTCCCACGCCGCGAAGTGCGTGCCTTTGGGATGGCTGCCGTAATAGGCGAGTTTCACATACGCCTTTTGCGACCAGCTCTTCGGCGCCTGATAGATTTCTTCCGCGAAGGCGCTGACCCCGACGGGAAGCTTGACCCCGCGCACGTCGAAGAAGCCGCCGGGCGGCAGATTGTGCGCCGTATCCCAGTAGAGCCGCGCGGAAGAGACCGCGGTGTTGGTGAGCCAATAGAGCGTGATGTTGTCCAAAACGTCGTCGCGGGTCAGGCCTTCCGGCTTGCCGTCGAACACACGCACGATCATGCGATAGCTGCGAATGTCGTGGTCGAGAATCCAGCCCGCAAGGCCAACCGGCGAATCCGCAAGCCCATAGAGCGTCTGCGGGCGGCAGTTCATCTCGATCGCATATCCCAATCCGTTCTTATAGAAATCGTCGAGCTGATCCCAGGCATGCTTTTCCTCCGGCGAGAGTCCGGCGGGCGGCGGGCCGCCTGCGGACAGCGCCTTGGAAACATCCGGTGGAACCGTCGCGGCCATGTTGGTGTGGATGCCGAGCAATCCCGGCGGCTGCTGCAACGCCATCACTTCCGAAATCGCGTTGCCCCAATCGCCGCCCTGCGCCACGTATTTTGTGTAGCCGAGGCGCTGCATGAGCGTCGCCCACGCTTTGGCGATGGTCACGGGATTCCATCCCGGCTTGGTCGGTTTGCCGGAGAATCCGTAGCCGGGCAGCGACGGGATGACGACATGGAACGCGTCCGCTTCGGTGCCGCCGTGCGCCGTGGGATTGGTCAAGGGTTCGATGACCTTCATCTGCTCGATGATCGAACCGGGCCAGCCATGCGTGATGATGATCGGCAGCGCATGCTCGTGTTTGGAGCGAACATGAATGAAGTGAATGTCCAGCCCGTCGATTTCGGTGAGGAAGTTCGGCAGGGCGTTGATCTTCGCCTCGCATTTGCGCCAATCGTGCGCCGTCGCCCAATATTGCGCGAGCTTCTGCATCGTCGCGAGTTGCACGCCCTGCGTATCGCCCGGCACCTGTTCGCGGTCGGGCCATTTGGTCGCCGCGACGCGTTTTTTCAGGTCGGCAAGCGCATCTTTCGGGGCTTCGTAGTGGAACGGACGGATTGCGGCATTGGTCGCGGCCATCTTGTGCTCCTTTTGGGTTGATTCAGTTGCACCGGCCGGATTGAGGCCAAGCAAACCGGCAGCGCCCGCTGCTGCGGTGCCGGCGAGTAAACTGCGTCTGTCAAATGATGAAGTGTGCTCTGGCATGATCATTCTCCTTGTTGATGCGCAAGGCGAATGACTCATCACAACACGATGAGCCCGATGACAATGGCGAATTCGTAGCGCAGCGCTTGTCGCGGTTCAATGCGTGGCTGTCGTTGTTGATTGCCTCGAACACGGAGCAGCGTTGTGCTTCAAAAGCGGGCACGATGATCGTTCCGTAGGGTAAGAAGAATGCAACCGTTTGATGAGATTGGCGATTAAAGAGCACGCGTGAAAGATGACACTTCCGTCCCATGCGATGGCCTTCCCGCCCTCCGCACAAATTTGTCGATCACTTTTTTTCGCCCGCTTTACCTTCCGTCTCCATTGCGGCGAAATGTGTCAGACTATGTAGAAAGTGTATCAGGATATGTATAAGCGCGAACCGATCGCTCGCACGACCCTGCCGCTAGCAATGGATCATTGCATTCGCTGACGCGAACCACTCATTGCCCCAGATAAGCCTTCGACGCCGCCTCGTCCTTCAGCGGCGTGATCTTGTCCGGATCGATCCGGATCATGATGTAGTCGATGTGATCGTCGATTTGCGTGAAGAGATGGCCGGTGCCGGCCGGAATGAACACGACATCGCCCGCTTTCAGGTTATAGCTGACGCCGTCCTTGATATCGTCGGCATTGTTGCCGGGGCCGTTATAGAGCCGCACCGTTTCCTCGTCGGCGGGCCGGCGCTCCTTGTTCACAAGGTTGGGACCCAGCTTCAAGGTCGCCGTGCCGTCGATAATGTGATAGGCCTCGCTGACCAGATCATGCTCGGCAACCGCGTGCGCGCCAGGCTTGTCCAGCGGCCCACGATGCTCCACGCCCAGCGCGATATGGGCCTTGCCGATGTCGATATCCCGCACCTGCTGGTCGACCCGGTGTTCGGCCTGCGCCTTCTTCGTATAGGCCTGAATTTCCTCGGCCGGGACATAGGTGCCCTCGCACATCTTGCAGCTCGGCTCGGGATTGGGGTTGGGCGCCTGCGCCAGGGCCGCTGTCGTCATCAAGCCAAGCACAGCCAGCCCCGGAATGATTATTCTCATGGCCTTCTCCCATTTTTGAACAAGCCCGGCACGGCGACACGGATCGCGAACGCCAAACGGATTGTTGTTTCCCCCACATCCCGGCTTGACCCCGGGTTGGCGCGATACTGGCATCTTTCGGGCATCCCAAGAAGCCGCGGGACGGCCCGGCAAGGGGCTTTCCTGCAAGTCCAAATATCGTGTTGGCGGGGGCAAG
>JARLJC010000159.1 GCA_031291435.1 Alphaproteobacteria bacterium | reverse complement strand
CGGCGCACGGCTTCGGTCAACGCGCCGCCTTCTTCATAGCCGACATAGCCGGGGGGTGCGCCGACCAGCCGCGCGACCGAATGTTTTTCCATATATTCGGACATGTCGATGCGCTGCATCGCCTGTTCGTCGTCGAACAAAAATTCCGCAAGAGCTTTGGTGAGTTCTGTTTTGCCGACACCGGTCGGCCCCAGGAACATGAAGGAACCGATCGGGCGGTTGGGGTCCTGCAACCCGGCGCGGGCGCGGCGCACGGCGTTCGAGACCGAAACCACGGCCTCATCCTGACCGACCACGCGTTTCTGCAGGAAGGATTCCATCTGCAAGAGTTTCTCGCGTTCGCCTTCCAGCATTTTATCGACCGGGATGCCGGTCCAGCGGCTGACGATCGAAGCGATATCGCTGTCCTTCACCACTTCGTCGAGCATAGCGTTGCTGGATTGTTTCTGTGCGGCTTCGAGCTTGCGCTCCAGTTCCGGCAAAACGCTGTAGGTGATTTCCCCGGCGCGGGTGAAATCGCCCTTGCGCTGCGCCTGTTCCAGTTCGGCGCGGGTGGATTCGATTTTCTCTTTCAGTTTCTGCGCGCTGCCCAATTGTTCTTTTTCGGCATGCCAGCGGCCCGTCAGATCGGCGGATTCTTTTTCCAGCCCCGACAATTCGCTTTCCAGTTTGGCGAGGCGGTCGCGCGAGGCGACATCCTGTTCTTTCTTCAACGCCTCGCGCTCGATCTTCAGCTGAATGATCTTGCGGTCGAGTTCGTCGATTTCTTCGGGCTTGCTGTCCACTTCCATGCGCAGGCGCGCCGCCGCTTCGTCGATAAGGTCGATGGCTTTATCTGGCAAAAATCGGTCGGTGATATAGCGATTTGACAAAGTCGCGGCGGCGACAATCGCGCTGTCGGTGATGCGCACGCCGTGATGCAGTTCGTATTTTTCCTTAAGGCCGCGCAGGATGGAAATGGTGTCGGCGACCGAAGGCTGGCTGACAAACACCGGCTGGAACCGGCGCGCCAGAGCCGCGTCTTTTTCGATATATTTGCGGTATTCATCGAGTGTCGTAGCGCCGACACAATGCAGTTCACCGCGCGCGAGGGCGGGTTTCAGCATATTCGAGGCATCCATCGCGCCGTCGGTTTTACCCGCGCCGACAAGGGTGTGCAATTCGTCGATAAAGACGATCACTTCGCCAGCGGCGGCGGAGATTTCTTGCAGCACGGCCTTCAAACGTTCTTCGAATTCGCCG
>JARLJC010000158.1 GCA_031291435.1 Alphaproteobacteria bacterium | reverse complement strand
GATGAAATACGGCACGCCGGAGCAGAAGGCGTTTTTCCTGCCGCGCATTCTGGCGGGCGAGGACTACTGGTGCCAGGGCTATTCCGAGCCGGGCTCAGGCTCGGACCTTGCGTCGTTGCAGCTTCGCGCGGTTTCGGACGGCGACCACTACGTGCTCAACGGGTCGAAGATCTGGACGACGCATGCGCATTTCGCCAATCGCATGTTCTGCCTTGTACGGACGAAATGGGACGGCAAGCCGCAGGAAGGCATCACCTTCATCCTGCTGGAGATGAACACGCCCGGCATCAAGGTCGAGCCGATCATCACGCTGGCCGGCGAGCACGAAGTGAACCAGGTTTTCTTCGACGATGTGCGGGTGCCGAAGGCCAACCGCGTCGGCCCGGAGAATGAGGGATGGACGGTGGCGAAGTATCTCCTGGAGTTCGAGCGCGGCGGCGCCTATGCGGCGGCGCTGGCGGTCGGCATCGAGAAGGTGCGGAGCATCGCGTCGGAAGAACGCGCGTCGGATGGCGGACGGCTCATCGACGATCCGGCCTTCCGGCGCAAGCTCGATGAGGCCGATATCGCGGTGAAGGCGATGGAGATCACCGAGCATCGCGTGATGTCGGCGCTGTCGGGCGGGAAGAATCCGGGACCTGCCTCCTCGATGCTCAAGACGCGCGGCACCGAGATGACGCAGGCGATCGACGAGCTGGCGGTGGAGGCGATTGCCTATTACGGCGATGTGGATCAGCCCGCGGCGCGCGCACCGGGCTCCAATGTCGAGGCGATCGGCCCGCGCCATGCGCTGACGCCGATGCCGCGATATTTGAACAACCGCGCCTCGTCGATCTATGGCGGCTCGAACGAGATCCAGCGCGGGATCATGGCGAAGCTGGTGCTGGGGCTTTAGGGGCCGGAAAAGTCAGCAGACAGAGTGCGTTCGGGCGGTTAGCATTTCGCACCCAAATCCGGTCGCCCGCAAATGTCGCTATCGACTGAAACAATTCTGCATCCGACGCTCGATCCCTTCATTGGCCGCACCGAGGCGCTTCTTGCGCGCGTTTTTGGCACAAAATGGGCATCGGGGCTTTGTGAGTTTCTGGTCTTCGGCATCAAAGAAGCGGGGGCCTGCGTTTTCGCGGGCTCATTTCTCTTTCTACTTGCGATCTCATCACATGTCTCGATACCGGGGATCGCACGGTACGATTTTCTCTTTCTCGGCGCGATCGCCATTCAACTTGTGCTGATCGTTACCCGACTCGAGACATGGCGCGAAGTTGCAGTACTTTCCATGTTTCACGCGATTGGCATGGGGCTGGAGCTTTTCAAGACCTCGCCATCGGTCCATTCTTGGAGCTATCCGGAATACGCCTTCTTTCGAATCTATACGGTGCCGCTCTATAGCGGCTTCATGTATGCCGCCGTTGCCAGCTACATGATGCAGGCATGGCGGCTTGTGGACCTGAAGGTGCGGAACTTTCCGCCGCTTTGGGCAGCCATCCTTATTTCCATTGCCATCTACGCCAATTTCTTCACCAACCACTACATCGTCGATATGCGCTGGCCGCTGGCGACCATTGTCATTATCGTTTTCTGGCGGACGCGCATCGACTTCACCGCTACCACCAAGGTACGAACGATGCCAATGACGCTGTCCTTCGTGCTTGTCGGATTCTTTATCTGGATCGCCGAAAACATCGCGACTTTTTTCGGCGGATGGGTCTATCCGAGCCAAACCACGGCATGGGCAATCGTCGGCCCGAATAAGATCACGTCCTGGATGCTGCTGGTCATCATCAGCTTCATCATCGTGGCGGCGCTAAAGCAGATATTCCCGAAGAAAGCTTAGCAACTATATTTTCCGCGCGATCAGCAACGTCGTCGCAATGACGCATAGCTTCCTGCTCGCGCGTTGCGGTACGCCGCGCTATCTCAACAACCGCGCCTCGTCGATCTATGGCGGTTCGAACGAGATCCAGCGCGGGATCATGGCGAAGCTGGTGCTGGGGCTATAGGGAAGATGGACCCCGGGTCGAGCCCGGGGTGACGGTTGGGGTTGGGGTGTCAGCCGTTTCCACAACTTCGTCATGCCGGACTTGATCCG
>JARLJC010000157.1 GCA_031291435.1 Alphaproteobacteria bacterium | reverse complement strand
TGCAGGCCGCGCCAATGCCGCGCCACCGTCTCGGATTCGCGCCGCGTGACCGTCAACGATCCGGCGATGCGATCGATCTCGTCGGCCTGCTCATTCAGCGCAACCGCAGTGCCCTTGGTATAGGCGAGCGCCATTTGCGAGGAGACCGCAACATTTTTCCACGCTTCCGGCATCTTGTCGAGCGCATCGCAATAGGCCGCAAACTTTTGTGCATAGGCGTTGAACGCGTCGTCCTGAACGCCGACCTTGACGTCGATTGTCGCGGTCACGGCGCTACCTCAAATTGCGCGTTTCGATATACCAGCGTACTCGTCGTGAAATAATTCCCGGCGAGATTGAGCAGGAAAGACGATGACCCGGCCACGACATTTTGACCCGGATCAATGCTCAGTGGATAGGTGAACGTGCTCGCCCCTGTAATACGGCAGGCATAGGCGCCGTTGAACGCGGCAGGCGCACACCCCGCGATGGTCAAGCGCAGCACGCCGCCGATGGCGTAGCCGTGTGGCGACTGCGTCATGACGGTGACGAGTCACGTCAATCCGATCCACGTCATGGTTTCAATCGCCAACGCCGGAGCTGTCTCTACTATCGGGCGCGAAAAGACAAGCGTTCCAGATCCATCATAGCAGTTGAGATAATATCGCTGGGCAAACAGATTCCAGAAGCAGACGCAATTATAGGTCGAGCCGTCGAGCGTTGGCGAGAATTGCGGGGCTTGCCGCAGCGAGGGCGCAAAGGGGAAATACGTCGTCATCAGATCGAGAACGGCGAGGAGGGAACAAGAGCCGCGACTGGCGCGAC
Organism: Alphaproteobacteria bacterium; assembly: GCA_031291435.1. Lineage (GTDB taxonomy): Bacteria > Pseudomonadota > Alphaproteobacteria > UBA9219 > UBA9219 > CAIXLI01. The sequence continues at coordinate 1,264 of JARLJC010000157.1, read as the reverse complement.
CGTCTGATAGGGCACGCTGGTTGTCTGCGCGAACGAGGGCAGTCCCGCGCTAGGCGTCGCGGCCGAAGCCTGGAATGCCGTTGGGGATGCTCCAGATGACCCGCTAACGGCATTGGCGCCAGTCTGCGCGCCATTGGTCGGCAGGCCGTTGGAAATCTGGCTCATCAACTGGTTTTGCGTCGCCGCCGCGTCAGCCTGCGAAATCAGCGGCTTTTCCAGATCCCATTTCCACGCGAGTTGCGCTTGGTTGCTTTCCCCCCCGGAAACGTCATGGAGTCCCAACAGGATCATGTCGGTGAAGAAAAACGCCGGCGTAGCGATATTGAATGTGCCGCCCTGTGCGCAATGATTGGCGAGCGTGTTTTGCAGCGACGTCATCACGCCTAGTTTCGCCGCATAGCCGCCGGCGTCCTTGACCGGGCAGATCATCAGCATCGAGCACATGAGCGGCTGACGAATTACGGCGTTAGCGGCAATCGCCAGATTAGCGAAAGGGTAATGCCCAACCTGGTTTTCGATCAGGCTAGTGTTCGGCAACGGGCGGAAATAAGCGAAAGCTTCATCAAGCCCGAAATCGCCACCGCCCGTCAATCCTGCAAAAGATAGCGCCTGCAACACGGACATCAGCGGCAACATGCCGCCAAGAATATTCGAGGCGATGCCGCCCGAGAGCGAGACCGCACTGATCTCGAAACTCATCTTGAATTGGGCTTGACCGGGCGAATAAGGCATTTATCCCCCCCTCAAGGAATTGGCGATCTGGCGCAGGCCGGTGATCACATCACGTTGGCGCCATTGATGCGCGTCGCGATAATCAAGTTCGAAATCCGACAGGAACGAGGTAAAGCCCTCGTTCGCAGCATAATCTAGCAAGGAACCGATGATACCGGCGCCCTCTCGCCAGAACTGGCGGTCTCGGTCGACGTCGGCAACGAAGCGACGAATTCCGTAAAGTCGGATGACGTGATGCGCCCAGCCCATAGGCTCATCGCGCCAATCAGGATCGGTGCGCGCTCGGTCTTTTTGTGAAGCGATGAGGCCAAGGTAAAAAAAGCCAGCGCGTTTTCGACCTCGTCCTGTTCATCCGGATCGAGCAAGCCTTTTTTCCCGGCCTCGTCGAGCGGCACCATTTCCCATCCGTTCGGGCCGCGCATGGCGACATTGGCGAGGCGAACGATCTCTCCGATCAAGCCTTCCTCGACGTCCTTGGCGCGGCCCATGTTTTCGGCGGCTTTGCGGATATAGAGCGCCGCAACGCGTGGGC
>JARLJC010000156.1 GCA_031291435.1 Alphaproteobacteria bacterium | reverse complement strand
GTTCAGCACCTCGCTCATATCCTTAACTCCACACCCAGAAAATGCCTTGGCTTCAAAACCCCCGCCGAGGTATTCTCCTCCCACCTCCAACTGTTGCACTTCAAATGTGAATCCACCTCCCGGCTTGCGCCGGGATGACGCGGCACGAGCAGTTCTCATACGGCAAACGTCTGCTTGGCTGCCTCGATGTCTTTGGCGATTTGCGCTTTCAGCTTGTCGAGCCCGGTAAATTTCCGTTCGGGCCGCAAAAAGCGCGTCAGAGCGAATTCCCATTCCTGCCCGTAAATATCCTCATTGAAATCGAACAAATGCCCCTCGAGATTTTCCGATACGCCGCCCACCGTCGGCCGCACACCAATATTGGCCACGCCTTTATAAGAGAGCGTTTCGCCCACGCGCCCCGCCCGAATTGCATAAACGCCGAATTGCGGACGCAGATAATCGCCGAGCGCAATATTGGCCGTCGGCACACCAATGGTGCGGCCGCGCTGTTCGCCTTTGATGACGGTTCCGGCAATCGACCAGTCGCGCCCCAGCATTTCCGCCGCGCCCTGCACATCGCCCGCGCGCAACAAGTCGCGGATGCGGGTCGAAGAATAAGGCGTGCTGTCGCCTAAGGACGCAATCTCGGTGATGCCGATGCCATAAGGCGTTAGCCATTCCGCGAGTTTCGCCATCGTGCCTTCGCGTCCGCGCCCGAAAGCGAAATCATGCCCGGCGACGATATGCTTCGCGCGCAATTTTTCGGCTAGAATCTTCTCCGCAAAATCCTGCGCCGAGAGTTGCGCGAGATCGGCATCGAAACGCAACGTCACGACATCGCCCAACCCACGCGCCTTCAGCAATCTTTCCTTGGATGCCTGCGGCGTCAGACGAAAAGGCGGCAGGCCCGGCTGAAAGAACGCGCGCGGATGCGGCTCGAACGTCAGCGCATGCGCGGCCACGCCGAGTTCGCGCGCGCGCGCCACGGCGGCTTCGGCCACCAGCACATGCCCGCGATGCACGCCGTCGAAATTGCCCAGCGCGAAAACGCCGCCCTTCACATCCACACTATTTCCCATCCGCCCCGAATAAGATGCAATGCCGCCACAAACTTGATATACTTCGACAGCGACGCCTCCCGCAACCCCCGGTCTTTGTCAGTTGATGCCGTTCGATCTCCTGCCCCATGCGTTTTTCACCCTCGCCGATGGCAGCAGGCTGCGTTACGCCCAGTTCGAGCCCGAAAGCGCCGCGCGCGGCACCGTTCTGGCCGTGCCGGGACGCCGCGAATTCATCGAGAAAAAATTCATCGAGCTGCAGCCGCTGGTGAACCGCGGCTACCGCCTTATTATCGTCGAACCGCGCGGGCAAGGCCTGTCCACGCGGTTTCTGAGTGGTACTGCTTACCAGCGCGACCATATCGAAGATTTCAAAATCCATATGGAAGACCTGCGCGCTTTTTACGCAGGCGTGGTGGCGGGCCAAAACGGGCCCCTTATCCTGCACGGTCATTCGATGGGCGGGCATCTGATCCTGCGCCTCCTCGCCGAAGATAAACCCAAAGTCGCGGGCGTATTCCTGACCGCGCCGATGCTGGCGCTGGCCGGTATTCCGGCGCATCTGGTCGCGCATGGCATCAGCTGGCTGACGGTGCGGCTGCTCGGCCACCCGGCGGATTACGCACCGATGCAGCATGATTTTGACGCCAGCGACCGCGAATTCGCCCATAATCCGCTGACGCACGATCCGGCGCGTTTCCTCATTATCGAAAATTATTTCACCGCGCATCCCGAACTGACGGTCGGCGGAGTCAGCTGGGCATGGCTGCTGGCTGCCCTGCGCTCGATGCATGTGACACATGCGCGGCATTATCTGACGCATATCGAGGTGCCGGTGCTGGGCCTTGTCGGCGGCGAAGACCGCGTGACGCCGGCCAAGGAAATCGCGCCCTACCTCAATTACATTCCGCGCATGCGCACGCATATCGTGGCGGACTCGAAACACGATATCCTCAACGAGACCGATGCCGTGCGCGCCGAGGCGTGGGAATCCATCGATATTTTTCTGGCGTCGCTTAACGCGGCATGAAATCCAGCTCCGCGCCGTTTTTGTCGAGCGTCAGCCGCGCCCGCGCGCCCACCGGCAAAGTCGTCAGATATTTGGCATGGCCGCAGGGAAATTGCAGGCAGGCCGGAATATCCGGGAAATGGCTGCGTAGAATATCCTGAATGCTGTAGCCATAGGGCTTCCCGGCCCCGCCGCCGTTAAGCGTCTCGCCATCGGGCACATTGACCATATCGCCGACGATCACGGCCCTGACCGCGCGCAGCCTTCCCGCATAGCGGAAATGATGCAGCATGCGGTCGATGCGATACAGAACCTCGTCGGCATCCTCGATGAACAAGATCGTTTCCTGCGCCTGCAATTCATAAGGCGTCGCGATCAGATTCTGGATCATCGTCAGGTTGCCGCCGATCAGAACGCCTTCCGCCCTGCCCGGCGTTAAAACCTCGACGCCGGGAACCGTGGCTTTATGCGTATGCCCCTCGAGCAATCCAAAGAAATCCTCCGCCGTGCGCGGATCGAAATCGCGTCCGAAGCTCGACGCCGACGGGCCGTGATAGGTCACGAATCCGCATTGCGCCGTGATCGCCTGCAGCAACACCGAGGTATCGGAATAACCGATAAAAACTTTGGGATTTCTGCGAATGATATCGTAATCGAGTTTATCGAGCAGCCTTAGGGCGCCGTTGCCGCCGCGCGCGCTCATCACCGCATCGATGGCGGGATCGGCGAACAGATCATGCAGTGCCGCCACTTTATCGGCGTCGCTGCCCGCCAACTGTCCCTTGCCGCCGCCATTCTGAAGATAATTCTGCGGATGGATGACGACGCGGTAACCGTTGTCGCGCAGGAATTCCGCGCCGCCTTCGATCACCGCGCGGTCATTGATGCTGCTGGGGGAAACGAGGCCGATCATATCGCCTTTTTTCAAAGCCTTAGGAAATGTCGCGGACATAAAAACCTCGTTCTGCATCGGTAGTTTCACTTTAGGTTTTTTGCTGCTATCCTGCAATCGAAACAGGAAACATCATGATCTATACGCAAGAAGGACTGCTCAAACTCATTCTCGAAACCCGCGCGGTCTCCATCTGGAACCGCGCCCGGGGTCCTATTTTCTGGTACGCCGCCAATGTGCCGGGACCGTTCTATCTCAATACCGAGATGATGATCGGCGCCGATTTATCGGCGCGTCTGTTGCGCGAAATCACCGCCATCGTCGCCGGAACCGTCGATGCGCAGGCGCGGGCGCAACAACTCAACAGCCTCATCCTCGACGCCTATAAAACCAGCAAGGACTGGCAGAAACTGATCGCCACCCTGATCGACCGCTCGACCCACGAATTTCCGATGCAGAAAGTCGATATGATTTCAGGCGGCGAGCGGCGCGACTGGCTGTTCTCGATCCCCTTCGCGCATGACGCCGCGATCCCGCATCTGTTCCTGTTCAAGAACCGCACGACTTACTGCGATCATCCGGTCAAGGCCGGACAAACGGTTCTGCATGTCTCCGACCTCATCAACAACGCGGCGAGTTTCTTCGACTCGTGGCAGCCGATCCTGAAAGACGCGCATCTGAACTGCGCCGGAAATTTGTGCGTCAATCTCCGCGGCGAAAACGGGTTGAAACGCCTGACCGAAGCCGGACAGAAAACCGTGGCCCTCGTCACCGTCGATGTCGAATTTTTTC
>JARLJC010000155.1 GCA_031291435.1 Alphaproteobacteria bacterium | reverse complement strand
GGCCCGCCGGTTTGCATTAAGATTATTAAAACGGGCGTTTTGACCCCCCCCCCCGCGCGAACGCCCACGGCGGGTCGGGGGGCGTGTGCCCAAGCCGCGAGGGGCGGGGTACATAGAGCACTTCATCCATCAGGAATCCCATGAATAACTCTTCACTCAAAGACTACCGCCTCGCTCCTTTGTCCGGCACCACTCCCGACAGCGCGGTGATATTCCTGCATGGCCTTGGCGACAGCGGTTCCGGCGGGTTGCTGGAAATATGCCGCATGTGGCAAAGCGGATTGCCGCGCACGGAATTCCTCTGCCCCGACGCGCCGCATCCTTTCGACATGGCGCCGCCTGATTTCGGCGGACGGCAATGGTTCTCGCTGCATGATTTCAGCCAGCAGGCGATGGATGAAGGTGTGCTGGCCGCCGCGCCCATTCTCAACGATTATATCGACGGCATTCTGACGACACGCAAACTGAAACCCGCACGCCTTGCCCTTGCCGGATTTTCACAAGGCACGATGATGGCGCTGCATGTCGGTTTGCGCCGCGCGGAACCTCTCGCATCCATTCTCGGTTATTCAGGCATGCTGACCAACACCGCATTGCTCGCCCGCGAAAAAGCGACAGTCACGCCGCCGGTTCTTCTGGCGCATGGCACGCAGGACGAAGTGGTGCCCTTCGCGGCGATGGGAACCGCCGCCGAAATTATGAAAAAGAACAGCATCGCGGTAGAAACCCTTGCCCGCCCGGGGCTTGGCCACAGCATCGACGAAGCGGGCATCGCCGCCGGATTCCGCCTTCTGCAGCGCAGCATTTCTGCGCTGGACAATTAACGCGACCTTCATCACATTAGGGTTAAATAAAGGTGATTCGAGGCTTCGCCTTAGGAGCTTCGAGGGAGGGAAACACGGTCGTGATGCCGTCGTTCGAAAATTGTCCGGCCCTTGTGCTGAACGCCGACTATAGGCCGCTCAGCTATTTTCCGCTTTCCCTATGGTCGTGGCAGGATACCGTCAAGGCCGTATTCCTTGAACGCGTCACCATTCTTTCCGAATATGACCGCACGGTGCATTCGCCGCGTTTCGAAATGCGCCTGCCCAGCGTCATCGCCTTACGCGAATATATCGCGACCTCGCGCTATCCCGCTTTCACCCGGTTCAATGTTTTCCTGCGCGACAGTTTCCGCTGTCAGTATTGCGATTTGCGCAAACCGACGCCCGACCTCACCTTCGATCATGTGGTGCCGCGTTCCAAAGGCGGGCGCACGACGTGGGAAAATGTCGTCACCGCCTGCGGCGTCTGCAACACCCGCAAGGGCAGCCGTTTGCCCCACCAATGCGGCATGCATCCCCACCGCGAACCGTGGCGGCCGCAAAGCTTCGAATTGCAGGAAAACGGGCGGGCGTTTCCGCCGAACTATCTGCATGATAGCTGGCGCGATTATCTGTACTGGGATAGCGAACTGGAACAGGGCTAGGTAAAAAAGGCCTCCGCCAGCGACTCGCATAGACTTCAATCCATTGATATAACACATAATTATTGTGGCACGCCCCTTGCTTAGTAAGGCTGGGGAGAGTTTATGACCGCCATTCAGTCCATCACCAGCCCATCCGGTATCGCCAACGGCCAGATCGTTGCGGGCGGCATGGCCGATCTGCCGCAAAGCGCGCCCGATACCGGCGTCGGCAGCATGAGCTTTGGCGACTTCCTCGATATGATCAACCCGCTGCAGCATATTCCGGTTGTCAGCGAGATTTACCGTTCGGCCACCGGCGACACCATCAGCCCGACGGCGCGCATCGCGGGCGACAGCCTGTATGGCGCGGCGATAGGCGTGGCGACCGGCGGCGCGACGATTTTGGCCTCGGCAGGGATAGCGGCCATCGGCGCCATCGGCGACGAAGTTTACACCGCCAATAATGAGGGCGAGTCGGCCAGCGGCACCGTGATCGCTGCCCTATTCGGAAACGACAAGCTTAGCGACGATAAAGATCAGCCGGTGCAACTGGCCAGCAACGACACCGCGCCCGCGCCGCAAAGTGCCCCTCTTCAGCAGGTCGCTGCGGCGGAACCGCCGAAATCCGACGCGACGCCGCAAGCCTTGCAGGTCGCAACGGCAACACCGCCTGCGACGTCGGCCACCACGCAAACGCTGCAAACGCCGGTTCCCCAGAATACGACGCCGCTATCACCCGAGGAACAGATCGCCACGCTGCAGGCCGCCGCATCCAAAGCCATGCCGCTCGACCGCAGCAAGCAGGCTTATGGCGGCGTGATGGATCCGGCGCTGACCCAGAACGCGATGCAGAACCAGACGCTGGCCCTGGCGATGGCCAGCGGCAACGACAAAATGGAATCGCAGCACGCGCTGCGCAACAGCCGTTTCGCGACAACGGACGCCAAGCCCGTGACCAACGCCACGCCGCAATCGGCGGCGCTGCCTTTACCGGGCGACGCCACCTCGATCGCGCAGATGCTGAGCGGCGGTTCGCTGAACCCCGCCGCCAATCTGATCAACGCCGCCGCCAACAAAGGTACAAGTGGGGGCGTGGGTGGCGCCTCCCTGCCCGCCGCCAATACCGTGCAAAATCTCGGATTCGCGCAGGCCGGGGCCACGCTTCAGGGCGCGCCGGGCGCGGGCCTGTCGCCCGATTTGCGCTCCATCAAGGGCCTTGACCAATATCGCAGCACCGCGCAAAGCGTGCCCGCGATGGGCTCTTCGGTCGACGTAACTAACTGAAATCTTTTTTAACTTGACCGGTTTCGCTTCTGCCGTGACATTCACCGGCATGAGCAAAGAATTTTCTCTTTCCGAAATCGCCACCGCCCTCGATGCGCGCCTTGAAGGCGACGGGGCGCTACGCGTCACGCGCCTCGCGCATCCTGCCGACATTACATCCGCCGGCGATCTGGCTTTGGCGATGGATGCAAAATTATTGCCTTTGCTGAAAGACGGCAAGGCGATTGCCGCCATAGTCGATGAAAAAGGCGCGCCCGACAGCGGATTTTTAAAAGCCCGTATCATCGTGCCGCGTCCGCGCGTGGCGCTGGCGAAACTGACCGCCCTTTTCGCCGAACCGGTTATTGTCAAACAGGGCATTCACCCCAGCGCCGTGATTGAGCCTTCCGCCAAGATCGGCAGAAACGCCGCCATCGGTGCGCAAGTCTATATCGGCGACAATGTCGTTGTCGGCGACAATGCCGTTATCCATCCGCAGGTTTATATCGGTGACGCCGCCCGCATCGGCGATAACGCGCTGATTTATGCAGGTGTAAAAATCGGCGCCGGTTCAGAGATCGGCAAAAACTTCATCGTGCATTTCAACAGCAGCATCGGCGCCGACGGTTTCAGTTTCGTGACGCCGCAGATAGGCAGCGTCGAAGCCGCCAAAGCGGGCAGCGGCGGCGAAGTGACGGCATCGAACACCGCCCTTATCCGCATCGCTTCCCTTGCGCCCGTCATCATCGGCGACGATGTCGAAATCGGCGCCAACAGTAGCATCGACCGCGGCACCATCGCTTCGACCCGCATCGGCAACGGCACCAAGATCGATAATCAGGTGCAAATCGGCCATAATGTCCGCATCGGCGAAAATTGCATGATCTGCGGGCGCGTCGGCATCGCGGGCAGCGCCGTTATCGGCGACCGCGTGGTTCTGGGCGGCGCCGTGGGCGTGGCCGACCATGTGACGGTCGGCGACGACGCCATCGCCATGGCTATGAGCGGCATCGCGGGCAAGGTCGCGGCGCGGTCGATTGTCGGCGGAATCCCCGCCTTGCCGCGCGAAAGATTGATGGAAAATCTGTTCAATCAGGGCCGCATCAAGCAATTATTCAAGAAAACCGATGATTTAGCCGAAAAACTGGCGCGGCTTGAGAAAAAAGCCGAAAACGACTAACTGTAGCCTTTCAACCAGCAAGCGAAGACCATGACCGCCAATACTATCGATGAAATTCTCGACATCGTCGCCCAGAAGGCGTTGATCGACCGCAGCAAATTGCGGCCCGAGGTCAAATTGAGCGACCTCAACGTCAGTTCGCTCGATATGGTCGAAGTGGTGTTCGCCCTCGAGGATAAATTCGGCGTTCAGCTGCCTTTTAACGCCAATACCTCCTCGGGCGAGGTGCAGAGCGTGGGCGATGTCATCGCCATGGTCGAGAAGCAGCTGGCGGCCAAGTGAGAGAAGATCAGGGGCTAGGGGCTAGGGGCTAGAGACACGTTAACCATTCTGGCTTGTTTCCCTCCATCCCCTCTTTTTCTTGACTCTTCCTTCCCCGACCCCCTATAAAATCGCGCTCTATCGTTATTTAACTTGTGAAGGCCGGGGACCATCCCCGCGAGAGAATTATGTCCCGTGTATGCACCGTCAGCGGCAAGAAACCGCATTATGGCAACAATGTCAGCCACGCGAACAACAAAACGCGCCGCCGCTGGGAACCGAACCTGCAGATCTGCTCGTTCCCGTCCGAGATTCTCGGCAAGCCGGTCGCCCTGCGCCTGACCGCCAACGGCATCCGTACCGTCGAACATAATGGCGGGCTCGATGCCTGGCTGCTCGGCACCCGCGACAGCCGTTTGAGCGAAACCGCTCTCAAGGTCAAGAAGCTGCTCAAGCGCGCCCAGATCCGCGCCGCCAAAAAAGCCGCGTAAAGAATCGCTTTCTGAAATCGTGACGGCTTTGTAGAATCGAGAGATGTCCTCCCTCGCTTCGGCTCTCCTTGCGCAAACGATCGACGACCATATCGGCTGGATGGCCGCGTGGAGCCGCACGGCTTTTTATGAAATAGAAAATCATACCGCGCAGGCGGAAAATATGCCCGCGCCGGAAAGTTTCGCGGTGTGGCGGCGCGAGGCCGCCAAAAATCTGCAGGATCAGCCGATGCTGGACCGCCTCGTCAGCCAGTATGACCAGCTGCACCGCCTGGCGCGCCTCGTGATGATGAAAGCGCCCGAGGGACAGCCGGTGGCGCGCGCCGATTACGATTCCGTGGCGGCGAAATATCAGGAATTCATTGTTGGGCTGCGGCGGCTGGAACGCGCGCTCGCCACCGCCGCGTCGGGTCTCGATGTGCTGACAGGATTGCGGTCGCGCGCGGGGATGCAGGACGATTTGCAACGTGAATTGAGCCGGTTCCAGCGCAGCGGCAAACCTTTCTGCCTTGCTTTGATGGATATCGATTTCTTCAAAAAGATCAACGACACCTATGGCCATGACGGCGGCGATAAAATCCTCTCCTCCGTCGCCAATCATATCAGCCGCAGCCTGCGCCCGTTCGACGATGCGTGGCGCTGGGGCGGCGAGGAATTTTTGCTGTGCCTCAAGGAGGCCGATTTATCGGCGGGCGCCATGGCGCTGGAACGCGTGCGGGCAGGTCTTGAAAAAACCACCATCACCCTTGCCGACGGGCGCGCGGTCAATGTCACCGCTTCGTTCGGCGTCGCCGTCACCGTCAAGGATTCGACCATCGACACATTGCTGGCCGAAGCCGATCAGGCTTTGTATCGCGCCAAAAATGAAGGCCGCAACCGTGTCGAGATGGCGAGCGCTACAAAGTCGTAAGTTAGGCGGGCCTGATTTCGCCCTGCCGCGCCTGATGGGTGACGATAATGCCCGAGGCGACGATGATGATCGAACCGACGATCAAATTCCATGTCGGCACTTCATGCCAGATGGCGTAACCCATGATCGCGCCGGATATAATCTGCGTGTAATGGATTTGCGCGACATTGGTGGCGGCGGTGCCGCCGAGCGCCTTGTTATAAAGAACGCTGGCGACGATATTGAGGATGCCCGCCGCGATCATCAGGGCGATGGCCTGCCCGCCCGGCGTCGTCACATCGAGCGAGCATAACAATCCGACAATGCCGAAAGTCAGAGAGGAATAAAACTGGATGCTTTCGGTGCTATCGGTCTGCGAGATTTTGCGGATGGTCACGGTGTAACCGGCGAAGCCCAGCACGCTGATCAATGCCGCTCCATAGCCTATCCATTCGCCGTTGCCGCCGCCCTGCGGCGCTACCGCCAGCAAAACGCCGCCGAAACCGGCGACAAGGCAGGCGATTTTGGTGCGGGTGAGAATTTCATATTTGAGAAACGCGGAAATAACGGCAATCGCCAGCGGCGCCGTGAAAACCACGATGTAGAAAATGGTCAGCGGCAGATGCTTGAGCGCGATCACGGTACCGTAAGTCCCGACCAGCGAACATAGGCAGATGAAAGCCTGATTGCGTGGATTTTGGGGACGCAGCAGCGCGAGGTCGCCCTTGTAAAGCACGCCGCCCGCGATGCCGATTACGCCGATAATGCCCAGAATGCCCATAATCGCAGGCGGCGGCAACTCGGCCTGCGCCGCCAGTTTGATGCAGGTGTCGCACATCACCCAGCAGAAGAACGCGGCGAGGGCGCATAAAATCGCCTGAGTTTGGGTCATGGAGTCTGGGTCATTTATTTTTTACCCAGCGTTTCCTTGATGCGCGTAATCCAGCCTTCGCTTTCGGGGTGGGTTTTGTTTTGCTCGGCTTCGGCGGCGAATTCGGTCAGAAGTTCTTTCTGGCGTTTGGTCAGATGCGCGGGCGTTTCGACCGCGAGTTCGACATACAAATCGCCGCGCTGGCCGCCGCGCAAAATCGTCATGCCCTGATGGCGCAACCGCGCGCGGTGGCCGGACTGGGTGCCAGCATCCACTTTCACTTCCGCCGTTTCGCCGTCGATGGTCGGCACTTCGATCACGCCGCCCAGCGCCGCCGTGGTCATGGCGATGGGGGCGCGGCAATATAAATTGGCGCCGTCGCGCTGGAACAAAGGATGCTGCTGCACGCCGAGGATAACGTATAAATCGCCGGCATGGCCGCCGCGCGCGCCCGCCTCGCCTTCGCCCGCTAAACGGATGCGCATGCCGTCTTCGACGCCCGCCGGAATTTCCACCGACAAAGTGCGTTGCTGGCGCACGCGGCCCTGACCCGCGCATTTGGCACAGGGTTTTTTAATGACGCGGCCCGCGCCGTTGCAGGTGGGACAGGTGCGTTCGACCGTGAAGAATCCCTGCTGCGCGCGCACGCGGCCATGGCCTTTGCACATGCCGCAATCCTCGGGCGAAGAGCCGGGAGCGGCACCTGAGCCTTTGCATTCGTCGCAGGCGATGGAATTGGGAATGGTGACGGGTTTATCGACCCCGGTAAAAGCTTCTTCGAGCGTGATGTCGAGATCGAAGCGCAGATCGGCGCCGCGCTGCATGCTTTGCTGCTGCCGCCGGCCGCCGCCGAGGATTTCGCCGAACATTTCGTCGAAAATATCGGAGAATCCCGCGCCGAATTCGAAACCGCCGAAACCGCCCGCCCCGCCGCCCTGCTCGAACGCGGCATGGCCGAAACGGTCATAGGCGGCGCGGCGCTGCTCGTCGCTCAGAATCTCATAGGCTTCGTTGATTTCCTTGAAACGATGCTCGGCTTCGTGATTACCCGGATTGCGGTCAGGGTGATACTGCATGGCCTGCTTGCGGTAGCATTTCTTGAGCTCTTCCGCCGAAGCGCCGCGCTGCGCCCCCAGTAAGTCGTAATAGTCTTTTTTTGCCATAGTCCGCGATCGTTTCTCTTTGAAGCGTTCCACGCTTCAAAGAGAAACGTGAATCGCTGGACGTGCATATAAGCAAAGCATGATTTTCATACCAGACTGATTTAAAAGTAAAATCATGCCTTAGCCCCTATCGGTCCCAGCTATATAGGGATTAAGCGCGCCCCTGACAATGGGGGATCAGGTACTGGTCGAGGACGAGCTGGTATAGGCCGAATTGTAGGTCGTGGTCGGCAGGGTCGACGATGAATAGAGATTGGTAACATCCGCCGAAGAAAGCGACAGCGTACCCGCCAGCAATTGCAGGCTGCCGTCGGTATTCGACTGAACGCTGGTGACGCGGAACATCGCGGTCGGGTTGCTGACGGTGACCGTATTGCCGCTGGCATCCGTGGCGGCGACCGAGAAGGTATAGGTACCGTCGGACAACTGGTTGCCGCTGCTATCCTTGCCGTCCCAGGCGACGTAATTGGTGCCGCTGGCGGTGCCGCCGGAAAGCTGGGCAACGACGTTGCCGCTGGAATCCGAGATATTGACGATGGCCTGGCTGGCGGTGCTGGCCAGCGTATAGCCGAATTCCGACGCGCTGGTTTGCAGGGGAAAAACGTTGGTGCTGTCGGCGGCCTCGACATAATTGCCGATATAGTTAATGCCGGTGGCCAGCGTATTGGCGGAATCCGCCTTGATCAGGGCCGCCAGGTTGGTGTTGGTGGTGATCTGCTGCTGCACGCCGCCCAACTCCACCAGTTCCTGCGTGAACTGGTTGGGATCGGTAGCGTTGGTCGGGTCCTGATTCTTCAGCTGCGCGGTGAGAATTTTCAGATAGCTGGCGAAATCGAGATTGAGGGTCGAGGTCGCGCTGGCCGCCGTGCTGGATGCGGCGTTGGCGGCGTCGTTGGCGGAAGTGGCGGTGCCGAGAGCGCTGACTGCGGTGATGGTCATTTTGTCCTCCTTCAGACCTGAATATTCACGCCATTCGGCGTAATGTAATACGTTTCCGAAAGCGTTGCGGTATCGAGTTCGGCAAGATCGTCGTCGCTGGCGGTACCGTCACCCGCAGCCTGCGCGTCGTCCTTGTTGTTATTCTGCTGGGCCGCCGTCTGGCCCGCGTTATTGCCGTTCTGGCCGCCGAGACTGAACTGGAGGCTGCCGGGGTCGGCGCGCAGACCGGCATCCTGCAGCGCGCGCTCGAGGCTTCTGGAGTCCTTCTGAAGCATGACGAGAGTCTTGGCATTGTCGGCGACCACGGTGCCCTGCACCTTGCCGTCGCTGGAGATGTCGAGTTTGACCGTGATCTTGCCGAGATCGCCGGGCCGCAACTGCAGCGATATCTGCTGGTCGCCATTCTTGACGCCGCGATTCAACTGCAAAATCACCTGATCGACGGCGGAAGGCAGGCCCGTCGCGCCGCCGTTGACGGAGCGGAAGGCCGAAAGCTGGCTGGCGAAGTTATAGGTGCCGGTTGCCTGCGTGCCGCCCGCATTAAGCGACGTTGTGTTTTGCGACGAAGCGTCGGCGGATGTACCGCCCTGGCCGGCCAGATCGGCTTCGGCATCGGCATTTGTATGAGCGCCGTTATTGGTTCCGCCCGTTGACGGGGTGAAGGCGGCATTCGCCGGGGCGGCCGCCGGTTTGTCGGTAGAGGTTGTGGTGGCCAGAGTGTTGGTTTGCTTGGCGCTGGCGACAGCCTGGGGCAGCGGATCGGCCTGCTGCACGGAAGCGGGCATGACATCCAGAACCGACAGCGAGGCCGTCTTGGCGGTTACGGCGGCGCTGGCGGCAACGGCGGCAAGCGCGGTTTGCTGGCCGGCGGTGTCGCCGCCGGAGACGGCAGCCTGAAACGCATCGGCGACATTTTTCAGATCGGCGTCGAGAGCCGCCAACTGGGCCGCGAGATCGGCCGAAGTTTGCGCCTGCGAAACATCCGTCAGAACAGGGGTCGGGGTGGCGGTATCGGCAACATCGGTGCCGTCGCCGCTTTGCGGGGCTACCTGTTGCGCCACCTGCTGCAGAATATTCATGAGCTGCGTCAGGGGATCGGCTTGGGTCTGGTCCGAAGCATCGGTCGTGGCGGCGGTCGTACTGGCCGGCGCCGTGGCAGTGCCGCCCGAAGTGATTTGCGACTGCTGCAGCGAATGCATCATCAGCTGCGTCAGCGTCAAAAGTTCGGCGAGAATATCGGCCAGCGTTTGCGTATCGGTGGTATCGCTCGCGGCCGCCGCCGTGGGGTCGGTTGCCGCCTGCACGGTATCGGTGGGAGTGGCGGGCTTTGTCGTCGCCGCATTCTGCGACGTTAAAGTTTTGGTATGCGCGGCAAGTACCGAAGCGATCGTCACCGGCGTGTTGTCGGTCGCAGGAGCGGAATCCTGCGTTGCCGCTGCATCGCCCGAAGATTGCGCGCTTTGGCCGGAATTGTTGTTGCCGGACGCGGCGGCGTCGCGGCGCTGGCGCAAAAGCGCCAGCACTTTATTCAAAGTATCCGACAGGCTGCCGAGTTGCTGCAGCGTGTCGGCGGTCGATGTCCCCGCTGCCGCCGGGGCGACGGAAGCGAGAATGCTGGCGCCGGATGACGCCGTCTGCGGGTTGTTCTGCGCCAGCGCGGCGAAACTAGCCTGCGCATTGGCGCTTTGCGTCAGGAGGTCGGAGAAAATGCCGCCCTGCGTGAAATCGTTGCCGATCTGGGCCAGCAATCCGCTGAGCAAAGACGGGGTCTTGAGAAGCGCATCGGCGGCGGAGGTCTGGGTCATAGAAGGTTCCTGTTAGACGGATTTGCTGACGGCGACGGGCCTGCAGGTCGGGCTGTAATTGCCGAGCTGCAAATGCGCCCGGGCGGGATTTTTGTAATTCTGATGCGGCATGACTTCGGTCTTGACCATCGCCACCACATTCTGGATCAACTGCTGGGTGCCGGTGACGGCGGCGCGCAGAACGATGGCGTTGCGGTTGGTGGCCTCGGCCAGCACCTGCGCGATTTCACGCAAAGCGTCCTTGGCGTCGTCCGGCAGGGCTTTGAGCATATCGGGCTGGGCCGATATCGATTTCATATTGGCGCGGTAATCCATCGCCAGTTTCTGTTTCTGTTTCAGAAGATCGGGATGCTCCGCCAGCTTGCGCTCGCTGACCACGTCGATTTCCCGCATCAGCACGCGCACCAGTTCCTCCATCAAGGCCACGGTGGCGCTGACAATGCGTGGAGCGCCTTCAAGGGCGCGCTGGAGTTTCTTAGTTTTGGGCGACATCGGCGGACTCCACGGGCATCGGTTTCTGGGCATAGGCGGCGCTGGCGCGGGCGGGCGACGGGGAACGGCCCCCTTCCTGGGCGCGCAGCATTTCAGCTTTGACGTGCGAGGCGATGCCCAGCTTGCCGGATTTGGCGACCAGCTTGCCGTATTCCTGCAGCATGAAAGATTTCATCACTTCTTCGCCATGGCCGCCGCCGAAAGTAGGGTCGACGCCGATGCCTTCGAACATCGGCTGCAACAACTGGGTGGCGAACATGGCTTCGAAATCCTGCGAGGTCTTGTCGATCTGGGCCATGCTGGCGGTCGGGCCGAGTTTCATCGACAGAGCGGCGGGGCTGCCCAGAATATCGGTGGTATCGGGAAGGGCTGAGATAGCGTCCATTACAGTATCTCCAGATCGGCTTGTAAGGCGCCAGCGGCCTTGATCGATTGCAAAATCTGGATCATGTCGCGCGGCCCGATACCGAGGGCGTTAAGGCTCTGCACCAGATCCTGCAAACTGACCCCGGTTTTCAGGAGAGCCATCTTGCTGCCCTTGCCTTCATCGACGCTGAGTTCGGAACGCTGCACGACTTCGGTGGTGCCGCCCTGCGATAAAGGCGAGGGCTGCGAAACCTGCGGCGTTTCGCTGATCTTGATGGTGAGGTTGCCCTGGGCGATGGCCACGGTGTTGATATGCACATCTTCGCCCATGACGATAACGCCCGATTGTTCGTCGATGATGACGCGCGCCACTTCGTCGGGCACCACCGGCAATTGTTCGATATCGGTCATAAAGCCGACAATGTCGCCGCGGCGGTTCATCGGCACGTTGAGGCTAACGGTGGCGCTGTCGGTTGCGGTGGCGACCGGCGATTTAAGATGCATGTTGACAGCGTCGGCGATGCGCTTGGCGGTAGTGAAATCGGGGTTGCGCAGCGACAGGCGCAGCGTGCCGAGATCGGACAGCTTGAAATCGATTTCACGCTCGACGATGGCGCCCGAAGCGATACGGCCCGCGGTCGGCACGCCCTTGGTGACACTCGACCCGCTCTGGCCGGTGGCGCTGAAACCCGAAGCGACGGACCCCTGCGCTACGGCATAGACTTCGCCATCGGCGCCCTGCAACGGGGTAACGAGCAAAGTGCCGCCCTGCAGGCTCTTGGCGTCGCCCATGGTGGAGACTACGACATCGATGCGCGAGCCCTGCGACGAGAAAGGCGGCAGCGTCGCCGTGACCATCACGGCGGCGATATTCTTGGTTTTGATGGTGGTGAAATCGCTCGACGAATTGATGCCGAGGCGCGCCAGCATGCCGATCAAACTGCGTTCGGTGAAAGGCGCGTTGGTGAGCGAGTCGCCGGTGCCGTTCAGACCGACGACGAGGCCGTAGCCGACCAGCATATTGTCGCGCACGCCTTCGAAATTGACGACATCCTTGAGGCGCGACGATGCCTGTGCCGCATGAAAGGGCAGAAAGATCAGAAGTGCCATGCCCGCCGCCGCTATAAGGGGGGAAAGTCGGCGAGCGCGAGCGAACCTCACCGCCGACGGGCGGGGGAGAGAGGAGATAAACAATGGTAACTTAGCGAACATGGCAGCTCCTGATCCTCTGGAGCCTCTCCATGCGAGCGGCGTGCCAAGCGCCAGAGTCGCGTATGCCTTTTCATAATCTCTTGTTCCGCCTTTGTTTTTTCATGTGACTTTGGCGCGCTTTTTGGGTTAAGATAAGCGTTCCACGAGGCAGGAATTGCCCATCGGCATCCGGTCAGGCCCGCCATAAACGAGGATTTCGCGTGATCGATAAAATCGACGGTTTAGGTTCGGTGCGCAGCACAACGCCGATCAAGCGGCCCGCCAAAACGGGTGCCGCGGGCGGCACCGGCTTTGCCAAGCATCTCGACGAATCGAGCGAAGCCGGAGTCGCGCACGGCGTGGCCGGTTCGGGCGCGGTTTCGGGCATTCTTGGGATTCAGGAAGTCGATGACGCGCTGGCCCATGCTTCGAAGGGCAAATTGCGGGCGCAGGATATTCTCGACCGCCTCGAAGATTTGCGCATCGAACTTCTTTCAGGCGGCATTTCCAAGGAAAAACTGATGCAGCTGAGCCGCATCGTCAATGCGCGGCGCGGGCAGATCACCGACCCTAAATTATCAGCGATCCTCGACGAAATCGACCTGCGTGCACAAGTCGAGCTGGCGAAATATTCGCAGCAGCCTTAATAATCACAGATCGAGCGCATACATCACGGCATCGGCACCGCTGCGATAATAAGCGGCGCGGCGGCCCGTAACGCGGAAACCGGCTTTTTCATAAAGCGATGCTGCGGCAAGATTGTCCGATGCGACTTCCAGAAACATGCGGCACGCGCCTTTGGCACGCGCTTCTTCCATGGCGGCGGCCAGTAGGGCTCGCCCCGCGCCCTTGCGCCGCGCGGAAGAGGCCACGCAGAAAGTAAGGATTTCGGATTCGCCGCCCGATATCTGGCACAGAAGGAAACCGATGGGCTGGCCGGATTCACTCGCCAGCCAGCCGCGCGTGGTGGGCAGCGCGAAGCTTTGGCCGATTTGCGCGAGGTTCCATGCGGCCGCAGCAAAACTTTCGCCATGCAGGGCGGCAAGGGCGGGCGCGTCGGATGCTGCGATCAGGCGCGTTTCCACAGCGGCTCTTTAAGGCTTTTGAGAAATTCTTCGTGCGCGGCGATTTCATCGGCGCTGGCGGCGTGGGCGCGCGCCACGCGATGTTCGCGCGCGGCGGCTTGCGCCGATGCTTCGACGATGACTTCGGTGGCAATCGCGAGATCGGGCTGCCGCCCGCCCAGCAATTCCAGATAAACTTCGGCCAGCAATTGCGAGTCGAGCAGCGCGCCATGCAATTTGCGGGTCGAGAGATCGACCCCGAAGCGTTTGCAAAGCGCGTCGAGCGAAGCAGGCGCGCCGGGGAATTTTTTGCGCGCCATCAGCACGGTATCGGTCGCGCGGTCGAACGGCAGGCGCTTGAAGCCGCAGCGCGTCAGTTCGGCATTGATGAAATTCATATCGAACGAGGCGTTATGGATGATGAGCGGCGCGTCGTTACCGATGAAAGACAGGAAATCATCGACCACCTGCGAGAAAATGGGCTTGTCGGCAAGAAATTCATCGGTCAGCCCATGCACCATCGCCGCTTCCGAAGGCATATCGCGTTCGGGATTGAGATAGGCGTGATAGGTTTTGCCGGTGGAAATATGGTTGAGCAATTCGACGCAGCCAATTTCCACGACGCGATGCCCCTGCAAGGGGTCGAGGCCGGTGGTTTCGGTGTCGAGAACGATTTCGCGCATGGTTTTGAATCCAGAAATATTGTAAAGACATCCTAACAGAAGCCCGAGAAAAAGCGCAAATGCCTGTTGCCGCCCCTCCTGAACGAATCCTTGTCATCCGCACCGGCGCGCTGGGCGATCTGGTCTTTTGTTTTCAGTCTTTCCACGAAATCCGGCAAGCGCACCCGGGGGCCGAAATCGCCCTTCTGACACGCAAGGGCTTCGCCGGTTTCGCCGGGCTGATGCCGTGGTTCGATCGCGTCATCATCGATACCCATCCCAAGGCCATGCAAATTCTGGAATGGTGGCGGCTGACTGGCGAAATCAACCAATTCGCCCCCACCCGCATTTACGATCTGCAGGGCAAGACAAGACAAACGGTTCTCTATGCCCTGCTCGACGGGCCATGGGGGCCGGAATGGTCGGGCGCGGCGCCGGGTTGCAAATTTCCCCGCGTCTGGCCACCCACGCCCGACACGCATTTCACCGATTTTCTGGCGGCGCAGTTGCGCGCGGCGGGCGTGCCAGCCGCAGGCCCCGCCAATCTCGACTGGCTGAACGCGCCGGTTACCAAATTCGTCCTGCCGCCTTATTACACGGTCATCGTTCCCGGATGTTCGCCGAGCGCGCCCTATAAACGCTGGCCTGCCGCGAAATTCGCCGATCTGGCGCGGCGCATCCGCGCGCAGGGCCGCGAATGCGTGGCGGTGGGAACACGGGCCGATCAGGAAGCCATCGACGTCCTCAAGGCCGAAGCGCCCGCGTTGATCGATCTGTGCGGCAAGGATACTTTGCCGGAACTGGCGGGCATTTTCCGCGGCGCGCAGGCCGTTGTGGGCGGCGATACCGGGCCGGTGCATCTGGCGGCTGCGGTGGGCGCGCCGACTCTGGCGCTGTTTTCGGGGCGCAGCAAACCCATATGGGCCAAGCCACCGGGCGCCAAGGTTCTGGTGCGGCAGAGCGACACTCTCGACAATCTGAGCGTCGATGAAGTGGTGAAAGCGCTGGATCTCCTGCCCAAACGCGACGCCCTTTAGGCCCGCCGCCGCGCACGAGGGGACAGCCACGCCGCGCCGTGAATGATGCTGCGGCGAATGACGGGCTTGATGACCATGTCGGCGAGATTGATGAAGCCGCAGGCCAGCCAGTTGCCGACACCCAGATTGCCGACGTTATAAACAAGGCGTTTCAGCGCGTAGAGATGATCGCCGCGCATCAGGCGCTCGGTGCGCGAGCTCATCGGCTTGTCGAAACGGCCGCCTTCGACGGCATCGATAGTAGAAGGCAGCATGCCGGGTTTCATCGGCGGCGGCATCAGCCCGTAAGTATCCATATGGTGGAACCAGGGGCGGCGCAGATCGTCGTCGAAAGTCAAACCGCGCACGCCATGCGTCAAAAATTTCTGCGCGCCCTGCTGGGTGACGAGATAAGCGCCCGCCCCATTGGGAATTTTCGAATAGCGCACCAGAAGGCGGCGCGTGCCGATGGGGGCCAGCGGCACATAGGCACGACGCGGCAGACTGGAAAGCCGCAAAATGTCCCAACCGCGCGGCATCTGGCGGATAGCTTCCTCGATATCGGCCAGCGCGCCAGGCGCAATCGCGAGATCGTCTTCCATAATCAGGGCGGCGGAGCCGCATTCGCCGCCCGCGATGCGCATCAGGGCGCGCAGATGGCTGGCATAGCAGCCGATTTCGCCGCGCTTCATGGTGGTGAGGGCGTCACCGTTTGCGTCATAGAAGAAATGCCGGAGGTCGGCGGGCACATCATTGCCGAGAATACCGGGCTGGCGGGTAAAAGCGATTCCGGCCTGCGCCAGCTCGCGCTCCATATGGATACGGCGCTCGGCATCGCGGTCGAGATTGAGCAGGATGGCGGCAAAATTTCGGGACATCCGATTCCTTTGGCCCCGCCCGGACGGCAAGCATGGCTGCAAGCCCGGCGGCGGGAAAATTTAACGCGTAAACCTCTGTGGGTTCTAGCCTTTTATTCAAGACCGTGATAGCCATATCCTTCATGTCGCACGCCATTTACCGCCTGTCCCATCATCCGCTCGATACGCCCTCGCGCCGCGTGCGTCTGGCTCTGGCGGAAAAAGGCGTCGCCTGCGAACTGGTGCTGGAAAAACCGTGGGATCCGTCGGAGGCGCTGCGCGCGCTCAACCCCGCCGCCGAAGTTCCCGTTCTGGTGATCGAGCAGGATGGCGGCCGCGAAATTTTATCCGATGCGCAGGCGATCTGCGAATATCTCGAAGAAACCCACACCGGCACTTTGCTGGGCCGCAATCCGGCGGATCGCGCCGAAGCGCGCCGCCTGGTCGGCTGGTTCGATCATACGTTCCAGCGGCAGGTGACCGATCTTCTGGTCGGCGAAAAAGCCATGAAAAGATTACGCGGGCAAGGCGAGCCCGACAGCGCGGTGATCCGCGCCGGTTGCGCCAATATCCGCGCGCATCTCGATTATATCGGCTGGCTGACGGAACGCCGCAACTGGCTGGCGGGCGAAGCTTTGACTTTGGCCGATCTGGCGGCAGGCGCCAATTTGTCGGTGATCGATTATCTCGGCGACGTGCCGTGGGACGCCTATCCGCTGGCCAAGGAATGGTATGCGCGGCTCAAATCGCGGCCTTCCTTCCGCACCATTCTGGGCGACCATATTCCGGGTTTCCCGCCGCCGCGCGCTTACGCCGATCTGGATTTCTGACATGACCACGCCCCGACAGGACACCGCCGCCGCGTGGTTCAAGACCTTGCGCGATCAGATCTGCGCCGCGTTCGAGAAGATTGAAGACGAATTGACCGGCACCCCGCATGCCGGGCTGCCCGCCGGGCGTTTCGAACGCAAAAAATGGAATCGCGAAGATGGCGGCGGCGGCGAGATGTCGGTGATGCGCGGGCGCGTGTTCGAAAAAGTCGGCGTCAATATCTCCATCGTTCACGGCCAATTATCGGAGGATTTCCGCAAGCAGATTCCGGGAGCGGGCGAAAGCGGCCAGTTCTGGGCGTCGGGCATCAGCCTTGTCGCGCATATGCGGTCGCCCCTCGTCCCGGCGGTGCATATGAATACCCGCCACATCGTGACCGAAAAAGAATGGTTCGGCGGCGGCGCCGATTTGACGCCGATGTTTTTCGACAGCGCCGAAACCGCCGAAGATAAAGCCGCGTTCCACGCCGCCCTGCGCGCCGCCTGCGACAAACATGGCACGGATTATTACGAGAAATTCGCCAAATGGTGCGACGCGTATTTTTACCTGAAGCATCGCGACGAGCCGCGCGGCGTCGGTGGCATTTTCTACGATTATCTGGAACAGGGATGGGACGAGGATTTCGCGTTTACGCAGGATGTGGGCCGCGCTTTTCTCGATATTTATCCGCGCATCGTGCGGGCGCGCATGGAACAGGAATGGACTCCGGCGCAGCGCGAGCATCAGTTGGTGCGGCGCGGACGTTATGTCGAATTCAACCTTCTGTATGATCGCGGCACGGTGTTCGGCCTGAAAACCGGCGGCAACACCGAGGCCATTCTGATGTCTCTGCCGCCCGAAGTGCGCTGGCCCTAAAACTCGATCTCTTCGTCGCGGGCTTCGGAACGGATCGAATCCGTCCAGCGGCGCTCGAGACGGCGCAGCGTCTGCTGGGTGGCTTCGAGATCGCGGCCTTCCTGCTCGTTTTTCAGCATGCTTTCGGCCATCTGCATATTGAGTTTGGCGAGTGATTCAAGAATTTCGCGGCCCTTGGCCGATAATTTCAGCAAAGCCGAACGGCGGTCGCGGGTCGAAGCCTGCCGGTTGACGTAACCGCCATCGACAAGATTTTTCAAATTGTAAGAAGCGTTGGAGCCGAGGTAATAACCGCGTTCGACCAGATCGCGCACGGAAATTTCCTCACCGCCGATGGTGCCGAGCATCATGGCCTGCACCGGGCTGATATCGTTGAAGCCGCGGCGCGCCAGTTCGATGCGCACGACGTCGAGGTAGCGGCGATGCATGCGTTCGACAAGGCGCGGCAGATCCTGCGCGATCTGCGCCTGCGGCGGCAACTGGGGGGCGGACTGGTCCTTCATGCCGCCCAGAATAACGGGAAGAAAAATAATAATTGGTAAATGCGCGATTTTCGCCCAGAATGGGCTTCCTTCCCGCACCCCGCGAGGTTCCCCATGCGCCGTTTTTCGTATCTGCCGCTGATCTGTTCTTTGGCTCTCGCCGGCTGCGCCTCGATTTCGCCCGAAGATGCGACGATGTCGAATTCGCTGTGCCAGCAGGGCAAATTGCTGCTTGAAACCCACGAAGCGGCGCAGGCACGCGATATCTTCGCCAGCGCGACCATGCGCGACCCCGAAAATGCGCGGGCCTGGAACGGGCTCGGCGTCGCCGACGACATGCTGAACAGGCACGACGAAGCGGCGATGGCGTATAAACACGCGCTCGATATCGAGCCGGGAAATTTGCTGGCGCTCAACAATATGGCGCATGCCTATATGGCGGCAGGCAATTACGATCAGGCCGTGCAATTGCTGGAACCGCATTTGCAGGATGCCGGGGTCAGCGAAACGCTGAAACAGAATTACGCCGAAGCCAAGACGATGGCCGGGCTCAGCGCGTCATTGCCCAAGGAAGCCTTTGCCGATCTCGGTTCCTATCCGACGCAACCGATGGCCGAAGCGCGTCTGGCGGCGGCCAAGGATATTCTTGAAGACGATGCCGACGATTATGTTCTGGGCGTCGATATCGCCGTCAAGGCCGCTGGCGGCACCCCGGTGTTCAATGCGCGTATCATGCATATCGAGAAACCGCATAGCGCCAAGGCTTTGTGCAAGATGCTGACTAAACACAAAGTCGCCTGCACGCCACACGATGTGCCGGTTCTGCGCCCGCACTAGAGCATGATTTTTAGCCATTGAATCGACGCGGTCGAAAAATCATGCTCTATTCTTAGACAAGTCCAGCGATTCACGTTCATCATTGAAGCGCCTAGCGCTTCAATGATGAACGATCGCGGACTAATATTCGGTGACTTCGAGCCCACCACCGAGATTGCGCAGGGCGGATTTGGTCGCTTCGGTCAGCAGCCACGACCCCGGTAATTCCATTTCGGCTTCTTCGCTGCCGTCGAGATCGAGCGCCAGCACCACCTGCGCACGGCCTTTGGCCGTGACGGCCAGAAGTTTCTGAATATCCTCGACCGGGGCGGGGTCGAACAATTTGATGCGGATGCCGCGCGCCGCCCGCGCCGCCGCATCGGCCAAGGGTTCGACGCCACGAGCGATGAAGCGCAGATCGGAAGCGCCCTCGCGCGGCGCGCCCGCCCCCTGCCCGCCTTGATTATTGGCCTGCGCATCGACTTCGAACAAAACCGCCTGCCCGACTTCCATCACGTCGCGTTTGGCGGCAAGCAATTCCGAGAATACCGTGACTTCGAACGCGCCGCTGCCATCCGACAATTGCACGAAGGCGAATTTGTTGCCCTGCTTGCTGGTGCGTTCCTGCTTTGCCAGCACAATGCCCGCCATTTTATAGCGCGACGAGCCGCCGATGCGAGGGCGCGTGGCGATATCCTTGGCCGAAGTCGCGCCGATGCGTTCAAGTATCGCGCGATAGGTATCGAGCGGATGGGCCGACATGTAAAAACCCAGCGCATCGAATTCATGCTGCAAGCGCGTGACATCGTCCCAGTTCTTGGCGGGCGGCAAGGGTGGACGCGCGGCCTCGCTGGCCGCGGCGAACATATTGACCTGCCCTGTCTCTTTTTCCGAACTGGTTTGCTGGCTGTGTTTCAACAGCGCGTCGATTCCGGCGGTGACCTGCGCGCGGTTTTTGTTCATGCTGTCGAACGCGCCGGCTGCCGTCAGATTTTCCATCTGCTTGCGGTTGACGGCATGGGCATCGACGCGCTCGGCAAAATCGAACAAATCCTTAAACGGCGCGGATTCACGCGCCGCAACGACACCCTGCATCGCCGCCATGCCGACGCCCTTGATGGCGGCCAGCGCATAACGAATGGCGGATTTATCGTTAGCCTGTTCGACCGCGAACATCGGGAAGGAGCGGTTGATATCAGGTGGCAGCAAAGTAATACGATGGCGCACCAGTTCCTGCCGGAACACATTGAGTTTATCGGTATCGCCGAGTTCGAAATTCATTGCGGCGGCGAAAAACTCGACCGGATAATTGGCCTTCAGATACGCGGTTTGATAGGCGACCAGAGCATAGGCGGCGGCGTGGCTCTTGTTAAAACCGTAGCCCGCGAATTTATCGATCTGATCGAAAATCGTCCCGGCCTGATCGGGCGGAACTTTATGTTTTTCGCCCGCACCCTTGATGAAATTGGCGCGCTGGGCCGCCATTTCCGAGGCTTTTTTCTTGCCCATCGCGCGGCGCAGCAGATCGGCGGCGCCAAGGCTATATCCGGCCAGCATCTGCGCCGCCTGCATGACCTGTTCCTGATAAATCAGGATGCCGAAAGTGTCTTCGAGAATCGGGCGCAGAACTTCATGCAGATAGACGACCTGCTCTTCGCCATTCTTGCGCTTGATATAAGTCGGGATATTGTCCATCGGGCCGGGGCGATAGAGCGCCACCAAAGCGATGATGTCTTCGAAACGGTTGGGTTTCAGCTTGCGCAGAACGTCGCGCATGCCCGAACTTTCCAGCTGGAACACGCCTGTGGTGTCGCCCTTGGCCAGCATGGCGTAAGATTTCGCGTCGTCGAGCGGCAGACGCGTCAGATCGATTTCGACGCCGCGTTTGGCCAGCAATTCGACCGTCTGCTGCAACACATCGAGAGTTTTCAAACCGAGAAAATCGAACTTCACCAGCCCCGCGATTTCCACCGTCTTCATATTGAACTGGGTCGCGGGCAGGCTTGAATCGGGGTCGCGGTACAAAGGCACCAGTTCGACCAGAGGCCGGTCGCCGATCACCACGCCCGCCGCATGGGTGGAGGCGTTGCGGTACAGCCCTTCGAGTTTCAGCGCGATATCCATCATCTGCGCCACGACGGGATCGTCGTCGCGCATCTGCTGCAATTGCGGTTCGCCGTCGATGGCCTGCCCCAGCGTGACCGGATTGGCGGGGTTGTTCGGCACCAGTTTGGAAATTTATCGACATAGCCGTAAGGCATCGCCAGCACGCGCCCGACATCGCGCAAGGCCGCGCGCGCCTGCAATTTGCCGAAGGTAATGATCTGCGCGACGCGATCGGCGCCGTATTTTTCCTGCACATAGGTGATGACTTCGTCGCGCCGTTCCTGACAGAAATCGATATCGAAATCCGGCATCGAAACGCGTTCGGGATTAAGAAAACGTTCGAACAGCAACCCGAACCGCAACGGATCGAGATCGGTAATCAGCAAGGCCCACGCCACCACCGAACCCGCGCCGGAACCGCGCCCCGGCCCCACGGCGATATTGTTCTGCTTCGACCATTTAATGAAATCGGAAACGATCAGGAAGTAACCCGCGAAGCCCATCGCGATAATGGTGTCGAGTTCGAACTTCAAACGGTCTTCGTAAATTTTGGGTTCGGTGACGGCATCAATCGCCAGCCGCGCCTTCAGCCCTTCTTTCGCCTGCGCGCGCAATTCGGCCTCTTCGCTGCGGTCTTTCTGGGTCGGGAATGCCGGCAGGATCGGTTTGCGCGCGGGCGGCATATAGGCGCAACGCTTCGCGATCACCAATGTATTGTCGCAGGCCTCGGGCAGATCGGCGAACAAAGCGCGCATCTCGCCCGCCGATTTGAAATAATGATCATGGGTCAGGCGGCGGCGGTTGGATTCCGCCACCACCATTTTGTCGGCGATGCAGATCAGCGCGTCATGCGCGTCATACATATCGGTTTCGCCGAAATAGACATCGTTGGTCGCGACCAGGGGAATATTGTGTTTGTAGGCGAGATTGACGAGATCGCGTTCGATGCGTTGTTCGGCAGCGCCGACAGCGCCGCCATGATGACGCGTGATTTCGATATAGAAGCGATTGGGAAACAAGGCGGCGTATTTCTGCGCGGCGGCGTCGGCGACTTCGGCCTGATTGGCGAGCAAGGCGCGGCCAATCTCGCCATCGATGCCGCCCGACAAAGCGATCAGCCCGCCGCTATGCGCGGCAAGTTCTTCAGCGGTGACGTAAGGATAGGCGCGGCCTTTTTCGACAAAGGAAAAAGTCACCAGCGCCGACAGGTTGCGATAACCCTGTTCATTCTGCACCAGCAGCACGAGCTGGTCATACCCGTCGCGCGCCATTGTTTTGAGCGTCGCCTGTTCGGGGCGCAGCACGGCAATCTGGCACCCGATGATCGGCTGAATGCCTTCATCCGCCGCAGCCTGCGCGAATTCCAGAGCGCCGAACAGATTGCCTTTGTCGGTCAGCGCGACGGCGGGCATGTCATGCTTGAGGCACAGTTTGATAAGGTCTTTGCGCGGCGCGGTATAGCCTTCCTTGGCTTTATCCTCGACGATTTTGATCGCGCCCTCGGACAGCGAATAGGCGGAATGCACGCGCAGATGGATGAAAGCGGGCGCGGTCATGCTTCGGGAATTTCGTCGTCTTCCTTGCGGGCGGCGAGCAGCGCCACCAGAATCCCGACGCCGACCCAATGGCGGCCATCGATGCTCAATCCCCAGAGTTCGAGATGCGCATTCGACCACAGCATCAGCCAGATAGCAGCCGCTGCCGAGGCCCCGCCGATCACGGCGTGGATAATCAGATTCTGAACCCCGCGATGATGTTCCTTGCGCGCCAGCACGGCGTTGATGAACCCGGCGGGGCCGACATAAGCGAGCGTGGCCCCGATCAGTTCGATCGCGGCGACGCCGAAATTACGCTGCACCATTTCGGAAATGCAGAAGGCGAAACTGGCGAGAAAATAAATCTGCACCAGCCACCAGCGGTCGATAATCCATTCTTTAAGCGCGTTCATGATATCCGTGATCAGAATTACGAAGGAAATTTTGAGTTTTCACAGTATCTTTTCCTGGCTCAAAGCTCAAGCCACGACAAACAGCGGCGTCATTAACCCTGAATCATAATTGACAATCTATAGCCCAATTGTAGGGTAACAAGGCACTCGTTGCGCAGGCATAAAATGTTGATCGTGGATATTTGGCATAAAGCCGCAAATTTCGGCAAGACACCCATCGTTCGGGAAATGTCGCACCTCATTCCTGCCACCGTTACCAGTATTGCCACCATTGGTAATATTGAAATGGCCTATAATTTCGCCAAGGATATGGCTGTCCACCGTTTAATTGACCCGTGCGCCCCAATCGCAGCTATAACCGAAATAGAATTAACGGGGCTATTGCTCGTCAATGGCCTCTCCTCCGTCATGGCAGCAACCTATGCCAGAGCGAATGGCGCAAAAACACTACCTACCGTCACCATGGGTTTGTTTGGCTTCGGGGCCATAAGCATGGGCTGCCGTTATGCACGAGCGGCTCTCCAAGATGCCCCGCATGTCCCGTTGGCTTCATGTCCTACCAATATAGGCAACTTTGCCCTATCGATACTTGCAGGATATTTTGTGGCTTCTGCTATAGGCACGACGATTGCGACATACAATCTCACCCGTCCAAGTGAAGGCAGGCCATCTTCACCCAGATTACAAAAGCCTCAACAGCATTAGAACGGAATGCTGTCGTCGAGATCGCTGCCGCCCGATGATGCGCCACCCGATGAGGATGACGAACCGCCGAAAGCGGGCGCGCCGTCGTCATTGCTGACCGAAGGGCCGGAACCGCCGCCCTTGCTGTCGAGCATCGTCAATTCGCCGCGGAACGGGCCGAGGACGACTTCGGTCATGTATTTTTCGACGCCGTCTTTGTCGGTATATTTGCGGCTTTCCAACTGCCCCTCGATATAAAGCTTGGAGCCTTTCTTGACATAGCGTTCGACGATTTCGATCAGCCGGTCGTTCTTGACCGCGATATTGTGCCATTGGGTTTTTTCCTTGCGCTCGCCGGTCGTCTTGTCCTTCCAGTTTTCGGAAGTGGCGATCGAGAAATTGGCGACGCGGCCGCCATTCTGGAACGAACGGATTTCGGGGTCGCGGCCCAGATTACCGACGAGAATGACCTTGTTGACGCTGCCTGCCATGATGATTTCCTTGGGATAAGAGTGTGATTCCGCCTGCGATTGTACGCGCCAGACCTGACGAGTCCAGCCGAATGAATTACCGTTATTCACAGCCCACCGTGACACAAATAAAAGAACAAAACAAGTACAAATAGAAAAAGCAACGCCCGCGTTGCATATGCGTCTTTACTCAACGCCTGCCGCACTTGTTTCACCATCAAACCCATTTTGGCTTAAGGTTTTTTTATACATATGTATGTAACCTAGCGGAAAAAGAAAATCCTCCCATCACAACGCTTCCCTCTTTTTGGACAGCCGCAATCATGGCCAAATGCCCTCCTTCTTCGCGACCGGCGCCGACAGGGCTTGAGCGCCCCTGGACCGAAGACGAGCTTATCGTGAGCAAAACCGACACCAAGGGCCACATCACCTATGCCAACCGGGTTTTTCTGCGCATCGCGCAACTGACCGAGGACGAGGCGCTGGGCGCGCCGCATAACATCATCCGCCATCCCGACATGCCGCGCTGCGTGTTCAAGCTTTTGTGGGACACCGTTTCGTCGGGCAAAGAAATTTTCGCCTATGTGAAAAACATGGCGATGAACGGCGATCATTACTGGGTGTTCGCGCATGTCACGCCGACGCTCGACAGCACGGGAAACATCACCGGCTATCATTCCAACCGGCGCAAGCCAACCGGCGAGCAGGTGAAGAAAATCGCGCCGATCTATCATTTGCTGCTCGACGAAGAGCGCAAACATGCTTCGCCTAAAGACGGTCTGGCGGCCTCGACGGCGTTGTTGCAGAAATTCCTCAAAGATAAGGGCATAGGCTATGAAGAATTTGTCTTCACTATCTAAAACCAATATTCTGCAAAGCGCCATTATCAGCATCAACGCCATCGAGCTCGGCGCCGATGTGTTTCAGGGCGATCTCGACCCGGTCGCCCTCGCCGCGCATGGGCTGCTGTTCGTGGCCGCCGCCGCCGCGATTTATTATCAGCGGGTGGCGCGCCGCAACCTCACCGCCTGCACCGAAACCATCAAGAAACTTTCCGCCGGCGATCTCGACGCACGCCTGATCCGCTTTTCCGATAAAGGGGCCTTTCTCGAACTGGCCGACGGCATCAACCATCTGGCCGATGTCGTCGACGCCTTCATGCGCGAGGCGGGCGCTTCGATGGAGGCGGTGAGCGACGGGCGTTATTACCGCCACGTTATCGAAACCGGCCTGCCCGGCATTTTCCGGCGCAACGCGAGCGGCATCAACAAAGTGACCGTGGCGACCGAGGACCGGCTGATGCAGTTCGCTGCCAACGCCAATGATTTCGAAAAGAACGCCAGCACCATCGTCGAAGCGGTTTCGACCGCAGCGGGCGGGTTGCAGCATGCGGCCGAAGGCATGTCCGGTGCTGCGGACGGCACCAGCAAGCAATCGGAAGCGGCCACCATGGCGGCGGATCAGGCTTCGCAGAATGTGGCGACGGTGGCTTCAGCGGCGGAGGAACTGGCCGCCTCGATTGCCGAAATCGAGCGCCGCGCCCAGCAGGCGACCGGCATCGCCGCCAAGGCCGACGAAGAAGCGCGCCGTTCCGACGAGCTTATCAACAGCCTTGCCGCGGCGGCCAAGAAAATCGGCGACGTGGTCGAGCTTATCAGCAGCATCGCCGGGCAAACCAATCTTCTGGCGCTCAACGCCACCATCGAGGCGGCGCGCGCGGGCGAGGCGGGCAAAGGCTTTGCCGTGGTCGCCAACGAGGTCAAGTCGCTGGCCAACCAGACCGCCAAGGCGACCGACGAAATCGGCGAGCAGATCGGCGGCATGCAGACCGCGACCAACAAAGCGGTGGACGCCATCCACCATATCGGCACCACCATCGCCGAGATCAAGCAGATCACGTCCGACATCACCTCGGCGGTCAATGAGCAGCGCGCCGCCACCCAGGAAATCGCCCGCAATGTGCAGGAAGCCGCCAACAGCACCGCCGTGGTTTCCAGCAACATCGCGGGGGTGAGCAAGGCAGCGGTCGATACCCGCGCCGCCTCGGGCGAAGTGCTGGAATCAGCGCGCGGCCTGTCGCAGCAATCGGGTTCGCTGCGCACCGAAGTCGAACGTTTCCTGAAAGCCGCGCGCGAGGTTTAACGGCCTGACGCTTCAAAAAGCGTAGGGGAGCAGCTGTTAACCGTAAAAAGAACAAATCAGGTACAAATTAGAGTGGAAATTTGCCCTGGCAATAGCCATATTGCGGGAATGCAGACAGAAATCGTGGTGCGCGGCGCGCGCGAACATAATCTTAAAAATATCGACGTGGCGATTCCGCGCGACCGGCTGGTGGTTATCACCGGGTTATCCGGCTCGGGCAAATCGTCGCTGGCCTTCGACACGATTTATGCCGAGGGGCAGCGGCGCTATGTCGAATCGCTGTCGGCCTATGCGCGGCAGTTCCTCGAAATGCAGCAGAAGCCCGATGTCGATTCCATCGAAGGGTTGTCGCCCGCGATTTCCATCGAGCAGAAAACCACCTCGCGCAATCCGCGTTCGACTGTCGGTACCGTTACCGAGATTTACGATTATCTGCGTCTGCTTTATGCGCGCATCGGCATTCCCTATTCGCCCGCGACCGGCCTGCCCATCGAAAGCCAGACCGTGACCCAGATGGCCGACCGCATCCGCGCCATGCCGGAAGGCACCAAACTGATGCTGCTCGCGCCCATGATCCGGGGCCGCAAGGGCGAGTACAAAAAAGAACTGATGGAACTGCGCAAGCAGGGTTTCCAGCGCGTCAAGGTGGACGGCAAGGTTTACGATATCGACGAAGCCCCAGCGCTCGACAAGAAAAAGAAGCATGATATTTCGGTGGTGGTTGATCGGTTGGTGGTCAAGCCCGATCTCGATAACCGGTTGCCGGATTCAATCGAAACCGCGCTGAAACTCGCCGACGGCATCGTGCTGGCGGAAAATACCGTCAGCGGCGAAGTCACCACTTTTTCGTCGAAATTCGCCTGTCCGGTCAGCGGGTTCACGATTGAAGAAATCGAACCGCGTCTGTTTTCGTTCAACAATCCGCATGGGGCCTGCCCGGAATGCGATGGGCTTGGCGAAAAACTCTATTTCGATCCCGACCTTGTGATTCCCGACAAAACCGCCTGCCTCGCCGACGAAGCGGTGGCGCCGTGGAAAAATTTCTATAATCAGATTCTCGAAGCGCTGGCCAAGGCCTACAAGCAAAGCATGGTCACGCCCTGGAAAGACCTCAGCCAGGAATTTCGCGACGCGCTGCTGTATGGCACCGGCGACCGGGTGATGAAATTCACCTATCGCGAAGCGGGGTTCAGCCATCATCACGATAAACCGTTCGAAGGTGTGCTAGCCAATCTCGAACGGCGCTGGCGCAACACGGAAAGCGACTGGATGCGCGAGGAGCTGGGCAAATATCAGCTCAGCAAGCCGTGCGATTCCTGCCACGGGCAACGATTGAAGCCGGAAGCTTTGGCCGTCAAAATCGCGATGAAAAATATCAGCGAGGTTTGCGAGCTATCGATCAAGGCCGCCGCCGAATGGTTCCGTGTGTTACCGAAAGTGCTGACTTCAAAGCAGCGCGAAATTGCCGCGCGTATCCTGAAAGAAATCAACGAACGGCTCGGTTTCCTCAACAATGTCGGGCTTGAATATCTCGCTCTGTCGCGCGCGTCCGGCACTTTGTCGGGCGGCGAGAGCCAGCGTATCCGCCTCGCTTCGCAAATCGGTTCGGGCCTGACCGGCGTTCTTTATGTTCTCGATGAACCCAGCATCGGTTTGCATCAACGCGACAATGACCGCCTCCTCACCACGCTCAAACGGTTGCGCGATATCGGCAACACGGTTCTGGTGGTCGAACATGACGAAGACGCCATTCGACAGGCGGATTATCTGATCGATATCGGCCCAGGTGCTGGCGTTCATGGCGGCCACGTTATCGCGGCGGGCACGCCCGAAGAAGTGATGAAGAATCCCAACAGCATCACCGCGCAATATCTGACCGGCAAGAAATTCATCCCGGTGCCGGAAACGCGGCGCGTGGCCAAGGACGATAAATGGCTGTCGGTCATCGGCGCGTCGGGCAATAATCTGAAAAATATCGATGCGCGTTTTCCGCTCGGCACCTTCACGGCGGTGACCGGCGTTTCGGGCGGCGGCAAATCGACGCTCATCATCGAAACGCTTTATAAATCCCTGTCGAAATATCTCAATCATTCGCGCGATATTCCGGCGCCGCACAAAACTATCAAAGGTCTCGAATATATCGACAAGATCGTCGATATCGATCAATCGCCGATTGGCCGCACGCCGCGGTCGAACCCCGCCACTTATACCGGCGCGTTCACGCCGATACGCGACTGGTTCGCGGGCTTGCCCGAAGCCAAGGCGCGCGGTTACGGCGCGGGCCGTTTCTCCTTCAACGTCAAAGGCGGACGCTGCGAAGCCTGCGAGGGCGACGGCACCATCAAAATCGAAATGCATTTTCTGCCGGATGTCTATGTGACCTGCGACGAATGCAACGGCAAAAGATACAACCGCGAAACTTTGCAAATTCTCTATCGCGATAAAAGCATCGCCGATGTCCTCGACATGACCGTCGAAGAAGGCGCGGAATTTTTCAAAGCGGTGCCGAGCATCCGCGACAAAATGGAAACGCTGAACCGCGTGGGGTTGTCTTATGTCAAAATCGGCCAGTCGGCGACCACCCTTTCGGGCGGCGAGGCGCAGCGCGTCAAGCTGGCCAAGGAACTGGCGCGGCGCGCCACCGGCAAGACGCTCTACATCCTCGATGAGCCGACCACCGGTTTGCATTTCGACGATGTGCGCAAACTTCTGGAAGTCCTGCATACTCTGGTCGATCAGGGCAACAGCGTCATCGTGATCGAACATAACCTCGAAGTCATCAAGACCGCCGATCACATCATCGATATCGGCCCCGAGGGCGGCGATGCGGGCGGCCAGATCGTGGCCGCGGGCACGCCCGAAGAGATCGCGCGCGTTAAGGAAAGCTATACGGGGAAATATCTTGCCCCTTATGTGAAGTCCACGCCCCTTCGCACCCGCAAAATCGCTTAACCAAACCGCGCGCATGCGATTGCATTCTTTCAGGAATGTGTCGGTTCGTGCTATAGTTCCGCATTCGCACGGAGAGATTAGTAGTGTCCGATACCGAGTCCCAGAATCCTTTAGCCGAACGCGCCCTGCAGCGCCTGCGGAAACTCGCCACCGGCAACGGCCTTGAACCCGCCGCGATAACGGTACTGGAAATTCAGGAACAGGTTTTCGTGCTCGAAGCCCTGATGCAGGTCTCGCCGGTCTGCGAGACGCGCAGCATCACTTATGCGGGCAGCGTGCGCGGCAAAGACCGCAAAGTTTTGCGCGATACCGACACCCTCAATCAGGAAGTCGCGCGGCATCAAAGAAGTTTCCGCGAAAATCCCGGCTGGATCAGCGCGGTGACCGAGGAAATCAAATCCCATGAGAGCCGCGGCTGGGGGTTGGAAGACGCCAAGGTCACGCTGCCGGAAAAATCGGGCATCTATGCCGTGACCGAAACCTGCCCCAGTTGCCAGGGGCGGCAGATGCTGACCTGCATGCAATGCCAGGGGGTGGGCACCGTCATCTGCACCCAATGTCAGGGTCAGGGGCGCGAGATGTGCTACCATTGCGGCGGACGCGGCGAAGACCCGCATCAGCCGGGCCAGAAATGCCCGACCTGCAACGGCACGCGTTACGCGCCCTGCCGTTTCTGCCAGACGCGCGGGCAATTGCCGTGCCCCACCTGCCAGGGCCAGCGCGGCACGCAATGCAGCACCTGCGCCGGCAGCGGCCGCATCACGCAGGAAGTCACGGTCGAATGCGGGGCGCAGACGCATTTCAAACTGATCGCGGGCAATCTGCCCAGCGGTTTGCGGCGCGGGATTGAACGCATCGGCATCGATAAAATCGGCAAGGGCCACGCCGATATTGCGGTGACCAAACCGGCGCCCGCCGAAGAATCCGCGCCGGACAAAACGCCGATTTCCATTCTCGCCTATCGCGCAGCATTGCCTTACGCCGAAATGCGCATGAGCTTCGGCAGCAAGAAAGCCATCATCAGCGCGGTCGGCAAACGCTGCGCCTTGATGGGGGTGCCGAATTTCCTCGACGACGCGCTGGCCCCGGGACGCGAGAAACTCAAACAGGCGGCGGGCGGACACGGCGCCCTCGAATCCGCGCTCGATCTGCGCGCCTTGCGTGAAATTCTGGCGCTGTCGGTTTCAGGGCGCGGCACACCCGAAGCGGTGCGCAAAATCTATCCGTTCGGTTTATCGAACGAGGCGGTCAGCGAAATCCTGACCCATACGCGCCTCGCCATCAACAAGG
>JARLJC010000154.1 GCA_031291435.1 Alphaproteobacteria bacterium | reverse complement strand
CGCGGGCGTCGGAATGGCATGCGGCGCGGCGGTCTTGGCGGGGGCGGGCTTCATGGAGGGATTGGTCATGAAAGGCCTTTCATTGTGTTGTCGATTCCAGACCGGCATGCGCCGATCCGGGCTTCACACAAATTGATGACTGATCGCCCAGTTTTTCGTGCGTCGTTGGCTTTATCGAAAGCCAGACAGGAAGCTGACGCGACAAAAACAACAGTCGCATTCTCCTGTAGCTATTAAATGGGCGCGACAGACAACAATACAAGATGTACTAGCGTAAAATATCAAAATAAAACCAATAAACTTTGCGGGTGATAATTATCAAAATATATCTATTGTATTTATCAAGATAATGTATATGATATTATTTACGAATAAACGGCAGCGATGATGTGAAAGTTAAGCATTGCGGCTTTGCCACCGATCACAATGTTCATGGTGAGGCTGGAAGCGCTTTTATCGCGCGCCACATGAAAGGATATCAAAATGACAAGGTCTTTTTTTGTTTTAGCGCTTCTGCTCGGCGTTGCTCTTGCCGGAGGCTCCGCGACGGCCGGGGAGCGGCTGAATGAAGGATTGATGGGAGCGGGGGCCGGCGCCATCGTCGGCGGACCGGTCGGCGCGGTCGCGGGGGGCGCGGTCGGCTATGTGGCCGGGCCGTCCATTGCGCATGGGTTTCACCACCATCGCCATTATCATCACCATTATCGCTACGACTGAACCCGTCGATCGGCGCCGATTGGGGCTTGAGCTTCAATATCCGCAAAACAGGGCCGCCCCGAGGGGCGGCCTTTTTCGTCCCACGACCTTCCCGCTCCAGATGTCCCTGAAGCCGCCGCGCCACAAACAAGCGGAGAGTCGCGTTACGGAACGCGCGTCGGACTCTGCTCGTCGGTCGTCACGTCGAAGCGCGCCAGGTTGGCGACGCCGAAGGCCGTCGAGATCGGGACGTCCGCCGCGTCGCGCCCGCGGCCCATGACGATGCGGCCGATGCGCGGATGGTTGTGACGCGCGTCCATCGAATACCAGCGTCCGTCGAGAAAGACTTCGAACCAGCCGCTGAAATCCATCGGGTTGAAATCGACCGGCACGCCGATGTCGCCAAGATAGCCTGTGCAATAACGCGCGGGGATGTTCATGCAGCGGCAAAAAGTGATGGCGAGATGCGTGTAGTCACGGCAGACGCCCCGTCGCTCGTGGAACGCCTCCATGGCTG
>JARLJC010000153.1 GCA_031291435.1 Alphaproteobacteria bacterium | reverse complement strand
GCTTAAAATTTCGCCCGCGCATGATTTCAAGGATTTCGAGGTCGGCAAGCGGCACAATCTGCCGATGCTGAATATTTTCGATCAGCATGCGCATCTGAATGAAAACGCGCCGGAAAAATATCGCGGCCTCGACCGCGTCGAAGCCCGCAAGCGGATTATCGCCGACATGGAAGCGATGGAGCTTCTGGAGAAAGTCGAGCCGCATATGCATGCCGTGCCGCACGGCGACCGTTCGGGCGTTGTCATCGAGCCGTGGCTGTCGGAGCAATGGTATTGCGACGCCAAGACATTGGCCGCGCCTGCGCTCAGGGCCGTCGAAGAAGGCAAAACCAAATTCGTGCCTGAACAATGGACGAATACCTATTACGCCTGGATGCGCAATATCGAGCCTTGGTGCATTTCGCGCCAATTGTGGTGGGGGCATCAGATTCCGGCGTGGTACGGGCCGGATGGAAAAGTTTTTGTGGCTGAAACAGAAGAAGAAGCTGTAGAGGACGCGCTAAAACATTATGGTGATGTGCCTATTTCTACTGGGTTAAGCTCATACAACGTTATAACTTTTGATAGGATGCCAAACCTTTCGGCCCCCGAAACTGAAGTGAATCCAAATAAACCATGGGTTACTCTCAAACGCGACGAAGACGTTCTCGATACATGGTTCTCGTCGGCGCTGTGGCCCTTCTCGACCTTGGGCTGGCCGGAACAGACGCCGGAGCTCGCGCGTTATTATCCGACCGATGTGCTGGTCACCGGCTTCGACATCATCTTCTTCTGGGTCGCGCGCATGATGATGATGGGCATGCATCTGATGAAGGATGTGCCTTTCAAAACCGTTTATATTCACGCGCTGGTGCGCGATGAAAAAGGCCAGAAGATGTCGAAGTCGAAAGGCAATGTCATCGACCCGCTCGATGTCATCGACAAATTCGGCTGCGACGCTTTGCGTTATACGCTGGCGCACATGTCCACCCCGGGGCGCGATATCCGCCTCGCCACCAGCCGCATCGAAGGCAACCGCAATTTCGCGACCAAATTATGGAACGCGGCGCGGTTCTGCCAGATGAATGAATGCGTATGGCAGAAAGATTTCTCGCCGGTTACCGCCACGCAGACCGTCAATAAATGGATCATCGGCGAGACCAAGGCGGCGGCGGAGAAAATCGCCGCTCTGCTCGACGATCACCGCTTTGATCTCGCGGCCTCTGCCGCTTACGAATTCACATGGAATACATTCTGCGACTGGTATCTGGAATTCACCAAGCCGGTTTTGATGGGCGAGGATGAAGTCGCGAAAACCGAAACCCGCGCGACGACGGCATGGGCGCTTGGGCAAATCCTGCATCTGCTCCATCCCTTCATGCCCTTCATCACCGAGGAATTGTGGGCGCAGTTCACAGGCAGCGATGAGATGCTGATGACATCGGCGTGGCCTGTTGTGCATGCGCCAGAAATCGGCGATGCGCAGGATGAAATGAACTGGCTGGTGCGTTTGATCACCGCCATTCGGGGCACGCGCCAGGAATTGAACGTTCCCGCTGGTGCGCAGATTCCGTTGCAGGTGAAAGGTGCTTCGGCCGCGACGCAGGCGCGGCTGGCGCGGCATGAGGCGATTATTGCGCGTCTGGCGCGGCTTTCGGGTGTGACGCAGGTTGCGGCTGCCGGTAAAGGCTCGGCGCAGGCTATTCTCGATGAAGCGACTTTAATTTTGCCGCTGGCGGAAATCATCGACCTCGAACAGGAACGCATGCGGTTGAAGAAAGAAGGCGAGAAACTCGCCGCCGAAATCGAAAAGCTTGCCGCCAAGCTCGGCAACAAGGATTTCGTCGATCGCGCGCCGCCCGAAGTGATCGAAGAACAACGCAAGCGCAAATCCGACGCCGAGGAAACCCTCGCCCGTCTCGAAGCCGCGCAGAAGAGTCTGGCCGGATGAACGAACTTCTGAAATTGCGAGCTACCAGCGCCGCCGTCATTCCCGCGCAGGCGGGAATCCAGAGCCAACAGGGCGGGCGTTCGTTTTTACGGCCCTGG
>JARLJC010000152.1 GCA_031291435.1 Alphaproteobacteria bacterium | reverse complement strand
CGATCTTCTTCCCGAATTCGAAATCGTTGGCGTGAAGCCCGGCTTCAACAACCACGAAGAAAACGGCGTCAGCGCCTTC
Organism: Alphaproteobacteria bacterium; assembly: GCA_031291435.1. GTDB lineage: Bacteria > Pseudomonadota > Alphaproteobacteria > UBA9219 > UBA9219 > CAIXLI01. The sequence continues at coordinate 2,079 of JARLJC010000152.1, read as the reverse complement.
GAGACGCTCACCCATGAAAGCTTCCCCGGCAAGTGGAAAGTGATCTTCTTCTACCCGAAGGATTTCACCTTCGTCTGCCCGACCGAAATCGCCGAATTTGCCCGCCTTTCCAAGGAATTCGCCGACCGCGACGCGGTTGTGCTCGGCGGTTCGACCGATAACGAATTCGTCAAGCTGGCCTGGCGCCGCGACCACAAAGATCTCGACAAGCTGCCGATCTGGCAGTTCGCCGACACGATCGGCGAGTTGACCGATGGTCTCGAAGTGCGCTCGCCCGCTGGCGTCGCCTATCGCTACACCTTCATCGTCGATCCCGAGAACGTCATCCAGCACATCTATGCGACCAACCTGAATGTCGGCCGCAACCCCAAGGACACCCTGCGCGTTCTCGACGCCTTGCAGACCGACGAACTCTGCCCCTGCAACCGCGAAGTCGGCGGTAAGACTCTCTAAGCGAAGAGAGACCCCGCGCATCAGCGCGGCGTCGCATTCGCGCTTTGTTAAGTAGAAGGGCCCCGCGCACCGGCGCGGCGTCGCGTTCGCTCCTATTGTTGCCCCGGAGGTTTTGGCTTCCGGGGCCAGCGTGGGTTCTCTGCTTTGCCTGTGGAGGGCGCCGGTTCTCCGGCGCCTTTTTCATTTGCGGCCAGTCCGCTTTCCCGATGCTCCAAGGAGGCCAAAAGTGTCGATCGAACAGCTCAAGGATCAGATCCCGGACTTCGCCAAGGATGTTCGCCTCAACCTTTCCGCCATCGTCAACGAAGACGTGCTGGAAACGCAGAACAAGTGGGGCCTGCTGCTGGCCTGCGCCATCGCGACGCGCAACAATGAAGTGCTTGCCGCCATCGCCGAAGAAGCCAAGGCCCACCTGTCGCCGGAAGCCGCCGATGCAGCCCGCACCGCCGCCGCCCTGATGGCGATGAACAATATCTATTACCGCTTCACCCATCTGGTCGGGAACAAGGACTATTCCACTCGCCCGGCCAAGCTGCGCATGGCCGCCATCGGCAAGCCCGGCGTGCCCAAGGATCAGTTCGAGCTTTGGTGTCTGGCGGTTTCGGCGATCAACGGCTGCGGCATGTGCATGGAATCGCACGAGAAGGTCTTGCAGGAGCATGGCGTTTCCGCCGATGTGATTCAGGCCGGCGTGCGCTATGCCGCGATCCTTCAGTCGGCCGCCATCGCCCTCGAGGCCGCTAAGAGCTAACAAATCATCCCTTTGTCTAAGCCAATCCTTGCAGCCGAAAGGCGCCGCGTTTATAAGCGCGGCGCCTGTTTCTTTTACATGAAAGCCCGATTCTATGGCGATTGAACGCACCTTCTCCATCCTCAAGCCCGATGCGACCCGTCGCAACCTCACCGGCGCCATCAACGCCAAGATCGAGGGTGTCGGCCTGCGCATCGTCGCGCAGAAGCGCGTCCATATGACCCGCGCCCAGGCTGAAACCTTCTACGCCGTCCACAAGGAACGCCCGTTCTATGGCGAGCTGGTCGACCAGATGTCGGCCGAGCCGGTCGTCGTGCAGGTCCTCGAAGGCGAGAACGCCATCAAGGCCTATCGCGACATCATGGGCGCGACCAATCCCGAAAAGGCCGACGCCGGCACGATCCGCAAAGAATACGCGCTGAGCATGGGCGAAAACTCCGTGCATGGCTCCGATGCCCCGGAAACCGCCGCGCAAGAAATCGCCCAGTGGTTTTCGGGCAACGAAATCGTCGGCTAATTTGTCACACTGCTGATTGAATTCGAGCGCCGGGCCTTGGTCCGGCGCTTTTTTTTGTGCTTTTGCGTCATAAAATAGCCATTTTTCAAAATACCAAGCTTACATAACGTCATTTTGGCGTGACCCCCGAATTTCAGCGTTTTGTCAAATCTAGACTGAATCAATTCGAGGAACGCCTGTAAATCAGCGGCTTATCGGCAAGGTAGACCGCTCCAGTATAGCGCTGGAGATGCTTGCCTTCTTTTCGTCGAATCAATTGCGAATAAGGCCTCATCGTTAATAATACGGAGGCATATGGTTTGAAGAAGATCGCTATTGCGTGCTTATCCATCGGAGTCATTTCCACATCCGCCATCGT
>JARLJC010000151.1 GCA_031291435.1 Alphaproteobacteria bacterium | reverse complement strand
TGATAGCTCAGCGGTAGAGCTCTCGACTGTTAATCGAGCGGCCGTAGGTTCGAATCCTACTCAGGGAGCCATTTTCCTTCGGGAAAATCATTAATTCACAAGACCTTAGGTTGCATGTCATGTGGCGCGTTACCAAAGTCGTTACCAACATGCGCCGCGATTACTGTCGGCTGGTGGTGAACCATGACGGTGGAAACGCGCCGCAGGTCTGGCGCATGGCGCGTCCCAAGCTGCGGTCACCAGCACAAACCCATCCTGCCATAAACCGACATCTTAGGCGCGGCGCTTCGGTCCCCGTTAGTGACCCGTTAGATCGGCTGGCAAATTCGGATCGATCTCGTGAAGCCGCGCCAAGTCGGTGCGATCCTCGTCGGAAATAGCGATGCCTTTGAGGCTCCTGTATTTCGCCACGATGTCGTCTGCGGCCTTGCGCGCCAATGACTGAAACTCTGTAACCCCCGGCTGGCGCCCCTTGAGCAAGAAAACCACCTTCACCGCTTTCGTCAGGTCAGCGCGCGGCACAGCAAATTCGCATGCTCGGAAGTTCTCCGACGTCGTGCAATCGAGCGGTGCAATCGTTCGCCCGTCGATTGAGAGATTCGCCTGGATGGGCAGTCGCTCTTGCGGGATCCAGACAAGCCCGAAATTCTCATATCCCTTTGGCGGTTTTGGGCGATGCAGTTTCGCGCTCGGGGGCACGCCAATCAGCGAATAAGCCTCAATGTTGTAGAGATGTATCGAGCCCATGACTGCCTCGCTACCGGAGTGGACGAAATTCAAACCGTCCCGCTTTTGGCCGGGCAGGTGGACTTCCCTATCGCCATTCTTGGTCGCTACACCCCGCGCGACGGAATCGGTCCATTCCTTCTCGGTCCCCACCCAAATCCCACTTGGCGTATCATCTGCGATGAATGTGCCCCATGGTGTGTTGATGCGCGTCGAGAAGCCCGGGCCCGGGCTGATCGTGATGGTTTCACCGGCAGTCGCTGGCAGTGGGCAGGCGGCAAATATAGCGGCTGCAAACAGAGTGCGCTTCATGCGGGTAATCTCCGGTCACGATTCACCGACGATAGTCTCCGCCGTTTTTATGCGCCAGCCACACGAGCAATCCCCGGTTTTGAAAGCCTGTCGGCACCCAATAAAAGCCATGCGCCCGCATTAGCGGGCGGCAGGGCGAGGGATTACGACCAGGCCATATTGACGGGAAGCCGAGAAATGGAGCCGTCAGGACTGGTGCCCCCGTTGCGAGGCGCGCTCATTCCTTGGTTCATCCCTTCGGCCACCCATGCGGAAAACCCACGGCGATCAGCGGTGACGTTGAAGCTGATCTTCTGCTTTTTGGGCGGTGGAACGGCACTTACGCCGCCGCCATGATGCCCGGTTGCCCAATCGTTCAGGCCGTCGATGATCCGCTGCGGAAGTCCGGGGCCGATCAGGAAAGGCGCGGCCAGCAAACCGCCCTGCTTTATCGTGGCACCGGCAACCGTGGGATTGTTCCTGATCAGGTCATTGATGTGTTTGTTGATTCCCGCGATCTTGTCGGAGAACGCGTTCATGATGTTGTTGAGCTTATCGAGATTCTTGTAGGCGAATGCAGCGGTGCCACCGATGACAAGCAGCGCAAGGTTCGCTTTCCCTAGCCAAGGCAGCATCCCCATGATCGTGCCTCCCATACCGAGGAATTTGATCATGCCCGCCGCCATCATGACCTTACCGATGACGTTCAGACCGACGCCAAGGGCGGCTAGCCCCAGAACAACGCGATTCGCGGCCTCAGGATTCCGCTGCATCCATTGCGAGATACGGTCGAGCCAGTCGGCGAACTTGACCATGTAAGGCACAAGGCGCGGCAAAATCTTCCAACCGATGAGGTCAAGCGTATTGTGCCATTGCTTCTGCATGGCGATTTGAGCCGCTTCCGGGTCAGTCTTAAGCATCGTCTGATACGAATCGTAAGATGTCGGCCCTTCGGTGATCAGCTTGCGGTCACGTTCAAACTGCGCGGCCTTGTTGATCAGCGTTTGCAAGGCGAATGCGGCAACGCGATTGTGCGTCAGCGCCAGGATCGCGCCATACTGATCAAGGTGCTTTTCCGCCATCAGTCGGTTGACGGCAGGCATGGCGTATTTCTGCGCCCACAGATAAGGGTTTGCGCCGAACTCGTTCTGGCCGACAACGCCGCCGGGCAGGATCTTCGATGTCGTGCGATTATGCGGATCAGCGACCACGCGGCCACGGCTGACCAATCCCGAATCAATCCAGTTCTGGATCAGCGCCTTGGGGATCATCTGCCCGACGACGACTTGCCCGAGCGAGGCAATGGCCATGCCCGCGCCGGATGCGCCGCCATAGCTTCCGCCGCCCCCGCCAGCCCCGGTTTTCATTTCCTGAATGAGCGTCGGCAGGTACTGATATTTGAACTCGTCGGACATGTAGGGCGCCATGGCCCGCGACATTTTCAAAGACTGGTGGAAGTCGGAGACGGTCAGCGTCCTGCCGAACTGCACAAGCGCCTTCGACATCATTTCCGACTGGCGCATCATGCTGTCGACGGACAGCGCGCCCTTTGATCCCAGTTCGATGGCCTTCACCATGTCGAACCCGACGTGCGATTGCTCGCGCCCAGTCAACGACGCGAGGATCGACGATACCCGCTGCACCTGCGGCAGAACCGCATAGGCGTGCTGCATGCCCTCGCCTTTTCCGAACGCCGTGCGAAGCTCCTGAAGCGTTTCGAGGTTCTGCGCCGCCGTCGTGGTGATCACGCTCCCGGTGGTTTTCCATGCGGCTGCAACGCTTCCGGCGATCTCTTTTTGTGTCCAGCCCGCGATATTCATCAAGCTCATCTGGTGGACGTATTCCTTTGAGGAATCGACCGCCTTGCCCATAAACCCAAGAATGCCTTGCCCGGCTTTCTCCATGCCGTAGCCGACGCCGATCAATTTGAGCGCCTTAAGCTTATCCTCCAGCTTCGCAGCGGCGCCATGCGCGGCCATGAAGTCTTTTGCTAAGAGTCGAACGCCCTTAGATGCAAGGTTGGCCAAAGATAGCTTGATCGCGACCGAATACGCAAAGTTCGACATCAGATTTGCAACTCCGAATGACCGGATTTATTTATCATAATTTACGATACTGCGATACTCTGAAAGCGACAATTCAGCGTTTTTTATGATAGCGCGAAGGTGAATTATCGCCTCGTTTTTGCAGTCTCGTGCCATCTCGTATTTTTTGTGCGTGGTATACTCGGATGCGAGCACAGGAGTTGCGATCGTTTCAGCTAGGGTTGCCTTGAGGTTTGCAAGAACGGCCTCGGCTTCGGCGATGTCGCTCGCGAGGCGCGCACGGCTGGCGGTAAGTTCGGTTTCAAGTGTCATGGTGTTCCCTCGGTTGGGGTGAGGAGCGCACGATCGATGAGCGCGCTTTGGGGGCGAGGCATGGGGTTTTGCGGGGTGCCGGGACAGCAGCAAGGGGTCGTATTTCGGCTAAACAGGGGCACCACGTGGCCCCAAAGGGCCATGACGTGGCCCCAAGGAATGGCGGAAAACTGCGATTTTTGCGCTTTGGGGCCACGTGGGGCCACCAAAACGCATCTACCGGCTTCACGCGCGCGGGTGAGTGTGTAATGGGTTTTTCGTGGCCCCACGTGGCCCCATTGATGGGAAATGGCGGAAAACTGCCATTTTCTGGGGTCGGCACGTGGCCCCACGTGGCCCCAATCACTCATGGCCTGCACTGCGAAGGGCAACGCCACGATAGACTTTCAGGCCAACGCTCTTGCCGCGAAGAATACCCCGGCGCTCAAGTGTGGCCTTAAAGTCCTTTGCATTTCCGGGGTATTCACCGGCATCGCGGGCATAGTCGCACCACGATTGAAACAGGGGCGTCGGTTGCTCCCATACCCGAGGATCACGCACGCACCGTTCATCGAGCCACTGGCCAAACAGGTCTTGATCGGCAAAATAGCTTTCTGTCGCGTCGGCGACGGCAGCAGGCCGCGACAGGCCGATGGATTGCCATTCGAGGCACCCAGCGATGGCCCATGCCAAGATTTGCGGCCATTCGCGGCGCAGCTTCGTTTCAAGGTCACGGTCAGGGGTCGCCGGTTTCACGATGAACGGCATGATGTTCAATCGACGGCGCATCGCCTCATCGACATTGCGCAAGCTCGGGGCGTGATTGCCGACGATCAGCAACTTGAACACCGGCTGATAGGTGAAGAAATTGCCGTGCATGAACCGCGCGCTGATCGGGTCGCCGCCCGTGATCGCCTTCACTTTCGCCTCGGCCCAGCCGCGCCCGTGCTCGGTTTCGGATGCGCTGACAAGGCGCGCGCCCTTGAGCATCGCCAGTTCGGTCGGGTGTCGGTCGCCTTTCGCCGCAGAGAAGGTCTCCATCGGCGCAGTCACGGCATATTCACCCATGATGCCCGCCAACGTGTTCAGGAATACAGACTTGCCGTTGCCACCGGGGCCATGGATGAACGCGAAGGCGTGTTCCCTGATCGAACCGGTCAGGCAGTACCCACACCATCGCCGCAGGAATGCGACCATATCCGCATCACCTCCGACTGCCTCGGCCAGGAATCGCAACCACAGGACCGGCACACCTTCGCGCGGCGCGACTGCGGCAATCTTGGTGATATGCTGATCGGGTGCTGCGGGGTGCAGTTCGCCCGTGCGCAGATCAACCGTACCCGATGGCGTGCCCAGCAACCACGGGTCAGAGTCCCAACTGGCCGCAGTTGTGGCAATCGAGGGATTGGCCGACGCGAAGGTTTCCACGCCCTTGGCGGTCTTGTTGCTGGCAATGTTGGGTTGCTTCGTCGCTTCGCCCGCTATCCGCAGGTGTTCGGCTATCTGATACCCAACTAGGCGGCAATCATCACGCGCCCAACGCTGGCCATCCCAGCGAAACCATGCGCGCAAGGTGTGGTCATAGCGCCAGCTATCACCATTAATCGCAACAAATTCGCGCGCCAGTGATTCCTCGGTCGGTCCTTTTTCCGGGCTGAAATTGCCTGGTCGGACCATGCGATGCACTCGCGCGCTCATGACCGCGCCTCCTGCACCAGGGCCCGGAATGCCGCGCGCCGGTTACCGCCATGCTCAAAGTGCGCGAACAGATCGAACGCATCGCCAAAGCATCCAGCGGGGCAGATCGAGCCCAGCCCAGCAGCAGCATCGCTTCCGGAAAGGCTGAACCACTTGTCGCCCATGATGCGGGTGGCGAAAGTCTCGCCGGTCTGGTGCGGTGATCGCCAATCATTCGAGCCGGGGCGCTTATCATAGCCATAGCGGGCCAACAGATCAGTGATGGCGTTCGCATGGTTGAACGCGGCCACAGGGTCGTCAGAATTGGCCGCAGGGCGCCTCAGGGTCTCGATGCGCAGCTTTTCCCTCTCGCCCTCCGCCTCAGCACGCTGTCGCGCCACACGGGCCATTCCAGCGACCACGGGACCGCGATCAAGCGAAAGCCCAGGTGCGTCGATTCCGGTCGAACGCCACGCGAAAAACAGCGGTTGACCGTCTTGCCCGCGCAATGTGGCGCCGGTCTTGGCATGAACGCGCGGCACGTTGGGCAGGAACACAGGTTGCGCAGCACGACACAACGCGCGATCCGGGGCAATGCCGTGCGCGTCGAGGTGGTCGCACAACGCGGTCTGCGCATCGTGCCACAGGGCATAGGGCACAGGTTCGGCCAGCGGCACGATCACGCGCCAGCGACGATCACCGGGGCGAGCGTGCGGGCTTGAATAGATCAGCGCGGCAGCAGGCCCGGCAAAGGCTTTGATCGCGGCCACTAGATCGCCTGGCGCATGGTCGCCGTGATCGATGTCAGCAGTCAGCGCCACGAACGAACCATGCGCTCGCTGCGCCGTATGCGACCGTGCATCGTGATCGGCATAGGTTGACGGGATGAACGCAGGGCCGCGTTCCTTGGGGCAACACGCGGGCCGAACGTCGAACAGATCGGCCATCGTGCGGGTCGCGTAGTCCTCTCCGGTCGTGGCGTGCGTGTCGAACATTCCGTCGAACGTGACCACGCGGTGATCGTGCCAGCGGTGCGGGTGTGGCTCGGGCAAGGCTGTCATGCCGCACCTGCCTTACTGTCGCGCACGACGTGTTCGAGGCACCACATGCCGGGCCAAACCGGCGGAAAGCAGTCCTCCGCTTCTGACAGGATGGGGGCGCGGCGACGGCATTCTCCGGTAGAACGGGGCGAACCATCAGGGTGGCGCACCACGGCGAACGCAGCGCAAGTTGCGCAGGTCTTGCGATCAGTCATGCCCGCCGCCTTTCACCGCATCGCGGCCTTTGGTGGTCAGGCACAACACCGCAGCGGATTTGCCGGAAGGGTTGCGCCGCCGCGCGCCAGTCGGCTTGATCAGGCCAAGCCGGATCAATTCACTGAAACGCGGCTGCAGGCTTTCGCGGGGGTAGTCCGTCACCGCTACGCATTCGAGCACGGTCGCTTCGTGGAGCGCGTAGAGGGCGCGCAGCGCGATCATGCGCAGGTGGTTGACGCAATGCGCCATCGCCTCGGCAGCGTCGGCGCTGGCGTCGAACGTGGCGCCGGTCAAACCCTTCGCGCCGGGCGTTTCGGGGTAGAGGTCAGCCATGAGCCGCACCCCCGAACGCCAAGGCTGCGATGATGGCAGCGGTTTCGATGGGGAGCGCAAAGCGGTTTGCGACGTGTTGCGCGCGGAAGGTCAAGAGGGTAAACGGGCAATGGAAGTCGCCGCACAGCTTTTCCATCGCCCTGCCGTTCGTCGAGGCGGGGCGCTTCATTTCCATCTTAGGCGCCTCCCGCGATCAAGCGTTCGAGGCTTTCCCCGGTGATGATGGTGCGCCGCCCGATCTTGCGGGCTTCCAGCTTCCCGGCGGCGATCAGTTCATAAATCTTGGTCTTGCCGAACGTCGTCTCGCGACCGACTTCGGAGACCGAATAGGCGAGCTTGCGCATTGTTCAGTTCCCAGCGCCGCGCCGGGGCATTCCCGGCTTTCAGCGGCGCGGGACGAACAAAGACAACCATTCAATGAGCAAAACAGGGACGCAAAGCGCCCGCTTTTCATCTTTTTCGCGGTCTACCGCGAATCTTGCGCCCATAAAAAACACGCCACCACCGCTTAAGATCGTCTTCGTTCGGTGTTCGGTCAAAAAAGGGGTGCCATGGATTAACAGCCAGTCGCCGGGATACGAGTCGATCTTTGACGCTCGCAGTGAGTTTTAAATTGTTCCGTGCAGCGTTCGCCAGCACTTCGGCTTCGGCATCGGTTTTGATGCGGACCACGATTTGCGGGATGATATACGCTGCGTTTGCCGCTGCGTCATCGAGGTTTGGGGAATACCCCATGTGCAGGATTTGTTGCACTTGCTCTGCCGCGATTTTCTTCGCATCGATTGTCCAATGCCGTTTGCCCTTGGCCTTTAGGTAAAAAGCATCGTCGCCTGATACGGGCTTGCGCGTGCCGTCCGGTTGGGAATCACCGCAGGTCATTCGGCGCAGCGCCATATCGAGGTATTCAAGCACCAGAGGGGGCACACGTTCATTCTGCAACCGGGCGTGCGTTACCCAGGTCGAAACTTGCGAAAGGACATCTCGCGCCGCCAGAATATCGCCGTGCCGGGCCGCTTCGACCAGTTCAGAGAATCTCGTTTCGAGCGGAATGCCAAGCTCATATTCATCGGCCATGCCCGCACCTCCTGCGGCCCCCAAGGTTCGACGCGGCAGGCGGAGGAGGTTCCCGCTTTTCGGATGGCCGTCCTATCCGCGTCGATCTCGTCATGCCCGCGCGACCGGTCTGTCGCCAGCCGCGCAGACAGGTTTTGCACGGTCAGATACTGTTCAATCGCCAAACGCCAGTCGGTGAGCGTCGGCGGCGATTACCGCCGAAACTTCCTCGGCGAGGTGCCATCCGTCCCAGATCTCTTCGTCCTTGAATACCTTCAACTTCAAGGCGAGATTCGCCAGATTGGCGGCAGGGTGCGTCAGGTAAGCATCAAGCGCCTTGAAGGCCGCGCGACTGAGCCCGTCTGAGACCTTATCCGCCGGGCGATCGTTCGTGTTGTCGGGTGCATAGTCAAACAGGTCCCATTGCGCTTTTGCATGGCGCCAAGCGCTATAAAGTCGGTGCCCATCATCCTGCTTGTCGATGTCGATCGCTGGCGCGGGTTTCGCGTCAACCCGTTGGCCCTTTGCCCCCATCAATCGATCGATGTCGGCCAGGACCGGCAGGACTTCATTTCCATCCCATATGTTTGTCGCGTTGACCGCCGGTTCGACGCTGAGCAAACGACGCAGCTTTTGCGCCAGTGCGGGCAGATCGGGTGCGGGCGTCGATAGCATAGTGCGACGAGCGTTCATGGCCGCATCCGACAGTTCGCATAGGCTCGATTCAACCTCATCCGGGATAGGTATGCCGTGTTTCACATTCGCCACATCAGCATCCCGCCAGGTTGTGCAGATATATTCGTTTTCAGCGGCCAAGGCCCCGGCTAGCGTGGCCATGATCTTGCCCCATGCAAAGGCGTCGGGGTTGGCGGTTACAGCTTGGGCGTCTAGTTCGGTCACAGTCATGTCAGCATCTCCGTTGCTGGTGTGATAGGCCCGGCGCGAAGCTCTCACCCTATGCGCCGGGCCGCATTGCCGGGCGTTCAGCCCGCCAATTTCGTTGCGGCGCCGATGGGCACCACGTTATCAGCAGCGCCACCGGACAGCGCCGGGGCGACAAATTGCCCCCATGCGTCCATCAATGCGCGCCGCATGTCGCGCAGATCGCTACGCAGATAGGCTTGCTCGGTTGCCGTGCCGACTTTGTGGGCTAGCGCCATTTCGGCCACCATCGCCGGAATGGTCGGCATCTTTTCGGCGGCCCAGTCACGAAAGGCGCTGCGGAAACCGTGGATTGTTTCGGTGCGGTCAGCCGCGCGCAGGGCCTTGGTCAGGCTCATATCGGACAGCGCCTTGCCTTTCGCGCCGGGAAAGATCAGCCCCTTGCGCAAGACCTTGTCCGGCTGGAATCGCACGAGCAACGCGACAGCGGCGGCGGACAGCGTGACGACGTGCCCTTCCCGCATTTTCATCACGGCGGCGGGGCGCGTCCATGTCGCGGCTTCAAGGTCAACTTGCTCCCAGGTCGCTTGCCGGACTTCACCAGACCGGGCCGCTGTCAGGATCACGAACAACATAGCGAACCGGCTAGCCGTCGCGCCCTTGCCAAGCTCTGCCGCGACAAAGGCAGGGACGTCGACAAACGGCATCGCCGCAAGATTGCCGCCGCGCGATTGCTTTGACAGCCCAGAGCGAAGTTCCCGCGCATCGGGCAAGGCATCGGTGCGCCAGCCGCGCGCCTTGGCGAATGCAAGCACCTGCCCGATGCGGGTGCGGATCTTGCGCGCCATGACCGGCTTGTCGGTCCAGATCGGGGCCAGCGTTGTGATGATGTCCGCGCCGCCGATGGCGTTGACCTTCATGGCCCCCAGCTTCGGGAACGCGTGATCCTCTAGCGACGCCATGAACGCCTTGGCCGTCTTGGTGCCCCAACCGGATTGCAACGCCTTGTGCGCGTCGATAGCCGCCTCCTTGAACGTCGGCACCTTGGCGCGCTCCTTGTCACGCTCGGCAATCGGATTCGCGCCCGCCTTGGCCAACTTGCGCAGCGCACCTGCCTTTTCGCGCGCCTCAGCAAGTCCAAGGGAAGTTCGCAGCATAATCGGGACATCGGACAGCCGCGCGTCACCATCCCCAAAGGCATCGCGCCCGGCGCCTTCAACGTCAACCGTGCCCAGCCCAATATCACGACTCCGGCCATCGACCATGATGCGAAGCACCCAAGTCTTTGCGCCAGTCGGCTTCACCAGCAATTGCAAGCCTTCGCCATCGGTCAGCCGCACCGACTTGGGCTTGCCGTTCGCGTGATAGCCGGGCTTCGCGTTGCGGATTTTGGCGATGGTCAGCTTACCCATGACGTTCCCATAAACAGCGGTTTGGCGGCGTTACCTAATTCATTACCAAACTAATACGCGGTTTCTGGCGAACGTCAACGGGCTTTGGCGTGTGGATGGAGTTCACGAACTGCGGATTTGCGTCATATTTTCGAACGCTCGCGATCCTAGCCGGGCAATATTCATAGTCCTACTCAGGGAGCCATTTTCCTTCGGGAAAATCCACCTTACCCACATTGACTTGCATCGATCCGGGCCGGGCATTCGCCGGATCGCGGCTGTGCGCCGGCGACCGCGTTCCGGCCGTCACGGTTGCGCCGCCTGATCGAAGTGGATTTGGACAAGCCACATCGACGGTCAGACCCGTCGTCAGGCTATGAAGTTTAACTTTACAGTTTACCTGTATATATGGCATCGCTTTGCCATGAGCGAACCATTGCCCGAACC
>JARLJC010000150.1 GCA_031291435.1 Alphaproteobacteria bacterium | reverse complement strand
GGGGAATTGAGGGGCTCACCAACCCTCGCGGGTTCGTTTTTGCCGGCAAGGACCAGCGCAATCCTAAATTTCCCAATATTTTCAGCGTCGGCGTATGTGTCGCCATTGCGCCGGTGGGGCCCACCCCGGTGCCGGTGGGCGTGCCCAAGACAGGTTTCATGATCGAATCCATGGTCACGGCGACCGCGCGGAACATCGGCGCCCTGCTGAAGGGCAAGGCGCCGGTCGCCGAAGCGACCTGGAACGCCGTCTGTCTGGCCGATTTTGGCGACGGCGGCGTCGCATTTGTAGCCGAACCGCAAATTCCGCCGCGCAACGTGAACTGGTCGGCACAGGGTACCTGGGTCCATTACGCCAAGATCGCATTCGAAAAGTTCTTCCTCTACAAAATTCGCCGCGGGGAAAGCGAGCCTTTCTATGAGCGCCTGGTCATGGAAACGCTTGGAATTCATCGGCTGGCGAAGCCGCACGTGACCGGAGAAGCCAAATGAATATTGACCGGGCCGTCCTCGCTTTTGCCGGTGCCGTAGTCCTGACGGGCTTGGCGCTTGCCGTGCTTTACAGTCCCTGGTGGCTGCTTCTCAGCGGTTTTGCCGGCCTGAACATGGTGCAGGCAGCCTTTACCGGTTTCTGTCCGGCTGCCATCGTCTTTCGCAAGATGGGCCTGAAGCCGGGCAATGCCTTTCGCTGATTCCGATGGTCGGCCAGTAGCCGGTGACGGGCAGGGGAAGCCGCACCGGCTTTATCTTTGCCACGACAATATCACCGCCTGGGGCATCCCTTCGCGCCGCAATGTTGCCTATGGCGCCTCGCGATCTGTGCTGCGGAGTTCCCGGCTTCTTCAAAAATGCGGCATGTGCGAGATCGCATGCCGCCTTTTCGTTGCCTGTTTGTGGCGCAGCTTTGACGCAACTGCGCCACAATAAGGACACCGACGCGGCCGTTCATGGCTCACCTCAACATGCCCAGACGCGAGCGGGCAAAAACGGGAGAGCGAGTATGAATTTCACGGCAGGAAAAATGGCGGTGGCGATGATCGCCATTGGCGTAAGCTTGGGTGGCTGCGCCACCCGCGAGTCGGTACAGAATGCGCAGAATGCCGCCGATGCGGCGGATCGTCATGCCGGCACGGCCCAGGCCCGCGCCGACGAAGCCTATGGCGTCGGCAACAACGCCCTGGGCGTCGGCAACAACGCGCTGAGCGTCGGCAACGGTGCCATGACCTCGGCGCAGATGGCCAACCAGAAGGCTGACATGAACACCGACGATGTGGGCAAGCTGAAGCGCAAGGTTGCTTACCTGGAATGGAAGGTCCTGCCGCATCACAAGAAGCGCCATCACCGTGTCCATCACACGCCGACGGAAACCAAGCCGAACAATAGCTAGCCGAAACGAAAAACCCCGCGATGCAAATCGCGGGGTTTCGTGTTTCAGCAGCCACAGCTGTAGCTGGCCCTCGGGCCAGTGAAAGCCGGAGGAGTTTACTTTAAAGACGCCATATCGATGACGAAGCGGTATTTCACGTCGCTTTTGAGCATGCGGGCATAAGCCGTCTCGATATCCTGCATCTTGATCATCTCGATGTCCGAGGTGATGCCGTGCTTGGCGCAGAAGTCCAGCATCTCCTGGGTCTCGGGAATGCCGCCGATCAGCGAGCCGGCGATGGCACGGCGCTTGAACACCAGGTTGAACACCGCGGGCGAGGGATGCGGCGTGGAGGGCGCGCCCACCAGCGCCATGGTGCCGTCGCGTTTCAGAAGCGCGGTGAAGGCGTCCAGATTGTGCGATGCCGCCTCGGTGTTGAGGATCATGTCGAAGCTGTTGAGATGCTTCTTCATCTGGGCTTCGTCCTTCGACACCACCACCTCGTCGGCGCCCAGTGCCTTGGCATCGGCAACCATGTCCGGCGAAGTCGTGAAAGCGACAGTGTGCGCGCCC
>JARLJC010000021.1 GCA_031291435.1 Alphaproteobacteria bacterium | reverse complement strand
TCTCGCTGAAATCGAAACCGACAAAGCCACCATGGAATTCGAGGCGGTCGATGAAGGCCGCATCGGCAAGATCCTGGTACCTGAAGGCAGCGAAGGCGTGAAGGTCAACGCCCCCATCGCGATGCTGCTGGGCGAGGGCGAAAAAGCCGGCGAGGTCGATATTTCCGCCGCCATGAAAAGCATCGGCGAAGCGGTGAAGGCCGAGACCCCGAAGAAAGCCGAAGCGCCCAAGACCGAAGCCGCGCCCAAAGCTGAAGCGCCCAGGGTTGAAGCGCCGAAAGCGGCGGCACCCGCGCCAAGCTCTGACGGCAATCGGGTATTTGCCTCGCCGCTGGCGCGGCGCATCGCAGCCGGCAAGGGTATTGATCTCACCTCGCTGTCGGGCTCCGGTCCCCGCGGGCGGATCGTCAAATCCGATGTCGAGAACGCCAAACCCGGCGCTGCGAAACCGGCTGCCGCGCCGGCTGCGGCGGGCGTCGCGTCCGGCGCCGGCCTGGGCGTTGCCGGGCTGCCGGATGCCCGCATGTTCTACAAGGCGGGCGAATATGAGGAAATCCCGCACGATTCCATGCGCAAGGCGATCGCCAAGCGCCTGACTTCGGCCAAGGCGCTCATTCCGCATTACTATCTCACCATCGACTGCAATCTCACGGCACTGATGGCGACACGCGCGGCACTCAATGCCGCCGCCGGAAAAAATGCTGCTTACAAATTGTCGGTCAATGATTTCGTGGTGAAGGCGTCGGCAATGGCGCTGATCAAGCACCCCGACGTCAACGCCAGCTGGACCGACACTGCGATCCTGCGCCACCGCCACGCCGATGTCGGCATCGCGGTCGCCATTCCCTCCGGCCTGATCACCCCCATCGTGTTTGCGGCCGAGACCAAGGGACTGGCCGCGATCTCCAACGAGGTCAAGGAATTGGCGGTCAAGGCCAAGGACAAGAAGCTCAAGCCCAATGAATATGAAGGCGGCGGATTCTCGGTTTCCAATCTGGGCATGTTCGGGGTCCAGAGTTTCACGTCCATCATCAACCCGCCCCAGTCCTGCATCATTGCGGTGGGCGCGGGCGAGGAGCGCGCCATCGTCGTCAATGGCAAGATCGAAGTGGCGACCATGATGACCGTGACGATGTCCTGCGATCATCGCGTGGTCGACGGCGCCACCGGCGCCAAGTTCCTGCAGACCTTCAAGCAGTTCATCGAGGAACCGGCCTCGATGTTACTTTAGCATGCATCCCATATCTACGGAGGAGGACCTCGATGCTCTGGACGGGCAGGTTGAGAGCGCCACCCTTGAGATTAAAGGGGTGTATGAGGACGGCCGTTTAAAAAAAAACGGAAAAGCTCGTTGAAGCAATTCAGGGCATCCTGAATGGAGCAGAATCGCTTGGATATATCGTTATCGGATTACACGAAAATAAGGACCAAGAAGTCGATATCCAAAAGAAGTGCCCTGTTATGTTTCCCGCTAAAATTAAGGACATGGATTTCGAACCGGAGAGTTTTGCTGCTTACCGAGATCATTTAATGAAAATGGTCCGCAGCGGGACTGAAAATCTCACTGAAGGCCTCTGTAAAGTTAATCGCATCAAATCTCGGGACGGCAAAGGCGATTTCATAGTTATCGAAATATCGCAGAGCGTCCTTCGTCCCCATCGGAACACGAATGGTCACTATTATGTTCGAAGAACCGAGGGGCGAACGGATCGAATGTCGACTGTAGAAGTCGAAGCAGAGATTTTGAAAAAGGAAATTCGACTTCAGACTTTGCGATCCAGTCTGACGCCAAAAAAAAATGAAGAGCCCGGACAATCTTTTAAGGACAATCCTTTCCGAGGCGATAAACCTATTGCTACGTTAATTCCTTTTGGGAACAGGGAAAAAGCAAGAGAAATAAAGCTGATCCCGGGGGCCGAAGAATTTTTGTGGCTAGTCCCAAAACAAGGGGGCAGGCAGTGGTCAGCGACCGAGTTAAAAGAACTAATATACCAGAATGCTCATTTGGCGCCTTTTGGTAGATGGACAAATTCGTGGCATGAGAGAAACGAGTTTGGCGCGGTCGTGTTTCAGGAATCTGCCGTCGATCCGGGTCTAGCGTTCAATTTGAGTCAGGTTTTTGTTGACGGAAAATTACTCGGCATAGATCGATTTATGCTGAACGCTGAACATCTGAAGCAATTTTCGGGATCGGAAACGCCCTACATTCCAAGTGTCGCGTTCGAAGAGGACTTCGAAAACGGGTTGCGAAATTTCATCGATTTCATGGCGCGCACTTTAGGGATATTGCCGCCATATGAATTCAGAGCGGGAATAGCTGGCATCAAAGGGTACGCTATGGCCGTAAAGAATTTTGGTGGCTCTGCATTTCGTGGCAACTTCCTTAATGATGAAATTCATTGTGACGGTGTCATAGATAACGTCGACATAGACGTGCATGTGAAGCTTTTGCCATTCTTTGAGCATGTCTGGTTGGAATGCGGCCTCAAGAGACCGCGCGATTTCCGTTTTAAGGATAAAACTGATGGCTGACACATCTTTTGACGTCATTGTCGTGGGCGGCGGTCCCGGCGGCTATGTCTGCGCCATCCGCTGCGCCCAGCTGGGCATGAAGACCGCCGTGGTGGAGCGCGACCGCCTAGGCGGCATCTGCCTCAACTGGGGCTGCATTCCCACCAAGGCGCTGCTGCGCTCGTCCGAGATCTGGCACCTGATGCACCGGCTGGACGAGTTCGGATTCAGCGCCGACAATTTCAAATTCGACATCGGCAAGATCGTCGCCCGCAGCCGCGCCGTGGCGCAGCAGCTGTCCAACGGCGTCGGCTTCCTGATGAAGAAGCACAAGATCACCGTGATCGCGGGC
>JARLJC010000149.1 GCA_031291435.1 Alphaproteobacteria bacterium | reverse complement strand
CGGCGCATTACACCATCGACGAGGACGGCACCGTCTATGCGATGGTGCCGGAAACGCGCCGCGCCTGGCATGCCGGTCTTTCCTATTGGGCGGGCGCGCGCGACATCAATGCCCGCTCCATCGGCATCGAGTTGGTCAATCCGGGCCATGAATTCGGCTATCGCGCCTTTGGCGAAGCGCAGATCGCGGCATTGATCGGGCTATGCCGAGGTCTCCTGGAACGTCATGCCATTGTCTCATGGCGGGTGCTGGGTCACAGCGATATCGCGCCCGCGCGCAAGGACGACCCGGGCGAATTGTTTCCCTGGCAAAAGCTGGCCGACGCCGGCATCGGCCTGTGGCCCATGCGCGGCGAAGATCCCAGCGCGGCGGCGGTGTCCGGTCTGCTGACGCAGTACGGTTATGATCCCGAGGCGCCGCCGGAGAAGGTGGTCACGGCGTTCCAGCGTCATTTCCGTCCGTCCTGCGTTGACGGCATGGCAGACGCCGAAACCCGTGCGATGCTTTCGGGTCTGATCGCGCTCTATGATGCAAAAAAAGGGGCGCGCGCATGAAGACCATGGGCCTTTTGGCCGGCATGAGCTGGGAATCGTCTTCGGTCTATTACCAGCTGATCAACCGCCAGGTGCAGCAGCGCCTGGGCGGGGTGCATTCGGCCAAGGCGTTGATCTACTCCTTCGATTTCGGCGAGATTTCCAGGTTGCAGCAATCGGCGCGCTGGGACGAAGCCACTTCATTGCTCGCAAGTGTTGGCCAGACCTTGGCCAAAGGCGGCGCCGATTTCCTCGCCATCTGCTGCAACACCATGCACCTGATGGCCGACGATGTGGAAAAGGCCGCCGGCGTACCCCTGCTGCATATCGCCGATCCGCTGGGTGAGGCGGCGCGCAAGGCCGGCATGACTAGACTCGGCCTCATCGGCACGCGTTTCACCATGGACGAACCGCGCATCATCGCCGACCGGCTGCGAAACAAATTCGGGCTTGAAGTGATCGTGCCCGATGCGCAAGGCCGCGAAACCATCGACAGCATCATCCAGACCGAACTGGTGAAAGGCGTCATTCGCGAGGACTCCCGCGCCCGCTATCGCGCGGTGATGGCGGATCTGGCGGGACAGGGTTGTCAGGCCATTATCCTGGGCTGCACCGAAATTCCCCTGCTGGTCTCCCAAGCCGACGCCACCGTGCCACTTTACGATACGATGCAGCTTCATGCGGCCGCGATCGTGGATTTTGCGCTGGCCTGAAATCCCGCCTATAAGCCGCCCGTCAGATGGCCGGGTGACCGCGGGCAGGGCAACCTGTTCGAGGAAAGTCCGGGCTCCACGGAAAGACGGTGCCGGTTAACGGCCGGCGGGGGCGACCCCAGGGATAGCGCCACAGAAATGACACCGCCTACCGGCCGGTCTTCTTCGGAAGACTGGCCGCGGCAAGGTTGAAATGGTGCGGTAAGAGCGCACCGCGTCTCTGGCAACAGAGACGGCACGGCAAGCCCCACCGGGAGCAAGACCAAATAGGGACGGCACGTGATGTTTTCCGCATCGTCGTCCGGGTCGGTCGCGTGAGGTGCGTGGCGACACGCATCCCAGAGGAATGGTCACCCCTTCAGCAATGAAGGACAGAACCCGGCTTACAGGCCATCTGACTTTTCTTTTTTTGCCCCCATCTGTCCGCCACGCGGGCAAGCCCGCTAGCAGCCGTTCGATACACTGTCGTTATCGAACTCCCCCGTCATGGGCTTCGCCCAACGGGGGAAGAAATTCTCGACCAAGGCGCGCTGCCCTTTGCGCCCCTATTTGTCAATTTCTCGGAGGATTGCCAAAGTGCGGGCGTCGCGTTCGTCACCGAAATATTTCTGGAGTGCGGCGCCGAAGATGTTGTTTGGCGCGACGGCATCGAACAGAGTCATCGAGGAGCGGAATTTCAGATCGTCGGGTGAGCCGAAGATTTCGTGCGCGGTTCGGCCTTCGACCGCCAGAATCAACCTTGTGGCTTCGATCAGGCGCGGTCCCAGTATGTCGTGATCGAGATAGGCGCGGGCTTCTTCACGCGACGAGAGCGCGAATTGCACCGATCGCACGCTCGATCCCAGGCCTGCGGTCTGCGGAAACACGAACCAGATCCAGTGGCTTTGCTTTCGGCCTGCCGCCAGTTCGGCCCGCACCTGCGGCCAGACCGCGTCCTGCGGCTTGACGAAGCGCGCGAGATTGAAAGGATCGCCGCTCAGAGGCCGGCCTTTTCCGCCGACAGCGCGGCGATGCTGGCCCAGTCCTTTTCGCCCCAGCCCTTTTTCATCGCCT
>JARLJC010000148.1 GCA_031291435.1 Alphaproteobacteria bacterium | reverse complement strand
GATGCTCGGCACCGCTTTATCCTTGCAGGCGAGGTGCATTTTGTTGCCGTCGAGCCAGACGCCGCTGCCCTGCTCGGCGGTTAGAGTATCGCCGGTATTGGGGTCGTGAATCCAGGCACCCACGGTCTTACGGCGGCGCACCAGCGCCACCATCACCGCGAATTCCGGTTTGCCGCCGATGAAATTGCGGGTGCCGTCGATGGGGTCGATCACCCACACATCCTGATCGCCGGAAAAATGCGCGATGATGCCCGCATCCTTGGCGTGGCTTTCTTCGCCCACCACCACGCTGCCCGGCGCGATATCGGCGAAGCGCGCGGCCAAAGCTTCCTCGGCAGCTTTGTCGGCGACGGTAACGGGGTCGTTGACGCCCTTCATTTCCACATCGCCTTCCGCCAGCTTGCGGAAGCGGGGCATGATTTCGGCAATCCCCACTTCACGGATAATTTCGGTGACTGCGTCGATATCAATCTTTGGCATGCGGCTTCTTTCCGAACCGGCTTTCGAAGCGCCCGTAATCGGCGGCGTCGAGTTCGACCTTCATAATGGCTTTGGTCTTG
Organism: Alphaproteobacteria bacterium; assembly: GCA_031291435.1. Taxonomy (GTDB): domain Bacteria; phylum Pseudomonadota; class Alphaproteobacteria; order UBA9219; family UBA9219; genus CAIXLI01. Next base: position 22,702 of record JARLJC010000148.1, on the reverse strand, counting down.
GTGTCGCGGCGTTCGACGATTTTGCCGTGCGCGTGCAGCCATGACAAAGCCGCGCCGTCGCTTATCGCCACCGTGATTTCGTAAGGCTTGTTGCGGGCCGAGAGCATTCTCTCGAACAAACCCAGCAATTGCGGAATGCCCTCGCCGGTCAAGGCCGAAACGCCGACCAGCCCGCCATGGGCCTCCTGCCGCAGCCCGTCGATGGGAATGACATGGCCGGCCTCATTGCTGAGGCGCGAGGCGTAATCGGCCAGAAATTTGCGCTTTTCTTCAGGCAGAACGTCGATCTTGTTCTGCACTTCGATCAGCCGGTCGTCGTCAGCGCCGATACCGAGATCGGCCAGAATATCCATCACCGCGTCGCGCTGCTCGCGCGTTTCGGGGTGCGAGATATCGCGCACATGGACGATAATATCGGCCTGCTGCACTTCTTCGAGGGTGGCGCGGAAGGATTCGATCAGATGCGTCGGCAGGTCGGAAATGAAACCGACCGTGTCCGACAGAATAACCTCGCGCCCGCCCGGCAATTTCATGCCGCGCATGGTGGGGTCGAGCGTCGCAAACAGCATGTTTTTGGCCAGAACATCGGCCCCCGTCATGCGGTTGAACAAAGTCGATTTACCGGCGTTGGTATAACCGACCAGCGCGATGGTCGGATGTTCGGCGCGATGCCGCGCCTCGCGCTGCAACCCGCGCGTACGCCGTACTTTGTCGAGTTCTTCCTGAAGCCGCACGATGCGGTCGGTAATCAAACGCCGGTCGAGTTCCAGCTGCGATTCACCCGGGCCGCCGAGGAACCCGAAACCGCCGCGCTGCCGTTCGAGATGCGACCAGGATTTGACGAGGCGCGATTTCTGGTAATTCAACGCCGCGAGTTCGACCTGCAACTGCCCTTCGCGGGTACGGGCACGGGCGCCGAAAATTTCAAGGATGAGGCCGGTGCGGTCGATCACCTTGCATTTCAGCGCGGTTTCGAGATTGCGCTGCTGCACAGGCGTCAGGGTAAAATTGACGACCGCCAGAACCGCCTCTTTTTCTTCGATGGTCTTGGCGAAATTCTCGACCTGTCCGCGTCCCAGCAAAGTGGCGGGCACCGTTTGGCCCAGTCCTACATTGGCGGCATGCACGACATTCAGCTCGATAGCCTCGGCAAGGCTTACGGCCTCTTCCAGAGCGCGGTCTTCGTCGCGCCGCGTCCTGTCACCTTTTATGACGGGGTTGATGACGATGGCGCGGTCATGATGGCGGATGCCGCCGATATCGGTGAAAGCTTCGGTAACGGTCATGCGGCAACGTCAGGCATATCGCCTTCGAACAATTGGATCGGGGAATTGGGCATGATGGTCGAAACCGCGTGCTTGTAAACCAGTTGCACATGCGACTCGCGCCGCAGCAGCAGCGAAAAATTGTCGAACCAGGTGACGATGCCCTGCAGCTTGACGCCGTTGATCAGGAACACGGTCGAAGGTGTTTTGTTTTTGCGCAAGTAGTTCAGAAAAACGTCCTGCAGCAATTGTTTATGCTCGGTCATAACTGCCTCCTTTTTATTTTTATTGCCGACTGTTATTTCGTAGCGCCGTCAGGCGAACAAAGCAACCCGAGAAGCTCGCCGCAATCCACCACATACATATCCACGCCGTATTTCCCTGCGGATTCTTTATTTCCTATCAACACCGGCAGGCACCCGGCGTTACGGGCGCAGGCAATATCGGCCTCGCTGTCGCCAACGAACCAGATATCGGCGCTGGCCGTCAGCCCGCCCAGGGCGAGTGCATGATCGGGATGCTCGCGCGCCGGTTTGTCGCGCGGCGCGTCGAGCGCGCCGATGATGGCGGCGAAATAGCCGTTCCAGCCCAGCACTTCGGCCTCGCGGCGCAGGAATTCGCCGTTTTTGTTGCTAACCACGAAAGCGGGGATTTTTTGGGCCGCCAGATATTTCAGCAGATCCGCCGAACCGCGCAGGGGTTTGAGATCGTCGAACTGAATATTCTTGAAACAGCCATAGAAAATATCGCTGGCTTCCTGCCACCTGTCGCCATACCAGTCGGGGAAAGATTCCCGCGCCGAGCGGATGCAGTTGGCTTTGACTTCTTCCATCGTCCAGGCCGGGCTGCCAAAATGCGCGCGGGTGACGTTGATGGCGTGCGCGATAGCGCCCCAGCTATCGACCAGAGTGTTATCCCAGTCAAAAATCACGGCGCGCGGCAACGGCATCAATTGATATTTTCTGAAATAATGGCGTTGTTTTCATTGCTGCTGCCATGCACGCCGAGGAGTTTCAGCTTGCGGTGCAGGGCCGAGCGTTCCATGCCGATGAAGCTGGCGGTGCGCGAAATATTGCCGCCGAAGCGGGTCACCTGCGCCAGCAGATATTCACGTTCGAACATTTCGCGCGCGTCGCGCAGAGGCAGGCCCATAATCTCGCCGCCTTTTTCCCATTTCAACACGCCGGGGGCGGAGGATGTAATTTCTGGCGGCAGCATATCGGCGCGGATGGGATCAGTCGCCGTGCCGGGGGCCATAATCAGCACCCACTCCATCGCATTACGCAATTGCCGCACATTGCCGGGCCAGTCATAAGCCTGCAAGGCGGCCATCGCGTCCTCGCCCAGAATGCGCAAGGGGGTGCCGGAAGTCTCGGCCGCGCGGGCAAGGAAATGGTTGGCGATCAGCGGAATATCGTCGCGCCGTTCGGAAAGGCCGGGAACTTTGATCGGCACGACACTAAGGCGGTAATACAAATCCTGCCTGATGGTGCCGGCCTGCATATCCATCTGCAAATCGCCGCTTGATGAGGCGATCACGCGCACATCGACTTCGACGCGACTGGTGCCCCCTACCCGGCTGAACACCTGTTCCTGCAGGATGCGGACGATCTTGCTTTGGGTTTCCAAAGGCATGTCGCCGACTTCGTCGAGATAAAGCGTGCCGCCATGCGCCATTTCGAACATGCCGATTTTGCGCGCGCCGCCGCTGACGCCGTGCTCGGTGCCGAATAATTCGGTTTCCAGCTGGTCGGGCGCCATCATCGCGCAGTTGATGACGACGAAAGGTTCTTCCGAGCGTTTCGACTGGCGATGCAGCGCGCGCGCCATGATTTCCTTGCCCGAGCCGGAAGGCCCGGAAATCAGCACGCGGCTGCCGGTCGGCGCCACGCGTTCGATGATCTGCCGCACCTGATTGATGGCCGAGGATTTGCCGATGATCTCATTGTCGGCCCCGGCGCGGAATTTCAGTTCCTGATTTTCGCGTTTCAGGCGCGCAGCGTCGAGCGCATGCTGAACCTGCAAAATCAGCCGGTCGGATTTGAACGGCTTCTCGATGAAATCGTAAGCGCCCATTTTAATGGCGGAGACAGCCGTATCGATATTGCCGTGGCCGCTGATCATAATGACCGGCAGGTTGGGGAAATCGCGGCGGATATGCTGCAGAATCTGCATGCCGTCCATGCTGCTGCCCGACAGCCAGATGTCGAGAATGACGAGATTGGGTTTGCGTGCGGCAATCGCTTTCAGCGTTTCGTCGGCGTTCGCGGCTTCGCGCACCGACAAACCTTCGTCGTTGAGAATGCCTTTGATGAGCAGGCGGATATCGGTTTCGTCATCGACGACGAGGATATCGCTGGTCAGGCCTTTATCTTTGAGCGGAGAAGCCATCGGATCCTTTATGCGGTTTTGCTTAATGCCGCGTCAGAGACGCTAGCAGATTCGGGAGGGTTCGACAAAGTTTCGACAACCGGCTGCCGGAGCGGCCAGATAAGGCTGACAATCGCCCCGCCATTGGGGTTATCGTCCAGCGCCAGCCGCCCGTGATGATCTTCCATGATCTTCTTGACGATGGCGAGGCCGAGGCCGGTGCCCTTTTTGCGGGTCGTCACATAGGGTTCGGTCAGATTGTGGCGTTCTTCGACCGGCAATCCCTTGCCGTTATCCTCGACCGCCAAAGTCACCGCCTGCGTGTCACGGGTCAGGCGGATAAAAATGCGCCCTGGCGGCAGGATGCCGTCCAGAGGCGGGTTACGCGCATCAATGGCTTCCGCTGCGTTCTTTAACAGATTGGTGAGCGCCTGCGCGATCTGGCGGGCGTCGCATTCGACATTGCATGCCGAAGCGGGCAGTTCCTGTCCATATTTGATGTCGCCGCGGCTGCTGCTTTGCAGGAAGATGGTCTGGCGGCAGATTTCCTTGAGCTCATGCTCCTTGATGACCGGCGACGGCATGCGCGCGAAGGCGGAAAATTCATCGACCATGCGCCCGATATCATCGACATGGCGGATAATGGTGTCGGTGCAGGTCTGGAACACTTCGGGATCGGTGACAATTTCCTTCGAGTATTTGCGGCGCAACCGTTCGGCGGAAAGCTGGATCGGGGTCAGCGGATTTTTGATTTCATGGGCGATGCGGCGCGCCACGTCGGCCCAGGCCGCTTTGCGCTGCGCCGACAACAGATCGGAAACATCGTCGAAGGTCACGACATAACCCTTGGTTTCCGTGCCCGCCAGTTCCGAGGATACCCGCACCAATATCGTGCGCGCGGCCTGATGTGGGCGGCGGATTTCCACCTGCCCGTCTTTAAGCGCGGTGCCTTTGGGCAACTGCTCGATCAAGGTCTGGATTTCGGGCGACAAGGCGGCCAGCGGCTGGCCATGGAGCAAGGTGGCATCGTCGATATTGAAGAAGGAAGCCGCCGAGGCGTTCATCAGATTGATGCGGCCGCCGGGATCAAGGCCGATAACGCCCGCCGAAACGCCGGATAAAACGGCCTCGGAAAAACGGCGGCGGAAATCGAGCTGACGGTTGGCGTCGATCAGATCGCCGCGCTGGGCTTCAAGCTGGCTGGTCATGCGGTTGAAAGCGCGGGCCAGCAGTTCGAGTTCGTCGTCGCTTTCCCGCGTGACTTCGCTCACGCGGGCGGAAAGATCGCCGCCGCGCACACGGTCCGCCGCGCCAATCAGATCGCCGATGGGGCGCGTCAGGCGGGTCGCGAAGTTGACACCGAACCACACGGCGGCCAGCAGCAGCAGCAATGCCACCACCACGAAAATCAGGCCGATGGTGGTTTGCAGCCCCGATCTTCGCACTTCCAGTTGCTTATATTCGCTGACGGCTTTTTGTGTCGCCGCCATATGGGCGAGAACTTTCGGCTCGACCGGCCTGCCCACAAACAGATAGGTATCGACGAAATTGTCCAGCCGCAGCAACGCACGCACCCGGTCGTCATTATCGCTGACCAGCAGCACGACATCGCCCTGCGAGGCTCGCTGCCGCATTTCGTCGGTAATCGGCTCGAACGTCAGCGCGAAAGCCAGACCGGAACGCGCCAGAATTTTGCCCGAACCGTCGAACACAATCACTTCGGTGAGGTTGCGCAGATAAGCCTGCGCCGAAACCACTTCGTTGAACCGCACCGGGTCCTGCGACAGCAAAGGCGCCTGCCGGTTGAGATCGTTGGCCATCGCCAAAGCATCGGCGCGCAGCACCTGTTTATGTTCTTCAAGATAAGCCTGTGCGACTTCCAGCGATTCATTAAGCGACGTCCGCACGTGATTGGAAAACCATGTCTCCACGCCGAAATAGAAGAACGCCGCCGCGAACATCGCCACCAGCAGCGCCGGAGCCACCGCCAGTAGCGTGAAAACGCTGATCATGCGCACCTGAAGTTTCGAGCCCGCCATATTGCGCGTGCGCCGCGTCCAGATCGTATAAAGCCGGTGCGTGACCACGGTGCCGAGCAGCACGAGGAAGAACAGGTCGAGCAGCGAAAGGATCATCACCGTGGTGGGATCGTTGCCGAAGAAAGGGGAGCGCGTCATCGCGGCATAGGTGGCGACAGCACTTGCGACCGAGGCGATGATGAGCGCGATCACCAGCTTGTCGCGCAGGCGCGTGCGGATCGACCATTTCAGCCAGCGTTCAATCGTCCGCATCGTGCACCGCATAAAGTCTGGCCGGTTTGCGCGCGCGGCCCGATTCCAGCCCCAGCTCGCGCATTTTCTTGCGCAGCGTGTTGCGGTTCAGTCCCAGCAATTCGGCGGCCCGCAACTGATTGCCGTCGCATTCGGCCAGCGTGATGCTGAGCAAGGGCCGTTCGATTTCCTGCAAAACCCGGTCATACAATCCCGCCGATGGCAGGCCGTTTTCGTGGGCGGCGAAATAATCGCGCAGATGCCGCTCGACGCTGGAGGCGAGGCCTTTTTTGGCATCGCTGATGGGGATAAGGGTGGCGTTGCGCGGGGCGCTCATGCTTCGGCTTCCGCTGCTTCAGCTTCCGCGAGGGGTTCGTAGAAAGCGCGGATGTGATCGCGGGTTTTTTCCGCGTCATCGGTGTTGTTGACGAGCGCGCGGAACGGGGCCGAGCCCGGCAAGCCTTTCGAATACCAGCCGATATGTTTGCGTGAAATGCGCAGGCCCGCATTGCTGCCGTAATGGGTCAGCATGGCGTCGAAATGTTCGATGAGGGTGGTGTATTGTTTGTGGACGGACGGAGCCGCCCCTATCACGCCGTCGCGCAGATAATCGATCACCTGCTGCAAGAACCACGGGCGGCCATAGGCCCCGCGCCCGATCATCACGCCGTCGGCGCCCGACAGTTCCAGCGCTTTATCGACATCTTCGAACGAGCAGATATCGCCGTTGGCAATAACGGGAATGGTGACCGCCTGCTTGACGCTGCGGATAAATTCCCAGTTGGCGCTGCCTTCATAAAACTGGCAGCGCGTGCGGCCATGCACGGTGACCATTTTGATCCCGCATTCTTCGGCGATTTTGGCGAGGCGTGGCGCGTTGAGATTTTCGTGGTTCCAGCCCATGCGCATTTTAAGCGTGACCGGAATTTTCACAGCCTTGACCATGGCTTCAAGAATTCTGGCGGCATGCACTTCGTCACGCATCAAGGCCGAACCGGCATGGCCGTTGACGACTTTTTTGACCGGGCAGCCGAAATTGATATCGATGATGTCTGCGCCGCGATCTTCGTTGAGGCGCGCGGCCTCGGCCATCACTTCCGGCTCGCAGCCCGCCAGCTGCATCGACATGATGCCTTCATCGTCGGCGCGGGTACTCATCTGCATAGTCTTGCGGCATTCGCGGATCATGGCCTGCGAGGCGATCATTTCCGAAACCACGAGGCCAGCCCCGAATTTCTTGACCAGACGGCGGAAAGGCATGTCCGTCACGCCCGACATCGGCGCCAGAATGACCGGCGCATCGAGCGTCAAAGGGCCGATCTTGATCGGCTTCAGCCGCGGCAAGGCGCAGGCATGGTTGCGACGGCCCTCTTCCGGGGCCGGCGCAGAGCGTTCGCGCAAATCCATAAGTTGGGGTTTTCCATGCATGGCAGCGTTGTAGCATCTGCCTAAAATATAGGCAAATGGGAAAAAGACGATTTTACGGAGTTAGCCGTTTGTGTCGCCGGGCCCAAGTTTGCTCCGGGCAAAAAACTTGACCGCCCTGACGAGCTGCCGGGGACGCTGCAGCCGCTGCTGATTGAAGGAAAGAATCTGCTGGTCCGCGGCAGCTTCGGCGTCTTCATAGCTACGAAACTCGATGCGGGGTATCGCGTTGGTAATCATTTTGTCGACTGCGAGCAGAAACTCATTGACGCTATAAGTGGCCAGACGGGTGGGCTGGTAAAGCCCGGCAATATCGTGGGGCCCGAAGCGGCGCAAAGCCTTGCCGAGCGCGGCGACATCGCGTTCATAAGTCTGGCGGCGAAGCTCGACGATCATCCTATCGGCATCGAGCGCCGGAAAAAAATATTTATCCTTCTCGACCAGATCGGCGATGGTTTCTTCCGTATTCGTTATGTTGGCAGCCAGAACCTCGCGCCCGGCCACCAGCCATTGCGCGGTCACCCGGACCAACCGGTTTCTTCGAGAGGCCTGCCAATAGGATAAAATAGTACTCATTACCTGTATCTCCTTTTAAAACCTGACTAACCTAGCGGGAAAATGCCCCTAAGTAAAAACTTGCATTCCGCCCTGCGCCTTCTAAATTCTCCTGAAATATCAATTCCGAAGGTTTAAATGCCCTCCTGTATCGTCCTTATCGTCGCCGCCGGTTCCGGCACCCGCTTCGGCGGCGGCCTGCCCAAGCAGTATCTCGAACTGGGCGGGGAAAACATCCTGCGCCGCAGCGTGCAGGCATTCCTGAACCATCCGCATATCGACGGCGTGCAGGTCGTCATCAATCCCGATCACCGCGAGATGTATGACGCCGCCGTGGGCGATCTCGGCTTGCCCGAGCCGGTTCCCGGCGGTGCCTCGCGGCAAGATAGCGTTTTACTGGGGCTCGAAGCTTTGGCCAAACAGAGCAAACCCGATTTTGTCATGATCCATGACGCGGCGCGCCCCCTGATTGACGCCGCCACCATTACCGATGTGCGCCGCGCGCTCGACAGCGCCAAGGGCGCGATTGCAGCCAAGCCCCTGGTCGATACGCTCAAACGCGGCAACGGCGTGGCCATCACCACGACGATCGACCGCGCCAATCTGTGGCAGGCGCATACGCCGCAGGCTTTTCACTTCAACGATATTCTGGTGGCGCATCGCGCGGCGGCGGGCGCCCAACTGACCGATGACGCCGCCGTCGCCGAAAAATCCGGCATTACCGTAACCCTCGTCCCCTCCAATCCTGACAACATGAAAATCACCAATCCCGACGATCTTGACCGCGCCGCCCGTTTAATCGGCCATAGTTACGGCGATATCCGCACCGGCATGGGCTTTGACGTGCATCGCCTTATCCCCGGCACCGAAATCATGATCTGCGGCATCGCCGTGCCGCACACCGCGCGGGCCGAAGGTCATTCCGACGCCGATGTCGGCCTTCACGCGCTGGTGGATGCCATTCTTGGCGCCATGAGCGCGGGCGATATCGGCACCCATTTTCCGCCCAGCGACCCGCAATGGAAAGGCAAGGACAGCGCCCATTTCGTGCGCCATGTCGTCGGCATGCTGGGCGAGCGCGGCGGCATCATCGCCAACGCCGACATCACCCTGATGTGCGAAGCACCCCGCATCGGCCCGCACCGCGAGGCGATGGTGAAACGCGTCGCTTCTTTGTTGGAAATCGCGCCCGATCGTGTCAGCGTCAAAGCCACCACCACCGAGCGACTCGGCTTCACCGGGCGCGAGGAAGGTATCGCCGCCCACGCCATCGCCACCGTCCGGTTCCCCGGGTAACGCCGCCAAGGAGAGTTCCATGTCGCAGTCACAGCTTCGCCTTCCCTATTTCGATCTGTCCGGCGACTCGTTCAAGCATTTGCTGGGCATGAATCAGAGCCTCGGCGAAAGCACGCTCGGCGTCGAAATGCTGGAACTGGTTTATTTGCGTGTCTCGCAGATCAATGGCTGTTCCTATTGCCTCGCTTTGCACAGCAAAGCTTTGCGCGAACGCGAGGTAGCGCAGGTCAAGCTCGACACCATCGCCGGCTGGCGGCTCAGCCCGCATTTCTCGGAAAAAGAACGCGCCGCGCTGGCCTGGGCGGAATCCGTTACCGATATTTCGCGCACCCATGCGCCCGACGATGTCTATCTGCCCCTCAAAGAACATTTCAAGGACGCGGAAATTTCCGACCTGACGTTGGCGGTAGCGTTGATGAATGCGTTCAACCGCATCGCCGTCAGCATGAAGAGGTAGCCCTCATGTTTCCGCCCGAACATTACGATCTCGCGCGCCAGGTCATCGACCTCTACACCAGCCACAAGCGCAAGATCGTGACGGCGGAATCCTGCACCGGGGGATTGATCGCGGCGGCGCTGACCGAAATTCCGGGAGCTTCTGCCGTGCTTGAACGCGGGTTCGTTTCCTACAGTAATGACGCCAAGGTCGAAGTTCTGGGCGTGATGCCGGAACTGCTGGAACTTTCGGGTGCAGTCAGCCCCGATGTCGCCGAGGCAATGGCGCAGGGTGCTCTGGAATTTTCATTGGCGCATACCTGTCTGTCGGTCACCGGTATTGCCGGGCCGGATGGCGGTTCGGCGTTGAAACCCGTGGGGCTGGTCTATTTCGGTTTCGCGCGGCGCGGCGGCAGCCTGCTGCATTACCGTTGCCAGTTCGCGGGCGATCGCGGCGCCATCCGCATGCAGGCGGTGCGCGAAGGCTTGCGACTGCTCCTGTCGATGGGGCAGGATTGATGAAGCCTCCCTCTTCGTCCTTTGACGCCCGATGACGGCGGCTCTCGATACTTTACGGCAAAACGCCCTGCGGACTCCTGAAGACATCGATAAATGGCTGGATTTATGCGGGGCGGCGGAAAACGCGCGCGATTACGCCACGGTTCTGCTGGCGGGCGACCAGATCGTTCGTCTCGCGCCGAACGGCGCCGCGGCCCATTATATTCGCGGACTTGCCCTGCATTATCTCGATCGTAGCGATGAATCGATTGCGGCTTACCGGCGCGTTGTTGATTGCGATCCCGCCTATCTCGATGCCTGGATCAATCTCGGGCACGAATATCAGGCCATGAATCGTCTCGCTGAAGCCGAGCATGCCTATCGCCGCGCCATTGCCGTCAGCGGCCAGGAGGCCAGGGACGAAACCGCGGCGGATGCCGATTACGGCAGCATGTATTGGAATCTGGCGGTAGTTGAATTGCTGCGCGGCGATCTTGCCGGCGGGTTTCGCCATTACCCCGCGCGTTTCAAGGCCACCGTCCGCCGCCGCCCCGATTTTCCGCAGCCTTTATGGCGCGGCGAAGATTTGCACGGCAAAACCATCCTCATTACCGTCGATCAGGGGCACGGCGATACGCTAATGATGGCGCGCTACGTGCCATTGCTGCGGGTGCGGGGCGGCCGCGTTCTGTTTCAGGTTCAGCCCGCGCTGTTTTCCCTGTTTACCGGTTGGGGTGGCGCTGACGTTGTTTTGCGGGCAGATGAAGCCGTGACTCTGCCCTTTGATTATCATGCCGATATTTTTGATCTGCCGTGCCGGTTCAGCACGACGCTCGATACTGTTCCGGCAGCCCCCTACTTGCCCCTGCCGCAGGAATCCATACGCCTGCCGGAAACCGGCAAACCGAAGATCGGGCTGACATGGTGCGGTTTTTCCGGGCATGCCAATGATGCAAGGCGGTCGATGCCTTTGGCAGCTTTAGCGGCTTTATGTGAGATCAGGGGCGCGGATTTCTATGCGCTGGTGCGCGACAAACGCCCCGGTGACGATGGGTTGCTGGCGCAATTGCCTGTCGCCGATCTCGGCCAGAGCCTCGGCGATTTTTCCGACAGCGCGCGTTTCATTGGCCAGCTTGATCTGGTGATTACCTGCGACACCGCGATTGCGCATCTGGCGGGCGGAATGGGCAAACCGGTTTGGGTCTTGTTACCCTTTGCGCCTTCATGGTGCTGGCTAATGGAGCGCGAGGATAGCCCGTGGTATCCGACGGCGCGCCTCTTCCGTCAGCAAAAGCCCGGCGACTGGCAAGGTGTTGTCACGAATGTCGCGAAGGCTTTGTCCGACCGCTTCGGCCTATAGAGGGATTTGCGTCGGCTTTGTCGCGCGCATCCACCACACCACGATCAGGCGCGTGATCATAATCGCCGAGAAGATCGACGTGATGATGCCGATGCTGAGCGTCACGGCAAAGCCCTTGACCGGGCCAGAGCCGAAGATAAACAGCAATATGGCGGCGATCAGCGTCGTCATATTGGCATCGACAATCGCCGACAAAGCGCGGCTGTAGCCCGAGTCGATCGACGAAATCACCGAACGGCCATTGCGCATTTCTTCGCGGATGCGCTCGAACACCAGCACGTTGGCATCGAGTGCGGTGCCGATGGTCAGCACGATGCCGGCGATGCCGGGCAAGGTCAGCGTCGCCTGCAAAATCGACAGCACCGCGAAGATCAGCGCGATATTGAACATCAAGGCGATGTTGGCGAAAATCCCGAACAGCCCATAGGCGAACACAAAGAACACCACGACGAGGGCGAGGCCGATCAGGCTGGCGGTCGCACCGGCCTTGATGGAATCGGCGCCGAGGCCGGGGCCGACCGTGCGTTCTTCGAGGATTTTAATCGGCGCGGGTAAGGCACCGGCGCGCAGCAGCAAAGCCAGATCCTGCGCCGATTGCGTGGTGAAATGGCCGGAGATTTCGCCGCTGCCGCCCAGGATCGGTTCGCGGATGACCGGCGCGCTGATGATCTTGTTATCGAGGACGATGGCGAACAGATGCCCGGTATTGGTGCGCGTCGCCTCGCCGAAACGGCGGCCGCCTATGCTGTCGAATTTAAAGGTCACGACCGGCTGCCCATCGCGGAACGAAGGCTGCGCATCAACCAGAGTGTCGCCCGAAACCATCACGCGTTTCTGCACGACATAACTGCGCCCGCCTTCATCAGTCGAAGGCAATGTTTCTTCGCCGGGAGGAACGCCGCCGCCCGCCGTGCTGGCGGTTTCATCGACGAGGCGGAAAGTCAGCTTGGCGGTCTGGCCGAGCAAATTCTTGATATGTTCGGGGTCGCCGAGACCGGGAAGCTGCACCAGGATTCGGTTATCGCCCTGCCTTTGGATCGAAGGCTCGCGCGTGCCGGTTTCGTCGATGCGGCGGCGCACGATTTCGATCGATTGATCCATTGCCGCGCGTTTACGTTCGGTGATCTTGGCGTCTGTCATGCGCAGGGTGAAATCGCCCCCCTGCACCGCGATATCGAGGCTGTTATCCATATCTGTGATGGCGGCCTTGGCGGCGTCGGCCTGTTCCGGCTTGGTCAGTTTGAAATGCACAGCGCCGTTGACGAGGCCGAGATCGTCGTAATTGATTTTCCCGGCGCGCAAAGCCGTGCGCGTTTGATCGACCAGCGCCTGCATATGTTCGTCGATCACGTTATCGGTCGCGACTTCCAGCAGCAGGTGCGAACCGCCGCGCAGATCGAGCCCGAGATTGACGGTCTGATTGGGGAAAAAGCCGGGCGTATGCGCCTGCAGCCATTCGACCGTGTTTTTGCCCATCAGGTTGGGCGCGGAATAAAGAACGCCGATGGCGCATACCGCCAAGATCAGGATGATTTTCCAGCGTTCGAGATAGACCATTATTTTTTCTCTGCGCTCACGGGCTCGGGCTTGGCTTCGAGGGCGTTCACGTGACTGCGCCCGATCTTGACTTCAACGCCGTCGGCGATTTCGACGATCAGATGCTCATCGCCTTCCAGTTTGACGATCTTGCCGTGAATGCCGCCCGAGGTGACGATGCGGTCGCCGCGCTGCAACGCCTTGATCATCTTCTGCTGCTCTTCGAGTTTCTTCTGCTGCGGCCGGATGACGATAACCCAGAAAACAATGAAGATCAGGATGATGGGGAGGAAGTTCATAATCCCGGCGAGCGGGCCAGCGGCGGGCGGAACGGCGGCGGCATCCTGAGCGAAGGCCTGGGTGATGAAATTGAGCATTGGGAACCTCTTGGGTAAAGAAAAAAACAGTATTGCGGCGTGACATCAGGGCGGGAATTGGCGCGAGCTTTTTTGTTTTTTAGCCGCGCCGCCATTTCTATTTCGCCTTTGGGCGAAATAGAAATGGTGAACGAGTTCAAATCCCAACCGTCATTATCATTTTGAGAAAGAGGGCATTTTTGATGCCCTCTTTCTCAAAATGGTGACCTCGGCGGGATTTGAACCCGCGACACCCTGATTAAAAGTCAGATGCTCTACCGGCTGAGCTACGAGGTCGCCTTCTTGGAAGCGGGTTTAATTATCAGGTATTTACTGGCCTCGCAACAGCTTAATCCCGCGTTTCAGGCTTAACTTTAACGCGGCTTTTGGGTTTTTTGAAGCATTGGGCGAGATCGCGGACAATGGCGGCGCTAACGAAGGGGCGTATGTCGCCGCCGAGCCGCGCAATCTCCCGGACAAAGCGCGAGGCGATGAACTGGGTGCCCTCGGTCGCGGTGAGGAAAATCGTCTCGATTTCGGGATGCATGCGGTAATTCATCGCCGCCATCTGGATTTCATATTCGAAGTCGGAAACGGCGCGCAGGCCACGCACGATCACCGAAGCGCCGATATCTTTGGCGAAATGCACTAAAAGATTGTCGAACGATACGACCGAAACGTTTTTTAGACCTTTGATTTCACGGGCCACCATTGCCGCCCGTGTTTTGGTATCGAACATAGGTTCCTTGCCGGTATTTTCGGCAACACCTATCACAAGGTGATCGACCACCCGCGCCGCGCGGCGAATGATATCCATATGGCCAAGCGTTATCGGGTCGAAGGTCCCCGGATAGAGGCCGATACGCTTGCCTTTAGGCATCGGTTTGTTCCTCGCCGCTCTCCGGCTCGCCATTGTCATTGGCTTCGCCCGAGGTGTCTTCAAGAGCCGCGACGGACACAACCTTCTCGGCGGCATCGACGCGGAACACGGTCACGCCCTGCGTGCGGCGACCGGCGATACGGATATCCTTGACCGGCGAGCGGATGATCTGGCCTCCATCCGACACCAGCATGATGTCCTGCGCCTCGGTCACCGGGAAAGTCGCAACGATCAAGCCGTTGCGTTCCGACATATCCATGTTCCAGATGCCCTGCCCGCCGCGACCCGACAAACGATATTCGTAGGCCGAGCTGCGCTTGCCGAAACCGCGTTCCGAAACCGTGAGCAGGAATTCTTCCTGCGCCGCCAGTTCGGCGAAACGTTCGGGCGAGAGCGTCACGTTGGAAGTGCTTTCTTCCTCGTCGCCCGAGGCGGAGGCCAGCACTTCTTCGCCGGCGGCGCGGCGCGCGGCGTTGGATTGCCTTATATAGGCGCTGCGCTCATCAGGCGTAGCTTCGACATGTTTGAGGATCGACATCGAAATCAGGCTGTCGCTTTCGGCCAGTTTGACGCCGCGCACGCCGGTGGAATTGCGTCCGGCGAAAACGCGGATATCTTCGACGGCGAAGCGAATGGCTTTGCCCTGCTTGGTGGCCAGCAGAACATCATCCTGCGGCGTGCAGGTATGGACGGAAATCAGTTTGTCGCCTTCGTCGAGTTTCATCGCGATGATACCGCTGGCGCGGACATTGCTGAAATCGGAAAGCTGGTTGCGGCGCACGGTGCCGGTTCCGGTTGCGAACATGATGTTGAGATTTTCCCAAGAAGCTTCGTCTTCCGGCAAATGCAGGACGGTAGTGATGGTTTCGCCCTGCTCGAGCGGCAGCAGATTGACCAAAGCCTTGCCGCGCGATTGCGGATTGCCGAGCGGGAGTTTGTAGACCTTCAGTTTATAGACGCGCCCCAGCGACGAGAAAAACAGCATCGGCGTATGGGTCGAGGCCACGAAAATATCGCTGACGAAATCTTCTTCCTTCGTCGCCATGCCGGTGCGGCCCTTGCCGCCGCGTTTCTGGGCGCGGTAGGTTGAGAGCGGCACACGCTTGACATAACCGGCGTGGCTGACGGTCACGACCATATCTTCGCGCTGGATGAGGTCTTCGATATCCTGCTCGAATTCCACCGGCTCGATGCTGGTGCGGCGCGGCGTGGCGAATTTCAGGCGGATGGCGGACAATTCATCCGACATGATCTGGAACACGCGCGGACGGTTCGACAGAATATCGAGATAATCGGCGATTTGCGTCACGACTTCTTTCAGATCATTGCCGATCTTGTCGCGTTCCAATCCGGTCAAACGATGCAGGCGCAGATCGAGAATGGCCTTGGCCTGCGTCTCGCTCATCTTATAAGTCGGGCTGCCTTCGATGAAATTCTCGTCCACCATCAAGATCAACGGCGCGACATCGGCGACGGGCCACGCCTTTTCCATCAATTGCGTGCGGGCAATCGCGGGGTCGCTGGCCTTGCGGATCAGGGCGATGATTTCGTCGATATTGGCGACGGCCACGGCGAGGCCCAGCAAAATATGGGCGCGGTCGCGCGCCTGCCGCAATTCATATTCGGTGCGGCGGGTGATGACCTTTTCGCGGAATTCGATGAAGGCGGTCAAAACGCCTTTCAAATTCAGCAGTTCCGGGCGCCCGTTATTGAGCGCCAGCATATTGACGGCGAAATTGCTTTGCAAAGGCGTGTGAGCAAATAATTGCGCCACAACGACTTCGGCCATGGCGTCGCGCTTCAATTCGACGACGACGCGCACGCCGTCACGGTCGGACTCGTCGCGCAGTTCGGAAATGCCTTCGATGATTTTCTCATGCACGCATTCGGCGATGCGCTTGACGACATTTTCCTTGTTCAACTGGAACGGAATTTCGGTGAAGACAATCGCCTGACGATCCTTGCGGATTTCTTCAATGACATGGCGCGCGCGCATCGTGATGCTGCCGCGCCCGGTATGCATTGCCGAGCGGCAGCCCGCTGAACCCAGAATAAGCGCGCCGGTCGGGAAATCGGGGCCGGGAATAATCTCCAGCAATTCGTCGATGGAAATATCGGGGTTCTTAATTTGCGCCAAAGTCGCGTCGATCACTTCGCCGAGATTGTGCGGCGCGATGTTGGTCGCCATGCCGACGGCGATGCCGCCGCCGCCATTGACCAGCATGTTGGGATAACGGGCCGGAAGAACGTCCGGCTCTTTCATCGAGTCATCGTAATTGGGGTGGAAATCGACGGTTTCCTTGTCGATATCTTCCAGCAATGTTTCGGCGGCTTTGTCGAGACGCGCTTCGGTGTAACGCATCGCGGCGGCGTTATCGCCGTCCATGGAACCGAAATTGCCCTGCCCGTCGATAAGCGGCAGGCGCATCGAGAAATTCTGCGCCATGCGCACCATCGCGTCGTAAATCGCGCTGTCGCCATGCGGGTGATATTTACCCATCACTTCACCGACGATACGCGCGGATTTTTTGTAGGCTTTGGTGCTGTCGAAACCGCTTTCCTTCATCGCGTACAAAATGCGGCGATGCACCGGCTTCAACCCGTCGCGCACATCGGGCAGCGCGCGCGACACGATCACGCTCATGGCGTAGGCGAGATACGAAGTACGCATCTCGTCTTCGATAGTGATCGGCTGAATGTCGTCTGCGGGCGGCATCGGGGCGGTATTATCAGTCACGGTAAAAGCCTGTTTTATAAGGAATCGGGCGGCCGGAAGGCCTGCCGATTTGTAGCATTTGCAGCCCCCTGCTCCAAGCAAAAAATGGGAAATAATGTCATATATAACAATAAGTTATACATCTTCTTGGTCGTGGTCTTCGAAGGCGTTGTTTAACCGCCTTTGCACTCTTCGCGAATGAAAGTAATAATTCCTCAATACTTATGAGGACATTCTGGCTACCCCTAGCCTGCAATAACTTTTAGCTGAGAGGTAATTATGACAGCCGAATCTATGGGCCACCATATGCCCCATCTAACGCTTCCCAAACTGGGCATCTTGTTCAGGAAAAAAACCGGCGCCGCCAGCGTGGTGGCAATCGCGCCCGTTGCTGAACCCGGGACATCGCGAAAGGCCCGCCGGCCCACGCTTCAGGAAATCTCGCGCGAGATGGTGCAACGCAGGGAAAACAGCTTTAAGGGCGCCCTCGCGGGAACCGCGATATTTGCCGCCGCTATCGCCGCCGCGGCCATGATCGCGAACGCCCAGGGGCCCGAAACGCCGCAGCAAGGCCGGGCCATCTATACGCAATATGGCGGAGAAGTCATTCAGCCGGCGGCGAGCGCACCGGCCAATACGCCGTCCTGAATAAGGACAGTCCGCCCCATGCGGGCGGCGAGGTCGTGATTATGCGTCGCCATCAGCATGGCGAGCCCCTGCGATTTGACCAGATTTTGTAAAGCCACGAAGACATGATCGGCGGTGGCGGGGTCGAGATTGCCGGTCGGCTCGTCGGCGATCAGCAATTTCGGTTTGTTGGCCAAGGCGCGCACAATCGCCACGCGCTGCTGCTCGCCGCCCGAGAGCATGCCGGGGCGATGATCGGCGCGAGCCGCAAGGCCCACCAGCTCCAGTAATTCCCGCGCCCGGATTTCGGCGGTTTTTTTCGCCACGCCCGCGATCATCTGCGGCAGCACAATATTTTCCAGCGCCGAAAATTCCGGCAACAGATGATGAAATTGATAGACGAATCCAATCGTCGCGCGGCGCAAGGCGGTGCGCCCGGCATCGTCGAGATTCATTGCGTCTTGTCCCGCAATCATCACTTCGCCTGAATCCGGGCGTTCCAGCAAACCCGCGCTGTGCAACAAAGTGGATTTGCCGGAACCCGAAGGCCCGATAAGGGCGACAGTTTCACCGGCGTTGATTTGCAGGGAACAGCCGCGCAGCACGGGTAAATCGCCGCTCGCCTGCTTATAGCTGCGCTTGATGTCGCGGAGTTCGAGAACGGGTGCAATCATGATACGGAAAACGTTACAACAAGAGAAAAAATGGGATTCCCGCCTTCGCGGGAATGACGGTTTTTGCTTGAAGCGCCATTTTCAATACACGCCGTCATTCCCGCGAAGGCGGGAATCCCATTTAATTTATTTTTACTCATAACGTAAAGCCTCGACCGGATCGAGTTTCGCCGCCCGCCAGGCTGGGTACAAAGTGGCGAGGAACGACAAAGCCAGCGCCATCACCACCACATGTACGACATCATGCGGATCGACCACCGACGGCATTTTGGTGAGGAAATAAACATCCGCCGCGAAGGGATCGGTGCGCGTGATGCGCTGCACGATTTCCCGCAGGCCCTCGATATGATGCGCGATGAAGAGGCCGAGCGCCAACCCTGCCCCCGTGCCGATAAGTCCAATGCTGGCTCCGTTGATGAAAAAGATACGCATAATCATGCCGCGCGACGCGCCCATCGTGCGCAGAATGGCGATATCCTGCCCTTTGTCTTTCACCAGCATGATGAGGCTGGAAATAATATTGAACGCCGCCACCAGAATGATCAGCGTTAAAATCAGGAACATGACGTTACGTTCGACCTGCAAAGCGGTGAAAAAACTCGAATTATTCTGCTGCCAGTCGAGAATACGTATGGGCTGCTCGTTGGTGCCTGCCGCCGCCACGATATCGGAACGCGCTTGCGCCAGATGCTGCGGGTCTTTCACGAAAATTTCAATGGCGGTCGCGGCCTGCCCGGTGCGGAAGAAAATCTGCGCATCCTCCAACGGCATGAAGATGAAATTATTGTCATATTCGAACATGCCTACATCGAAAACGGCGGCGACTTTATAGCCACGCAGGCGCGGGGCCGCGCCGAATACCGTATTGCTGCTGACCGGCGAAATAAGCGTCAGCGTATCGCCAATATGCAGATCGAGCCGCTGCGCCATGCGGATACCGATGGCGATCGAACCGTCCGCAAGATCGGCCAGCGAGCCCGCCGAAATATGCGCGGCAATGGTGGGCCGCGCGCGCAAAGTCTCGACCGGCAACCCGCGCACGAACGCACCCGAGGCCGAACCTTCATGGGTGATGAGCGCCTGCGCTTCGACGACAGGCGCCGCCCCCGTCACATCCTGTACCTTGAGGATTTTATCGACCAGCGGCTGATAAGGGTCGAGCGAGCCCTGCATGGCATAAACATTCATATGCCCGTTAAGGCCGATGACGCGCTGGAACAATTCCTGCCGGAAGCCGTTCATCACCGACATCACGACGATAAGTGTCGCGACGCCGAGCGCGATGCCGATCAGCGAGAACCAGCCGATCACGGAAATAAATCCCTCCTGCCGCCGCGCGCGCAGATAGCGCATCGCCACCATCCGCTCGAAGGGTGAAAACAGCATGTTTATTTTCCGCTCAGTTTCGCTATGGCGCTTTCGATGCTCATTTCCTGCTTCTCGCCGCTGGCGCGATTCTTGACTTCGACTGTGCCTTTTTCAAGGCCGCGCGGCCCCGCCACGATCTGCCACGGGAAGCCCAGCAGATCCATATCCGCGAATTTTACCCCGGCGCTTTCGTCGCGGTCGTCATAGAAAATATCCGCACCCGATTTCTGCAAAGCGGCATACATATCTTCGCAGGCTTTGTCGGTTTTCTCGTTGCCGGCTTTCAGATTGATGATGCCGGCCTTGAAAGGCGACACGCTTTCCGGCCATACCAGGCCGCGATCGTCGCTCATACATTCGGCAATCGTTCCCACCAAACGGCTCGGCCCGATACCGTAACAGCCCATGACCATTTTCTTCATGGTGCCGTCTTTATCGGTGAACTGGGCGTTGAAGGCCTCCGAAAAACGCGTGCCGAGCTTGAAGATATTGCCGACTTCGATGGCCTTAAGCTCTTCCAGTTTCGATTCATCGCCGTCTTTATAGCCGGGGATGATTTCGCGCAAAGCTTCCTTGTCGTCGATCACTTCCTTGTTGATGGCAATCTTGGTCCCCGGCAGGCGGTAAACGACATCCTCGCCATATTCGCTGATGGTCTGGAATTCATGGCTGTATTTCGAAAAGGCACCGCCCGAAGCGAAGGTAATCAGCGTGCGGTTGCCAAGGCCGCAGCGTTCATAGACATTCACGTAAGCCTGCGTCGCGCGTTCGTAAAACGCGTCGAGATCGCCCTGATCGACATGGAAGGAGTACATATCCTTCATCCGAAACTCGCGCCCGCGCATCAGGCCGGCCTTGGGGCGCGGTTCGTTACGGAATTTGGTCTGGATCTGATAGGCGGCGATGGGCAGGTCGCGATAGGATTGCACGAAGCCCGCAATCATCGGCGTCACCGACTCTTCATGCGTCGGGGCCAGCGCCAGATCATGCGGGGCCGACTGGCTGGTGCGGTCGCTGCTCAGCGTATAAAGCACATCGACTTTTTCCCAGCGCCCGGTTTTTTCCCAATTCTCGCGCGGATGCAAGGTCGGCATCAGGATTTCAAGCCCGCCGATCTTGTTCATCTCGTCGCGGATGATATTTTCGATATTGTTGAGCGTGCGCAGACCCAAAGGCAGATATTGATAAACGCCCGCCATCAAACGGCTGACATAGCCCGCGCGGCTCAACAACTGCGCATTGCGGCTGGTTTCCTGTTTATTGGCTTCTTTGCTGGTGCGGGTGAAGAGCTGGCTGGAACGCATGATATCCTCGGTGAATGAAGGGGTGAAGCTAACAGACAAGGCGGCTTAAAACAACTTGCCGCCGTTGGGCACGGGTTGGCCCGGCCCTGCCAGCACGATGTCGCCCTTTGCGTCGGCGAAACCGGTGCACAGGAAATTGGAGATAAATCCGGCGATATTCTTTTCGCCGAGATTGAGACACCCCACCACCTGCCGCCCGACCAATGTTTCCGGCGTGTAATGCACGGTTACCTGCGCCGAGGTCTGGCGCATGCCGATCTCCGGCCCGAAATCCGCCCAGATTTTATAGGCCGGTTTGCGGGCTTTCGGAAATGGCTCGGCTTTAACCACGGTGCCGACGCGCAATTCGACTTTCTCGAATTCTTCCCAGGAAATATTTTCCATCTCACGCTCCCTTGGTCAGAAGGGCGAACAGATCCTTGGGATCGGCGAGATCGGGGATGAGGTCGAGCGCGGTGCCCGCATCGGCGGCTTTGGCGAGATCGTTCATCATCCGCAGCGCCGAAAAATCCTCGATCGCGAAGCCGACGGAATCGAAGACGGTTATCTGCTGGTCGTCGCTGCGTCCCTGCTCCGCGCCGGTGATGATTTTCCAGAATTCGGTGACCTTGAAATTGCCGGTCATCTGCTGGATATCGCCTTCGATGCGGGTTTGCGGTTCATATTCAACGACCACCCGCGCGTTGCGCAGCACGTCTGGATGCAGTTCGGTCTTGCCGGGGCAATCGCCGCCGACGCCGTTGATATGCATGCCGGGTTCGACCATATCCGGCGTTAAAACCGCCTGCTTGGCCTTGGCCGCCGTGATGGTGGTGACGATATCGGCGCCTTTGACCGCCTCGCGCGCCGAAGAGGCCGCCTTTATGGTCACGCCGGTTCCGGCCAGATTGCGCTGCAATTTCTCAATCGCTTTGGCGTCGAGATCGAACGCCACGACATCGGTAATCCCCATCACCGCCTTGAAGGCCAGTATCTGGAACTCGCTTTGCGCGCCGCAGCCAATGATGGCCATGCGTTTGCTGTTCCTGCGCGCCAAATGCTTGGCGATCAGCGCCGAAGTCGATGCCGTGCGCAGCCCCGTCAGCAAGGTCATTTCGCTAAGCAAAATCGGCACGCCGGTTTCGGTTTCGGCGAGAACGCCGAACGCCATCACCGTCGGCAAATGTTTGGCCGTGTTGCCGGGGTGCCCGTTCACATATTTGAACGAATAAAACTGGCCGTCGGCAATCGGCATCACTTCGATCACGCCCTGCGGCGAATGGCAGGCCGCGCGCGGCGATTTATGAAATTCGTTCCAGCGTTTGAAATCGTCGGCCAGATAGTCGGCCAGCAGGGACAGGGATTTCTCGACCCCGGTCTTGCGGATCAGGGAAATAACGGTTTGTACGTCGAGATAGCGCAGCATAAGTCACCATAAGCGAATCCGCCGAAAGCGGCGGCATGAAAGGGATAGACCAGTTATCTGGATGGGAAAACGTGTTTTTGTGCGCTCAGGCGCACGGGAACGGCGGCACAATGAGACTAAAAGGTGCACGTGCGGCAGGCGATAGAGAAAGGGTTTGTTCCGATGACATGCCGCTATCGTATGATTTGCGCATTGCAGCCGTCAAGCGGTATTGAGAAAGCCATCGTCATCCCGGCGCAAGCCGGGATCCAGTACGAAAAGCGCCATAAGGCATGACTTGCGGGTACTTCGGGACTGGATCCCCTAAGTTCACAAACGAAGTGCAACACCCTGATAAGGTGTTGCGGTCATGGGAAAAACAT
>JARLJC010000147.1 GCA_031291435.1 Alphaproteobacteria bacterium | reverse complement strand
TGTAATTGCCGGCTGCAACGCGCGGAATATCCGAGCGATCAAGACCGATATCGGCCAGTTCGCGATCAGTGAGCTGGGACAATTCGCTGACATTGCGCTGATAGTCCCGAAACGCCTGGAACATTCGGATGAGCGAGAGCAACATGGGTAGTCTCCTTGTATCTTCGATTCAGCTCTTGGAAGAGAACCTGATCGTTGAAATGAATATAGGGTAGTATCTCGCGCTGCAGAAGTTCCAATGCTGCGGTGCAGCTAATCATAAGGTGCATAGCTTCGGTAAGAAACGGTTAACCGTTCGGCGTGGCTGCCCGCCGGATCCGTTAAAATCGGTTGGCGTTGTGTCGGCCTATCAAGAAAGTCCCGTAAAACGCCGGTATCTTGTTAATCGCACCGGCGGCTTGATGCCGCAAAGATAGGCGCAGCCATGCGTGGCCGCCAGGCGCGGGGAGCAGAACCCGACGGGCTGGGGGCCTCGTCCAGACCAGATTTAGCCGATTAGATCATGCGTAATTCGCATGCGGAATTAAAATAGTGAATGTGAGATCATTCTTATGGTTTGGCTGATTGTTACGGCGTATGGGCGAGCTGGGTTGCGAAATAGCCGATGGTTTTCGCGTAGACGTCGCTCTTGTTCCATTGCTGCAGGACAGCAAAATTGGGGCTGCCCGCTTCCCAGTCCTTGCCGCGTTGCCAGCCGTAACTGGCCAGGAAATTCGCGGTTGACGCCAGCACGTCGGGCGCGCTGCGCAACAGGTCGCGGCGGCCGTTGCTGTCGAAATCCACCGCGAATTTGATGTAGGACGACGGCATGAACTGGGTCTGGCCGATCTCGCCGGCCCAGGCGCCGCGCATTTCCGAAGCCGCGAGGTCACCGCGTTCGATGATGCGCAAGGCATCCATCAATTCGCCGCGGAACATCTCCGCGCGCCGGCAGTCATAGGCCAGCGTCGCCAGCGAGCGAATCGTCGGAAATTTTCCGGTGTTGACGCCGAAGTCGGTCTCCAGTCCCCAGATCGCGACCAGAATTTCGCCGGGCACGCCATAGCTTTGCTCGATGCGCGACAGCACCGAACCATACTGTTTCATCATGTTGGCGCCGCGGGTGAGGCGCGGCGGGACCATGCGACCGGAGAACTCCTCGAAACTCTGGCTAAATACCTTTTGCGAGCGATCCCGGGACAGCACCGCCTGGTCGAGCGTCACGCCGTTGAGGCCGGAGGCGATTGCCGTT
>JARLJC010000146.1 GCA_031291435.1 Alphaproteobacteria bacterium | reverse complement strand
GAGATCCCACGCGCGTGCAGCAGGCGGTGGGTGAAGACGTGGCCGCGCTCGGGGTCGGCGCACAGCTGGATCTCGTCGACGGCGAGGAATTCGACCCGGCGGTCGAGCGGCATCGCCTCGACCGTGCACACCCAGTAGCGCGGCGACAGCGGCACGATCTTTTCTTCGCCGGTGACGAGGGCCACGTCGCGCGCGCCGCGCACTTTGGCGATGCGGTCGTAGATTTCGCGCGCCAGCAGCCGCAGCGGCAGGCCGATCATGCCGGTGGCATGGCCGAGCATGCGCTCGACCGCCAGATGCGTCTTGCCAGTGTTGGTGGGGCCGAGAACGGCGACGAGGCGCGAGAAGGAAGAGCCGATCGGCGAGTCGGTCATGGGCCTAAGGTGGGGGAGGATGCGGCGCAGGGCAAGCGGGGAAAATTGTGCGGCGGCGGGGCGGGGAAAATCCCTCTCCCGTTCAGGAGAGGGGCAGGGGCGAGGGGCTGGCCAGGCCTGCCGCGCAGTCGCCACAGCAGAGGGCGGCGCAGGGCGACAAATCCGTTTGGCGCGCGGGCGTTTTCAGGAGGTTAGGCACCAAGTTGCGCGCGCGGCGAGAGTGAGTGGCGGAATTGACGATTTACTCCATTCTTGCTGCGACTCAGCGGCCGTCATCGCGCCACGGAATCGCAGGCCAAACTCGCAGCGTGCGAAGGCAGAATAAATGCGTTGTCGCCGTTATCCGTTATCCCTTATGCACTCGGCCAGCTCTCTCAGCGCTGAGTCTAATCGTTTATTATCGCACAGCCATTGCAGTCTTAGCGGTCATTCATCGGCGACGATCGGTTGGATGGCTTGCGCAGTCGTCCAGGCGCCGTTCAACTTGTCGATGTATTGGCCTTTCTTGCTAGTGAACTGGCCCTGAACGCAAGCGCTCTTGTAATTGAGGCAGGCGACGCCACGTTCTTTCACAATTGCCTCGAGCACGGCGGGGCCGGTCAAAGAGTAAACGCTCGTCGACGCCCGGTTATTGATATTGCGAACGATTCGCTCGCATAATTCAATCAGGATTGGGTTTCCCGGCGCGCTGGCGATAAAGTAGTTCGTCACGGCGTCGTCCTTCATCGTGATGAAGACTTGGTCCGCGTCGTCGGAAATGAAATTATCTGGGTCGTCGGTGAGGTTGGCGTCAATATCAATATAAATTCCGCCATGTTTCAGAAGAACAAGAATTCGCCAAAGATCTGCTCGCGCGGCGCCGACGCGTAGGCGTTTGAACGCGCCCCAGATTTCACCCGGATAATTCTTCTCCACGAATTTATCGCAGTCATCGTCATCGTATAGATTGTATTCGTACGTAGGCGCCAAGAATCTATTGAATAGAAAGCACAAATAAATCTGCGCTGACACCTTACGTGTATAATTCGTCTGCCATATGATATTTGGTATGCGCTTCGCTGAACGTGGCGATCTTGCGGGCGGCAATTTGGCCGGAATGTCCTTTCGCCATTGCGGAAAGACGCACAGCAGCGTCCAAAAAACAACCT